>JAFSHY010000126.1 GCA_017440065.1 Oscillospiraceae bacterium | reverse complement strand
CCGCTTCATGGGGAAAAGGAAGAACGGCAGTTGCGGTCAGCAAATTCATATGTCATATGACATTTGCAAAAAGCTGCTGCCGTTCTGACGTCGTAGGGGACGCGTTTCGCGTCCCGAATCCGTCCTTGCCTCTCCCTGTGGGAGAGGTGTCCGAGCGCAGCGAGGACGGAGAGGGAAACAAGGCACCATGAACCCTCTCAGTCACCTTCGGTGACAGCTCCCCCAAAGGGGGAGCCAAGGGGCGGCAAACGAAACGTCGGAGATTCTTCACGCATTTCATGCGTTCAGAATGACGGATAAAAGGACCCCCGCGAAGCCTGCTTCGCGGGGGCTTTTTTCATCGTATACCGTCTTCGGTCATGCCGCGCTCAATAGGCGTCCATGCGTTCGCTTTCCGTCAATCCGAAGTGGTATTCTCCCTGCACCTTCACACCGTCGGTAAAATAAATGAACGTATCGGTATGCGCCTTCATGGAGGACATGAACGCCTGCATATTGCGGCTGTCCAGCACCGTGATGACCATGGAATAGGTATCGCCCGTGTACATACCGGTGGCCTCCAGAATGGTGGCGCTGTGGCGGTACTTATAGAGGATCTCGTCGCGGATCTCTTCCGGTTTCTTCGTAATGATCTTTACCTCCACGGCATAGCGGTCCTTCCGCAGCAGCGAGGCAGCCGTCCATTCAAAGACAAAGATCTGAATACAGGAAAGAAGGATGCTGGTCAGATCCCGATACACGAAATACGAGCAAAGGATCACTCCGTAGCAGATGACGCTGATGACCCGCTCCACGTGGAAATTCGGCTTTTTCATGCTGACAAGACAGGCAATGATATCCACGCCGCCTGTGGAGCAGCCGATGCGCAGCATGAGTCCCGTGCAAATGCCGAGAGCCACGCCCGCCACCATGGCGGAGATCAGGCGGTAGCCCATCGCATCTCCTGCCGTCAGTCCGGCAGGAACGAAGGTGAAGAAGCCGATCTGCTCCATGAGGATCACGCCGAGGGCATCCAGCACCACAAACGCGACTACATAGATCACATACCGCTTGTTGAGGCAGATCCACGCAACGATCAGCAGCGGGATATTGAATGCCAGCTTGAACCAGCCGATGTTGATTCCCGTGATCTCATAGAGGATCATGCTGATGCCTTCGATGCCGCTGGGCGCGAAATTGGAAGGCACGATAAACACGTGTACGGAGAGAAAGGAGACCGCGACGGCGCAGAGGAGCATCAGAATGCTCGTCAGTTCTGTTGTCAGCTTGTTTTTGATCGGCATGGCAACACCCCGCTTCTCTTACAGGATGCGGCAAAGCTCCTGCATGGAGTAGCCGCCGAGGCCGAGGGTATCCAGCGTGCGGGCCTTTTCCGCCTTGTAATCTCTGCCCATGATGGCAGATACGATCTGCAGCATGGCAGCGGTGGTGGGCATTTGATGGCCGATGCGTTCCGCCAGATCCAGCCAAAGAACCAGACCGTAGCCGGCATCCTCGTTGTAATAGCGGTAATCCAGCTGCGTCTGCGCCTTGATGCCGATAAAGCCGGGCGCGGTGGCATAGGCGGTATCATAGTTTTCTTCCAGCAGATAGCCCTGGCGGAGGCTGATATAGGGGTCGCTCTCGATGGTCAGACCCAGCGCGGCGCCGAGGGCGATGCGCTCGTCGTCGATGGCCTTCAGCAGTCTGCCGACACCGGGCGTGACGCCTTCTTCATAGAAGAAGAAATCGTTGGGGCCTTCGATGCGGGCGGCATTGAGGGTGGTGATGCAGGGATGCAGCATGGGGTTGGCATTCTGCAGGCAGGTCTCAAAGATGTTCGCCGCCTTTTCCATGCAGGGATGGACAGGCGCGATCAGCTCATAGACCATATCGTTTTTCGCGCTGGGCAGTGTGGCCATCTTCACACCGCCGGGCAGACGGTTATACACGGCGATCCTGCCGTCTTCGATGATGCGGACGGCATAGGGCAGCGTGGAGGTATCGGAAATGATGATGCGGTCATCCTCCGGCGCCAAACCCAGCGCTTTCTTAAAGAGGATGGAACCGAGGCAGGAGCTGGGGCATACCACATAGATCTGACCGTCCTTCGCATGGGGCGCGCAGGCATTGCCGAAGGCTTCCGTGGCATAGGCAGGGCCGACGGCAAAGATCAGCGGGGTATCCCGCAGGCACAGTTCGATGTCATGACCGGCATAGCAGATGGGTTGGAAGCCTTCCATCTCGCCTTCGCTGAAGATGCCGCCCGCGGCATTGATGGCCTTGATCTGGCGGTCAAACTGCGGAAAATCGAACATGTAAATGTCATGACCGGCACGGCTCCATTCAAAGGCCATGGCCAGCGCACCGTTACCGGATCCCAAAATCGCAACTTTCATGGTGTTTCTCCCTTTTTCTTCTGATTCAGGCAGACGATCCTTGCTCTTTACATCCCCTGTATTTTCATTGTATAATGAGGTTAAGCATAACGCAAATTCATGTTTTTTATGTTATATATGCCAATACGGCATACAGAAAGGACGGAGCATTTTGAGCCTGCAGAAATATACCGCGCTTCTCAAGGCCGTCGAGCTGGGCAGCATCAGCCTTGCCGCGGAGCAGATGGGTTATACACAGCCTGCCGTCAGCCGCATGATCGCGGATCTGGAAAAGGAATGGAAGGTGGAGCTGCTGCGGCGCAGCCGTTCCGGGCTGGAGATCAGCTCCGCATGCAGCCAGCTGCTGCCGATCCTCCGTTCGATCGTGGAGCGCTGCGAGGAGCTGGAGTTCACCGTGGGAGAAGTCCACGGCATGCATACCGGTCTTGTGCGGGTGGGCGTATTCACCAGCGTGGCGGATATCTGGATGCCGCACCTGCTCCGGTCCTTCCGCCAGCTCTATCCCAACATCGCGTTTGAGCTGATCAGCATCGAATCCTATGCCGAGATCGAAACCTGCATCCGTCACGGCAAGGTGGACTGCGGCTTTGTCAGCCTGCCCACCACCAACGACCTGCAATCCCATTTCCTCCTGCGGGATGAGCTGGTGGCGGTGCTGCCGACGGATCATCCGCTGGCAGCTGCAGCGGAGTTTCCGATCGAACAGCTGGAGGGCGTGCCGTTTATCATGACACGGGAAAAGGCCGACTTTGAGATCTCCCGTTTCCTCGCCCGCATCGGCTGCACGCCGTCCGTGCGCTATGAGGTCAGCAGCGACCACACGATCCTTTCCATGGTCGAGCAGGGGCTCGGGATCACCATCATGCATTCGCTGATCGCGAAAAATCCCCGCTATCAGGTGGCTTGTGTTCCCTTTGCCGATACCCATCATCGGGATATCGCCATCGCCACGGCGAAAAACGCGCGCCTCACCACAGCCGCCCGCCTGTTTATCAGCCATGTATGCCAAAGTATCCGCAAAACCGCGCCGATTCCGTAAAACCTTTTTCCCTCCCCACTCGTCTAAGGATCGGAAGGGAGGGTGATGCCATGGAAGATGCGGAATTCCGTGCGCTCTTCAAAAAGCTGATCGAAAGCTGCAGCCTTCCGCCGCAGCAGGCGGAAACCGTTTTGCGGCGCATCCTGCGCACGCTGGCGGCGCGGGAAAACACACAGGAAAAGGAGGAATATCCCTCATGGATCAGACCATAGCGGAACTGGTGCTGCAGGCCCGTCAGGGTGAGCAGGATGCCTTTTCCGAATTGTACCGGCAAACCTACAACAGCGTCTACCAAAGCATCCGCGCGCTGGTCAAGGACGAAGACGCGGCGCAGGATCTGGTACATGACAGCTACATCAAGGGCTTCCAAAATCTGGACAAGCTGGATGACCCCGCCAAGTTTACCGCGTGGATGAAGCGGCTGGCTTCCAATACCGCGTTGGACTATCTCAAAAAGAAGCGGCCTGCTCTGTTCTCCGAACGGGTGGATGAGAACGGCGAGGAGATCGACCTGCGCCATGCGGATGCCGACCTTTCCCACCAGCCGGATGCGGTGCTGGACAGGCAGGAGACCACGCGGCTGATGAATGCCATCCTCGATACGCTGAGTCCCGAGCAGCGGCTGGCGCTCAGCATGCTCTATTACGAGGAGCGCAGCATCCGCGAGATCGCGGCGGTGATGAACTGCTCCGAAAACACGGTAAAAAGCCGCCTCAATTACGGGCGGAAGAAGGTGGAGGCCGCCGTTCTGGCGCTGGAGAAGCAGGGCGTCAAGCTCTACTCCATGGCTCCCATGCCCTTCCTCCTCTGGCTGTTCCGCACCGCCAAGGCGCAGGGTATCTCCGCGCAGGCCGTGGCGGGTATCGGCGCTGCCGCAAGCGGTGCTTCGGCAGGTGCATCGGCGGGCAGCACGGCGGCTGCCAATGCCGCTGCCACGGCTGCCACCAAGACCGCAGGTACCGCCGCAGCCAAAACGCTGGCCACCAAGATCGTGGCGGGCGCGCTGGCGGTAACCATTGCCGCCGGCACCGGCGCGGTGATCCACCACGCGGTCAAGGAGCGGCAAGAGCCGCAGACCGAGCAGGTCGGGCATCCGCCCGATCCGCGGGAACAGGCCATGCACCACTATTACCACATTGCCATCTGGTACCGCGACGCGTTCCGTCGGCCCGATGCTTGGAGCGAGGGCTATGAACAATACTGGAGTTACGTGGCGGAATTGCTGCAGACGGAGGCGCCGGACCGGGCCTCCGCGGACCGAAGCTGGGATCTGGACTACAGCCGCCACTATCGGGACTGCGAACTAACTTCTGTGTCAGACGGAAAGGGCATCCTCCTTTCCGCGCAGGACAGCAGCTTCGGTAATTGGCCGGAGCTGGACAAGCAAAAAATCTTCTCCACCACTCTGGAGGGAGAGGAGATCCGCTGCGCCTGTGAGGATCTGGACGGTGACGGCGTCGAAGAGTTTATTGTGGCGCGGTTCTACCGCGGCGAGCCGGACCGCAGCTGCTCCATCGACGTTTATGCCTTCCGCGGGGATCTCCAGCGCGGCGAAGCCGTTTGGGAATGGACCGAGGACGGCTATATCTGGAAGCTTTGTCCTGCCCAGATCACGGAGCATACCGAGATTGGCCCCGTCACCATCCTCTCCGGCGGCGGTCATTTCGGCAGTGGTCTTGTCATTCCCGAGCCGGATCTCGATTGGCGGACGCTTTATGCCGTCGGGCTGGATACCGGTGATATTCCCTCCGGGTTCCCCGATACGATCTTCGATTACGATCCCCACGATATATTCCCTTAACCGCTTCCATGCAGCCGTGTTCCAAACGGGACACGGCTGCAAAAATTTTTTAAAGATAAAACCTTTCGGCTTTTCGGCTCGTCCAAGATACAGAAAGAGGAGATGACCTCCCGAACGAAAGGACAACATCTTATGAAGACGACGGAAAGAACCACGGTCCGTGACCGCAGAAACAACGACCCCGAGCTGCTGGAATACCTGCAGAGCATCCTCCGCTGCGCTTACCTCTCCGACCTGCGCAGGGAGCCCTATAATTCCCGCGCAAAGCAGCTTATGGCGCAGATCTCCCTTGCCGCGTTTCCCTCCCGCCAGGTCAGCGACGCCGTTCAGTATCTCTGCGCATAATTCTTTCTCTCCCGCTTGACATCCCCATCATATGTGGTAAGATAGTTATGAACATAAGCAAATTCCCTTACGAACATAACTGTTTGATTCATATTTGAGGAGGAACCTATGGAAAACAAAGCCCATTTCGGCTCACTGACGCCCCGTATGCAGGCCTACCGCGAAAGCGTTCTGGACAAGAAGCCCTACATCGACGCCCAGCGCGCCCTGCTGGCCACGGAAAGCTACAAGGCCAATGTGCATCAGAGCCCCGTCATGAAGCGCGCACTGATGCTCCAAAACATTCTGGAAAAGATGTCCATCTATATTGAGGACGAGACCGTGCTCGTAGGCAACCAGGCATCCTCCAACCGCGATGCCCCCGTATTCCCCGAATACACGCTGAAGTTCATCCTCGACGAGCTGGATCTCTTTGAAAAGCGCGACGGCGACGTCTTCTACATCACCGAGGAGACCAAGGAGCAGATCCGCTCCATCGCGCCCTTCTGGGAAAACAACAACCTCCGCTCCAGAGGCGAGATGCTCATTCCCGAGGAAATGAGCGTCTACATGGAAACGGGCTTCTTCGGCATGGAAGGCAAGCTCAACGCAGGCGACGCCCACATCGTTGTGGACTATGCCAATGTGCTGAAAAAAGGCCTCAGGGACTTTGAGCGCCGCACCCGTGAATACAAGGAAAATCTGGATCTGACCGAAACGGAATCCATCTCCAAGTATCAGTTCTACAAGGCCGTTCTCATCGTCATCGAAGCGGTGAAGCACTTTGCCGGCCGCTATGCCGCCCTTGCCCGCGAAAAGGCCGAGACCGCCGCAGAGCCCAGAAAGAGCGAGCTGCTGGAGATCGCCCGTGTCTGCGACAAGGTTCCCTACGAACCCGCCGAGACCTTCCATGAAGCCGTGCAGGCCACCTGGTTCATCCAGCTGATCCTGCAGATCGAATCCAACGGCCATTCCCTCTCCTACGGCCGCTTCGACCAGTACGTCTACCCCTATCTGGCCTCCGACCTCGAAAAGGGCGCCATCACCGAGGATCAGGCCGTGGAGCTGCTGACCAACCTCTGGATCAAGACGCTGACCATCAACAAGGTTCGCTCCCAGGCCCATACCTTCTCCAGCGCAGGCAGCCCCATGTATCAGAACGTCACCATCGGCGGTCAGACCACCGACGGCAAGGACGCGGTCAACAAGCTGTCCTTCCTCATCCTCAAGTCCATCGGTCAGACCCGTCTGCCCCAGCCCAACCTGACTGTCCGCTATCACCGCAATCTGAATCAGGCCTTCATGGACGAAGCGCTGGAGGTGCTGAAGCTCGGCACCGGCATGCCCGCCTTCAACAGCGACGAGGTCATCATCCCCTCCTTCATCGAAAAGGGCGTCAGCAAAGAAGACGCCTACAACTACTCCGCCGTCGGCTGCGTGGAAACCGCCGTTCCCGGCAAGTGGGGCTACCGCTGCACCGGCATGAGCTATCTGAACTTCCCGCGCATCCTGCTGATGGTCATGAACAACGGCATCGACGTCACCAGCGGCAAGCGCTTCGTCAAGGACTACGGCAACTTCCGCGATATGGAATCCTTTGACGAGCTGATGGCCGCATGGGATAAGGCCATCCGTGAGCTGACCCGCGCCAGCGTCATCGTGGAAAACGCCATCGACGTGGCCAGCGAAAAGGAAGTTCCCGATATCCTCTGCTCCGCCCTCACGCAGGACTGCCTCGGCCGCGGCAAGACCATCAAGGAAGGCGGCGCCATCTACGACTTTATTTCCGGCCTGCAGGTCGGCATCGCCGATATGGCGGACTCCCTTGCCGCCATCAAGACCCTCGTCTTTGACCGCAAGGAGATCACGAAGGATCAGCTGATGGACGCCCTCGCCAATGACTTTGCCGGCGAGGAAGGCGAAGCCATCCGTCAGAAGCTGATCGAAGGTGCGCCCAAGTACGGCAACGACGATGACGCCGTTGACCTGCTGGTGGTCAAGGCCTATGAATCCTACATCGACGAGATGAAGAAGTACCCCAATACCCGCTACGGCAGAGGCCCCATCGGCGGCATCCGCTATGCCGGCACCTCCTCCATCTCCGCCAACGTGGGTCAGGGGTACGGCACCATGGCCACCCCCAACGGCCGCCATGCCCGCCAGCCGCTGGCAGAGGGCTGCTCTCCCGCCCATGCCATGGATAAGCACGGCCCCACCGCCGTCTTCAAGTCCGTTTCCAAGCTGCCCACCCACGAGATCACCGGCGGTGTGCTGCTGAATCAGAAGGTCACGCCCGCTCTGCTGGCCTCCAGGGAAAACCTCAAGAAGCTGGAGCTGATGGTTCGCACCTTCTTCGACCGTTTGGAAGGCTACCATGTCCAGTACAACGTAGTGGACAGAGCCACCCTGCTGGACGCGCAGGCGCATCCCGAAAAGCACCGCGACCTCATCGTCCGCGTGGCAGGCTACAGCGCCTTCTTCAATGTCCTCTCCCGTCAGACGCAGGACGATATCATCGCCCGCACCGAGCAGACCCTGTAACCGCATCCAAAAAGGAACCCCCGGTTTCCAGCGGTGTTCGTAAAATAGCGAAATCCGACCTATGGTTTCGATCATAGGTCGGATTTTTGCAAGATATACCGTTTTAGGAAAAGGCTCCCTTGTGTAAAGGGCGCGACGCGTTAATAAAACATGCCAGCGGCATGTTTTTAGCCTAAGCGGGGAGCAAGCTGTGCTTGCGACCTGGGCCAAAGGCTGTCAGCGAAGCTGACTGAGGGATTGACAACCTCTCCGCCCCTGCGGGACACCTCCCCTTACACAGGGGAGGCTTTGGTGCAGTACAAAACCGCATACCGCAT
>JAFSHY010000125.1 GCA_017440065.1 Oscillospiraceae bacterium | reverse complement strand
TGGCGGAGATGCTGGATCCTCCCGTGACCAAATCCGCTATTAACCACAGAATGAGAAAACTTATAGAACTTTCGAAGGAGTAACCATGGGCTTTGTACATCTTCATGTGCATACGGAATATAGTCTGCTGGACGGCGCCTGCCGCATCGGCGGGCTTGTAAAGCGTGCCGCGGAGCTGGGGCAGGAAGCAGTAGCCATCACTGACCACGGCGTGATGTACGGCGTGATCGATTTTTACCGTGCTGCCAAGGCTGCGGGCGTTAAACCCATTATCGGGTGTGAGGTTTATGTAGCGCCCCGTAAGATGTCCGACCGCGTACACGGCGTGGACAATGAGGCATACCATCTGGTTCTGCTTTGCGAAAATGAAACGGGTTACCGCAACCTCAGCTACATGGTCTCCATGGCATTTCTGCACGGATTCTACAATAGACCCCGTGTGGATCTTGATCTGCTGCGGCAGCATTCGGAGGGCCTCATTGCGCTTTCGGCCTGTCTGGCAGGCTCCATTCCACGCAAGCTGATGCAGGAGGATTACGAAGGTGCGAAGCAGGAAGCGCTGACGCTTTCCGAGATTTTCGGGCCAGGGAATTTTTATTTGGAGCTGCAGGATCACGGCATTGAGGAGCAGAAGGCCGTCAATGCCGGCGTGATGCGTCTTGCCAGAGAAACCGGCCTGCCGCTGGTTGCCACCAACGATGCCCACTATCTGACCCGTGAGGATGCCCGCATTCAGGATGTCCTGATGTGCATTCAGATGGGCAAGACTGTGGATGATCCCGACCGCATGAAATTCGAGACGGATGAATTCTATCTGAAGTCGGAAGAGGAAATGCGGGAGCTTTTCCCCAATATTCCCGAAGCCTTTGAGAATACCTGCAGGATTGCGGAACGCTGCAATGTGGAATTTGTATTCAATCAGTATCATCTGCCTGCGTTCGATGTGCCGGAGGGCTACACCAACGAGGAATACTTCCGCAAGCTCTGCATGGACGGCTTCCGTAAGCGCTATCCCGACCAGCCGAAGGAATATCTGGAACGGCTGGACTATGAGATCGGCGTTATCAGCCGCATGGGCTATGTCAATTACTATCTGATCGTTTGGGACTTTATCCGCTATGCCAAGGAAGCGGGCATTCCCGTCGGCCCCGGCAGAGGCTCAGGCGCCGCGTCCATTGCCGCCTATTGTCTGCATATCACGGAAATCGATCCCATGAAATATACGCTCATTTTCGAGCGATTCCTTAATCCGGAACGTGTTTCCATGCCGGACTTTGATACGGACTTCTGCCAGGAACGCCGCGGAGAAGTGATCGACTATGTCATGCGGAAATACGGCTCCGATCATGTGGCGCAGATCGTGACCTTCGGTACGCTGGCTGCCCGTGCGGCCATCCGCGATGTCGGTCGTGCGATGAACTTTACATATGCGGAAACGGATATTGTTGCCAAGCTGATCCCCACGACCCTGCATATGACCCTGGATGAGGCGCTGAAGGTATCCGCCCAGCTGAAGGAAAAGTACGATTCCGATGAACGGGTCAGAACGCTGATCGATACGGCCAGAGCGCTGGAAGGCATGCCCCGCAATACGTCAACCCATGCGGCTGGCGTTGTGATCACCGAGCAGCCTGTCTATGACTATGTGCCGCTCAGCCGCAATGACGAGACCATCGTGACCCAGTTTACCATGACGACAATTGAGGAACTGGGTCTTCTGAAGATGGACTTCCTCGGCCTTCGAAACTTGACGGTGATCGAGGATGCGGAACGTGAAATTCGAAAAAAAGTTCCCGGTTTCTCCATGAAAAAGGTCTCGGACAGCGATCCGAAGGTCTATAAAATGCTGGGCGAAGGCAAAACCTCCGGCGTATTCCAGATGGAATCCGCGGGTATGACCGGCGTCTGCGTGCAGATGAAGCCCGGTTCCATTGAAGATATTACCGCTATTGTGGCGCTCTACCGTCCCGGCCCCATGGATTCGATCCCGCGGTTCATCGCCAATAAACTGAATCCCTCTCTGATCACCTATAAAACACCGCAGCTGGAGTCCATTTTATCGGTCACCTATGGGTGTATGGTATATCAGGAGCAGGTCATCGAGATCTTCCGCCGTCTGGGCGGCTATACCCTCGGACAGGCCGATAATATGCGCCGCGCCATCTCCAAGAAAAAGCAGGCGGTCATTCTGGCGGAGCGGAAGACCTTCGTTTACGGCGATCCCGAACGCGGAATTCCCGGTGCGGTGAAGAACGGCGTCAGTGAAAAGGCGGCACAGGAGATCTATGATGAGATTCTTGATTTTGCCAATTATGCCTTTAATAAAGCCCATGCCGTCTGCTATGCCAAGGTCGCATACGATACCGCGTATCTTAAGTGTTATTATCCCAAGGAATATATGGCTGCGCTGATGACCTCGGTGCAGGATTCCTCCGTGAAGGTCTCCGGCTATATTGCAGCCTGTAAGGATATGGGCATTTCGCTGCTTCCCCCCGATATCAATGAATCGGAGGATAATTTCACCGCTGTGGATCGCGGTATCCGCTTCGGTCTGGCTGCGGTCAAGAATATCGGCAGAGGACTTATCCGTCAGGTGATCCGTGAACGTGAGGCAGGCGGTCCGTTCCATTCGCTGGAGGATCTTTGCGAGCGCACGGTGGGCATGGATCTCAATAAGAGAGCCATGGAAAATCTGATCAAATGCGGCGCGCTGGATTGCCTCGGCCTTCGCCGTTCCCAGCTGCTGAAGGTCTATGATCTGATCATGGACTCCGTGGCGGAAAGCCGCAAGCAGAATGTGGAAGGGCAGATGGGACTGTTCGATCTTGCTATGGACAATCCTGTTCCCGCGGTGGCCATCCCTGACCTTCCGGAGCTTTCCCGTTCCGAGATCATGAATATGGAAAAGGAAACAACGGGACTTTATCTCTCGGGTCATCCCATGGACGATTACCGTCCGATGCTGGCGGGCAGTCATGTGGTTCCCATCGGAGAACTGCTGGAAAGCTTTTCCGAAGGTGACGAACGCTTCCATGATGAGCAGATCATTTCTGTGGCTGGTATCGTGCAGAAGACAAAGCAGAAGACCACCCGCAACAATTCCGTGATGGCCTATGTTACGCTGGAAGATGATACGGGAACGATGGAGGCGCTGGCTTTTTCCAGCGTGCTTTCTCAGTACGGTCAGCTGCTGCGGGAAAACGCGCCTGCCATTCTGACGGGGCGGATCTCCGTACGGGAGGAAAAAGAACCGCAGATTGTGATCAACAGTGTCCGCAGCATTACGGATGCGCCGATGAAAACGGAACGTCAGTCCGCGGCGGAAGGGAAGAATCAGAAGCTTTATCTGAAGATTCCCGCGGAAGGAACGGTTCAGGAGCGCAAGACGCGTGCCATTCTCAATATGTTCCCCGGTAAGACGCCCGTGATCCTCTACTATGCTTCCACAGGCGTTCGCGCCTCTGCAGCCTGTGAGTTGCGAGGCAGTATGCTGGCCGAACTGAAGGCTGTGCTTGGTGACGCGAATGTTGTTGTAAAATAACGGTTAGTGATTCACAAAGTGCATCTTTTATGCTATAATATACAGAATGTAAGAAAGGAGGCAGAGTGAGTGTCAAAAAGTAAAAAAGTAAGGAAAAGGCTTCTGCTCTGCCTGATTCCGCTTTGTTTCGCTTTGTTTTTAAGCGGGTGCCTGCTGAAACCGGTGGATGAGCTTTATACGCTGCCGCGCCAGTCCGATGCGTACTATAATCTTCAGCTGGAGATCGAGAAAGTCGTGACAGGATCTGTTCAGTACTGTGCACCGACTGCGGGGGAAAACCGCCAGCCGCTTCAGATGCAGGATCTGGACGGCGACGGCGTGGATGAAGCAATCGTCTTCGCAAAGGACACCGGGGATAAACCGCTGAAGATCTATATCTTCAGCCGTTCGGGCGACAGCTTCCGCCTGGCATCCACCGTGGAAGGTGTCGGAGCCAGCTTCGATTCCGTCTGCTATGAGCAGATCGACGGCTCTCCCGGCAAGGAGATCATTGTCGGCAGAGCCATCAGCGATCAGCTGCTCAAATCCGTCAGCGTTCACAGTTTTCAGGGAAACAGCACGCTGGAACTGATGTCGGCCAACTATTCCGCGCTGGAGACCTTTGATCTCGATCAGGATGGCAGACAGGATTTGTTTCTGATCCGATTTGAGGCTGATACACAGCGCGGTTCCGCGGAATTGTACCGCTTCTCCGAAGGCGTGATGGTTCGCGATCCCGAACAGCAGCTATCAGATGGCATCACCTCGGTTCGCCGTGTGATCACCGGCTACACCGCCAAGGATGTTCCCGCGGTGTTTGTGGCGGGAACGTTGGATGAGCATCTGATCCGAACAGATGTGTTTGCGATCCGCGATTCTCAGCTGCAGAATATTGTTACCGGTGAAAACGCCGAAAGCATGACCGTTCGTAATTATTACGTTTACAGTGATGATATCGACGGCGACGGCCTGGTGGAGCTTCCCGAACCCTTTGATATTCTGCACAGCGAGGATGCCGAAAACGCATCCAACTACCGACTGATCCAATGGTATAACCTTGGACTGGACGGAAAGAAGACCTACAAAATGCTGACCTACCACGACTATGCCCGCGGTTTCTATGTGGAACTGGACAGCACGTGGAAGGAAAACATTTCCGTAACGCGGGATGATACCGCGGAAGAGGGCTTTGCTTACCGCTTCAGCCAATGGATCGAATCGGAAAAGACCCACAGAGAGGTCTTCACGATCTATGTACTCTCCGGCGACCACCGCACCGAACTGGCGGTGGCTGATGGCAGATTCCTGCTGGCCGAGAAAAATGATATATCGTTTGCTGCTTCGATCGGAGACAGCCCCTGGGCAAAGGGCATGACAGAAGACGATCTGCTGGAACGCTTCCGTTTCATCAGCATCGACTGGAACTCCGGCGAAATGTAGAGGAGAGAGAAAAATGAAAAAAGTACTCATTCTGGAAGACGAACTGAATATCCGCAGCTTTGTGGTGATCAATCTGCGCCGTGCCGGCTACGATGCCATCGAAGCTGCTACGGGTCAGGAGGCACTGGATAAGCTGGCTGAAAACCCCGACATCGGTGTTGCGATCCTGGACGTAATGCTGCCCGATATCGACGGCTTTGAAGTCTGCCGCAATATCCGCACCACCAATAAGACCATCGGCATTATCATGCTGACTGCCAGAAGCCAGGAAATGGACAAGGTCACGGGCCTCATGACCGGTGCGGACGACTATATGACCAAGCCGTTCTCGCCCGCGGAGCTGACCGCCCGTATCGATGCCCTGTACCGCCGCATCGGCAATTCCGCTTCCGACAATGTGGAAGAGCTGAAGCAGGGGCCCTTCACGCTGAATGTCCGCAATCGCACCCTGGATAAGGCAGGCACCCGCATCAAGCTGACGCAGGTGGAATATGCCATCATGAAGCTCTTTATGCAGAATCCCAGCAGAGCCCTGTCCCGTGAGGATATCCTCGCCTCCGTGTGGGGCCGTGATTATGACGGCGAACTGAAGATCGTGGACGTCAATATCCGCCGTCTTCGCATCAAGATTGAGGATGATACGGCCAACCCCGTCTATGTGACCACCGTTTGGGGCTTCGGTTATAAATGGGGCGCGTAAAGAACGATAAGAAGCGCGCATTGCCCAGCATGGAGGCCATATTCAGCCAGCGCAGCGGCGGACTGAAAGCCCGCTGGTATCAGAATACGCTTTCCTTCGTGCTTGCCATCGTGGTGGCAACGGTAGTGATCGTTTCGATCCTGATCGCCTCTTACTATTATTCCACCCTGCGCTCCGGTATGGAGACCAAGGCGGAAACCACGAACAGCTTTTTTGAAAGCTATATTGCCCAAAGCTATCACGAATTCTATGATTCCTGCATCATCTTCGCCCAGAATTTTGAGGATAAGAATGATATGGAACTGCAGTTCGTGGATCTGGACGGCAGGCTCGTCGCGTCTTCGTTTGCCCAATGGTCGGGTATCCGTCTGACCACCCCGGAGATCGATGAAGCCATCCTTCAGCGAAAGACCAGCACCTATTCCGGCTCCGACCCCAGAACAGGGGAGAGAATCCTTGCGGTTTCCACCCCGCTGATCTATTCCAACGGTGAAGTGATCGGTGTGATGCGGTACGTGACCAGTCTTCGGTTTGCAGACCGGCAGGCGCTGATGATCGCAGGCGCGGTCATACTGATCGGCCTTGCGTTTATGGCCTTTGTCACGCTGGGCAGCAACTATTTCCTCCGCTCTATTCTGGAACCGATCGCGGAGATCACCGTTACCGCCAAACGTATCGCCGCGGGGAGCTACGGCAGCCATATCCAGAAGATCTCCAAGGATGAGATCGGCGAACTGGCGGAGACCATCAACGAGATGTCCGATGCCATCAGCCGTACGGAACGGATGCAGACAGAGCTGGTTTCCTCGGTATCCCATGAATTGCGGACACCGCTGACCGCCATTACAGGCTGGGGCGAGACCCTGCTGGCGGAACAGGATATTCCCCGCGAGGACTTTGAACGCGGCATGGGGATCATGCTTTCCGAAGCGCGCCGTCTGACCGGTATGGTCGAAGAACTGCTGGAATTTACCCGCATTCAGGACGGCCGCATGACGCTCAATGTGGCGCTTTGCGACATCCGCTCCGAGCTGGAGGATACCATCTTTATGTATGCCTCCAAGCTGAAAGAAGAAGGCATCCTGCTGGATTATCTGGATAACGATGACGATGTGCCGGAGATCCGCTGCGATATTTCCCGACTGAAGCAGGTGTTCTTCAACCTGCTGGACAATGCCGTGAAGCACGGCGGAGAAGGAAAGAAGATCACCGCTGCTATCTGCCGCAAGGATATGGATATCTCCATTCAGATCCGCGACTTTGGCCCCGGTATTCCGGAAGAGGAGCTTCCGCTGGTGAAATCCCGCTTCTATAAGGGCAGCTCCAAGGCCCGCGGCAACGGCATCGGTCTTGCCGTCTGCGATGAGATCGTGAAGCTGCACAACGGAACATTGACCCTTTCCAATGCGGAAGGCGGCGGCACTCTGGTCGAGATCCGTCTTCCCGTCGATGAAGAAATGATCGAGGAGTAACCCCTATGGCAAAATCCTGCAATACCCCCAATTGTGAAAACAAAGAACAGTTCAAGACCATGATCGGCGGACAGGCGCTCATTGAGGGCATTCTGATGAGAGGCCCCAGGAAGCAGGCCATCGTTGTCCGTTCTCCCGAAGGCCTTGTGGAGAAGGTGGAGGAGCTGAAGCTTCCCAAGGATCGCTATCCCGCTTTGGGCTGGCCCTTGATCCGCGGTGTAGTGAATTTCTTTTCCTCCATGCTCAACGGTGTGAAGGCGCTGACTTTCTCTGCGGACTTCTTTCCCGAATATGAGGAAGAACCCACGGCCTTTGAAAAGTGGATCGCAAAAAAGTTTGGTCAGGACGCGCTGGACAAGCTGATCGTCCCGCTGGGCGTGGTGCTCGGTATTCTGTTTGCGGTCGGTCTTTTCATGCTGCTGCCGACCTTCCTTGTGGGACTCATTCCCTATATAAAGGAGCATCTGCTTCTTCGCAATCTGCTGGAAGGCGTTGTCAAGGTCGCGATCTTTGTGGCCTATATTGTGCTGGTTTCCCGCATGAAGGAGATCAAACGCGTGTTTTCCTACCACGGCGCGGAGCATAAGACGATCCGCTGCTATGAAGCCAAGCTTCCTCTGACGGTGGAAAATGTGCGCCCTATGACCCGTCTGCATCCCCGCTGCGGCACCAGCTTCCTGTTTGTGGTCATTATTCTCAGCGTTTTCGTCGGCGGTCTGATCCAGACCACCAACACGCTGCTTCGCATGCTCTTTAAGCTTCTTCTGCTGCCCGTTGTGGTGGCGCTGGCTTATGAGTGCAACCGCTTTGCGGGCGCCCATGACAATTGGTTTACCCGTATTCTGACGGCGCCCGGCATGTGGTTTCAGAATTTTACCACCAATGAGCCCGATGACGGAATGATCGAAGTGGCCATCCGCGCCATGGAACTGGTCATTCCCGAAGAGGAGGGCGCCGATCAATGGTAAAGCGCTATCAGGAGCTTTATCTGGAAGCACGGAAAGCCCTTCTGCCCACAGAAGGAGAGCAGGCTGCCATGATCGCCAGAGAACTGCTTTGCAAGTTTTCCGGTAAATCGCAGGCGCAGATGCTGGCCGACAGGGAACTGTATGCCTCCGAAGAGATCGGCGACCGCATGGAAGATGCGGTGCGCAGGATCCTGGCAGGGGAGCCTCTGCCCTACATTCTGGAAGAATGGGATTTCTGCGGACTCACCCTTCGTGTTACGAAAGATACGCTGATCCCGCGGGATGATACCACGGCGGTAACTGATCTTGCCGCCGAGCTGATGGAAGGCATGGGAGACAATCCTCGCGTTCTGGATCTCTGCACAGGCACCGGCTGCATTGGCATTGCCCTTGCCGACCGTATTCCGAATGCAAGAGTTACCCTGGCGGATGTTTCCGCTGCCGCGCTGGAGGTAGCAAAGAGCAATGCCGCTCCCTATGCGCCCCGCATCAGCTGTGTGGCCGCGGACGTGCGTAAGACGCCGCCTGTTTATTTAAAGAATTACGATCTGATCGTGTCCAATCCTCCCTATATCACGGAGCAGGAAATGAAAGAACTTCCCGATTCCGTGCGGGCCTTTGAACCTTCTTTGGCGCTGTACGGCGGAGAGGACGGCCTGGACTTTTATCGCTGGATCGTGAAAAACTATACATCTGTTCTCAAACCGGAAGGCTATCTTTGCTTTGAATTTGGTATGGGACAGGAGAAAGATGTCTGCAGCATTCTGGAGCAGGGCGGCTACCGCGTCCTGCAGCTGCGGAGAGACGCAAGAGGAATCATTCGGGCAGTTTCGGCCCAGAAAAAAGGAGAGGAAACAAATGGCATCTAAGAAACCCACTTATGAAGCTCCCACCCCTGCCAGTGACAAGAGAAAGGCGCTGGATACTGCCCTTCTGCAGATCGAAAAGAACTTTGGCAAAGGTGCCGTCATGCGTCTGGGTGACCGCCCGGATATGACCGTGGAAGCCATTCCCACCGGCTCTCTTGCCCTGGATGCCGCCCTCGGTATCGGCGGTGTTCCCAGAGGCAGAATCATTGAGATCTATGGCCCCGAATCTTCCGGTAAGACCACGCTGGCGCTGCATATCCTTGCTGCCGCGCAGAAGATGGGCGGCGAAGTAGCCTTTATTGACGCGGAACACGCGCTGGACCCCGATTATGCCGCAGCCCTCGGCGTGGATATCGATTCCATGCTGGTTTCTCAGCCCGATACCGGTGAGCAGGCGCTGGAGATCACGGACTCTCTGGTTCGCTCCGGTGCGGTGGATGCGATCGTTGTGGACTCCGTTGCTGCGCTGACGCCCAGAGCGGAAATCGAAGGCGAAATGGGTGACGCGTTTGTCGGTCTGCAGGCCCGTCTGATGTCTCAGGCGCTGCGTAAGCTGGCAGGCACCATCGCCAAGACCAACTGCGTGGTTATTTTCATCAACCAGATCCGTATGAAGATCGGCGTCATGTACGGCAACCCCGAGACCACCACGGGCGGCAACGCGCTGAAGTTCTATTCTTCTGTCCGTATCGATATCCGCCGTGTGGAAGCCATCAAGAACGGCAGCGAAGTCATCGGCAACCGCACCCGTGCCAAGGTCATCAAGAACAAGGTCGCGCCTCCGTTCCGTGAGGCTGTCTTTGATATCATGTACGGCGAAGGCATTTCCAAGTACGGTGAAATGGTCGATCTGGCTGTCAATATGAATATCATTCAGAAGTCCGGCAGTTGGTTCTCCATGGACGGCGAACGCATCGGCCAGGGCAGAGATAATGTGAAGCTGTTCCTGATGGAAAACGAAGAGATCGCAGACCGCGTGGAAGCGCAGATTCGCGAAAATCTTGCCAATATGTCTGCCCGCGGTAAGGCCAAGGCTGCTGCCAAGGCTGTGGATGTATCTGCGGACGATTTTGACGATGAAACTTAATAAGCTGGAAGCCACAGGCTCTCCGGATTATATCCGCCTTTCCTTTGATGACGGATCGACCATGCGGGTCCCTGTTTCCGTTGTTGGGGATCTTGGCCTGTATGCAGGGCTGACGATGTCCGATTCGGATATGGATGCCTTGGGTGATGCCGCAGGACGGGCTTCCGCCAAGCTTCGTGCCGTGCGGATCGTGGCTTCTTCCGCGATCTCCGAACGGGAACTGCGCCGCCGCCTTGTGTCCAAAGGAGAACGGCAGGAATTCGCGGATGAGGCGGTGGATTGGCTGACCGGGCTGAATCTGGTGGATGACGCGGATACGGCAAAGCAGATCGTGCGCCGCGGCATCGCCAAGGGCTACGGGAAAGCGCGGCTGAAGCAGATGCTCTATGAAAAGGGCATCGGAAAAGAACATTGGGGTGAGGCGCTGGCGGAGGTTCCGGATATGGAGGAAACCATTGACCGCTATCTTTCCGCTCATCTTCGTCCCGGGTGTTCGGACCGAAAAGAAATCAAAAAGATTACCGATGCGCTGCTGCGCCGCGGACACAGCTGGGAGGATATCCGGGCAGGTCTTCAGCGGCACAGCGCAACGATTGAGGAGGATTGACATGGCGCATACTGTGTCTATGATCTCGCTGGGTTGTGCCAAGAATCAGGTCAATGCCGAGCAGATGCTGTTCCGCCTTCAGGAAGCGGGTTTTCATGTTTCCGGCTCGCCCGAGGGTGCGGATCTTGTGATCATCAATACCTGCGGCTTTATCGATTCCGCCAAGGAAGAAGCCATTTCCCATATTCTGCAGATGGCGCAGCTGAAGGAAGCGGGTCTGGTCGGCAAGATCATGGTAACCGGCTGCCTCGCGCAGCGTTACCAGTCTGAGATCCTGCAGGAAATGCCGGAAGTGGACGGCATTCTTGGTACCGGCAGCTACTATAACATTGCCGCCGCCGCCAAGCAGGTTCTGGAAGGCGAACTGGTGGAGGAGTACGGCGATATCGATGCGCCTGTGGATGAAACGGGCCGTATTCTGACGACTCCCGATCATTATGCCTATCTGACCATTGCAGAGGGCTGTGACAACCGCTGCTCCTATTGCGTCATTCCGAAGCTTCGCGGCAAGTATCGTAGCCGCAGCATGGATGATATCCTGTATGAAGCGCGGATCCTTGCTGCCAACGGCGTGAAGGAACTGATCGTTGTGGCGCAGGATACGAGCCGTTACGGCATGGATCTCGAAGGCCGCCATATGCTGCCCGACCTGCTGCACGGTCTTTGTGCCATTGAGGGCATCCATTGGATCCGTGTACATTATCTCTATCCTGAGGATATGACCGATGAAATCATCGATGCCATCGCTTCCGAGCCGAAGATTGTGAAGTATCTGGATATTCCGATCCAGCATATCAACGATCTGATCCTGAAGCGCATGAACCGCCGCGGCACGAAGGCTTATCTGGAGGCTCTGTTCCGCAAGCTGCGGGAGCGTATTCCAGGCGTCGTGCTTCGTACAAGCCTGATCACAGGCCTTCCTTATGAAGACGATGCAGCATTTACTGAGCTTTGCGAATTCTTGAAGGAATTCCGTCTGGAACGGGTCGGCGCCTTTGTCTTCTCTCCGCAGGAGGGTACTGCCGCCGCGAAAATGGAGTATCCGCCCCGTGAAATTGCGGAGCAGCGCGCTGCTTACATCGAAAACCTGCAGGCGTCCATCATGGATGAGTACAGCCTCGGTCTCATCGGTGAAACGCTGGAAGTCCTTTGCGAAGGGTATTCGGAAGAAAACGGTCTGTATTACGGTCGCAGCTTTGCGGATTCTCCCGATATCGACGGCTGCGTCTGGTTTACCAGCGAGAAGGATGTGGAGATCGGCAGCTTTGTGCCTGTCTTCATTGGTGAAATGCAGGATGGCGATCCTGTCGGCGCTGCGGTTTGGGGGAATTGACGGATGACACTTGCCAGTAAGATCACCATTGTCCGCGTGGCAATGATCCCTGTCTATATGATCCTGATGCTGATGGGGCAGCAGTTTGCTGCTTTTGCCGTGTTTGTGCTGGCAAGCATTACCGATTTTGTGGATGGATACATTGCAAGAAAGTACAATCAGGTATCCGATTTCGGTAAATTTATGGATCCCCTTGCGGATAAGCTGCTGGTCATTTCCTGCATGGCGATCTTCTGCGAATGGGGAAGATTCCCCAGTTGGGCGCTGATGCTCGTTCTGACCCGTGAGTTCAGCGTGACCGGTCTTCGCCTGGTGGCCGTGGAAAGCGGCAGAGTCATTGCTGCCGGCTGGTCCGGAAAGATCAAGACGGTATCTACTATGGTTGCGCTCTGTGTCATGATGGTCTTCTCTGTTGAGATTCTGGATTTTATTGCCATTGCCGTCATCGTTCTGACGACCGTTGTATCCGGCGTAGAGTATTTCGTGAAGAACTGGGATGTGTTCGGATTCTCCGTAAAGGGAAATTCTTGACACGTTCGCGGAACTTTGATAGTATATTTGCAAGTTCATATTGCGTTGAACGGAAAGAGTAAAGCTGCAGAAAGATCGCAGAGAGGACGCGTCAAAGGCTGAAAGCGTGTCCGGTCGGGTAGCTTGAAAGTGCGTCCGGGAGCAAGGGGAGACCCCGCTGCGGCAGCGTATGCCGAAAGAACCAACCGGAGTGGAACCGCGAGTGAATTACCCGCCTCCTGAATTGAATTCAGGGGGCGGTTTCTTTAAAAGGAGAGAAGCTTATGTATCTTTATAACTCTGCAACGAGAAAGAAGGAACTGTTTGTTCCCAATAATCCCGAACTGGTCAAGATGTATACCTGCGGTCCCACCGTTTATCATTTTGCCCACATCGGCAATCTCAGAACCTATATCATGGAAGATGTGCTGGAAAAGTACTTGCGTTATGTCGGCTTCCCTGTGAAGCGCGTGATGAACATCACGGACGTCGGTCATCTGACCTCCGATGCCGATGAAGGCGAAGATAAGATGGTCAAGGGCGCAAAGCGCGAAAATAAGACCGTCATGGATATCGCAAAGTTCTATACGGACGCCTTCTTTGAGGATTGCCGCAAGCTGAACATCAAGCGTCCCGATGTGGTCGAGCCCGCCACCAACTGCATTCCCGAATATATCACCATCATCACCAAGCTGCTGGATACCGGCTATGCCTATCAGGCCGGCGGCAACATCTATTTCGATTCCTCCAAGCTGGAAAAGTATTATATTTTCAATGACCATAATGAAGAAGACCTAGCTGTCGGTGTTCGCGAAGGCGTTGAGGAAGATACCAACAAGCGCAATAAGAATGACTTTGTTCTTTGGTTCACCAAGTCTAAGTTTGAAGATCAGGCGCTGAAGTGGGATTCTCCCTGGGGCGTCGGCTATCCCGGCTGGCATATCGAATGCTCCGGTATTTCTCTCAAGCATCTCGGCGAAGATCTGGATATCCATTGCGGCGGCATCGACAATGCTTTCCCGCATCATACCAATGAGATCGCCCAGTCCGAAAGCTATCTGGGTCATCCCTGGTGCAAATACTGGGTGCATGCCATGCATCTCAATACCAATGACGGCAAGATGTCCAAGTCCAAGGGCGAATTCCTGACCGTATCTCTGCTGGAAAAAAAGGGTTACGATCCTGTCGTTTACCGCTTCTTCTGCCTGCAGTCCCATTACCGTAAGAATCTTGTCTTCACTTGGGAAAATCTGGATAATGCCGTGATCGCCTACGGCAAGCTGATTGATAAGATCGCCGCGCTGAAGACCGATTCCGGCGAAGCCGTGGACGAAGCCGTCATGCAGTCCCTGCGTGAACGCTTCAAGAAGGGTCTGGACGGCGACCTCAATACCTCCCTTGGCATTACTGCCCTCTACGATGTGCTGAAGGCCAAGACCAACGATGCCACCAAGCTGGCGGCACTGGATGAATTCGACTATGTCCTCTCTCTGGACCTCCTCAAGAACGCGGAAAAGGTGCGCGAGGAAGCCCGTAAGGCAGAGGCTGCCGAAGAGCGTGATCCTGTGATCGACGGCCTTGTCGCTGACCGTACCGCTGCCAAGAAGGCAAAGAATTTCGCGGAAGCAGACCGCATCCGTGACGAACTGAAGGCCATGGGCATCGAGATCATCGATACGCCTCAGGGCACGAAGTGGAAGAGAATCTAACAGAACAGGCGGCCCTAGCGGCCGCCCTCTGTATCCTTATCCCTGCCAAATGCGGGAAATCCCCCAAAAGGAGATCATGCGATGAAACTGATGATTTTGGATGGCAACAGTATCATGAACCGTGCGTTTTACGGCGTTAAATTGCTTTCCACCCGTGACGGACTTTATACCAACGCCATATTCGGTTTTTTAAATATCATGGAGAAGATGCGCCATGAGGATGAACCGGATGCCATCTGTGTTGCGTTTGATCTGAAAGGCCCCACGTTCCGTCATCTTCAGTACGACGGCTATAAGGCCACCCGTCATCCCATGCCGGAGGAACTGGCGGTTCAGATGCCGCTGATCAAGGAAGTGCTGCAGGCCATGCGCATTCCTGTACTGTCGCTGGAAGGCTGGGAAGCGGATGATCTGCTGGGCACGGTCGGCAAACGCTGCTGCGCGCAAGGCTGGGAATGTACCGTTGTGACCGGTGATCGTGACAGTTTGCAGCTGATCGATCCATGCGTCCATGTCAAGCTGATCATTACCAAACCGGGTCAGACCACGGCGACACTTTATTCCGAGGAACTGTTCCGTGAGGAATACGGCTTTGACCCCATTCGCCTCATTGACCTCAAAGCGCTGATGGGTGATTCTTCCGATAATATCCCCGGCGTGACAGGTGTGGGCAAAAAAACTGCCGGTGATCTGCTGCAGCAGTACGGAAGCCTTGATGCGATCTATGAAAATCTCGATTCCATTCGGGAATCTGTCCGCAAAAAGCTGATCGCGGATCGGGAAATGGCTTATCTTTCCTATGAGCTTGCTACCATCCGCTGCGATGCTCCCATTGATTTTAATCCCGAAAACTGTCTGATCCAACCCTATGACAAGCCTGCGCTGCTGGCTCTTTTTGAAAAACTGCAGTTTATTAAGCTGATCGATAAGTACCGCCTGCGCGAAGCGGAGCCGGAACAGGTGGAAGAAGCTGCCGCGAATGCGCTTTCGGAGCTTCCCGATGCATCGGAGGTTTCCGCGCTGCTTCTTTCTGCGGATGGTTCTGCGTTTGCGGTAGCGTCTGTGCGTGGTGCCTGCTCCGCATCCTGTGCGGATCATAAGGAGTATCTCGCTGCTGTGCTGCAAAATGAAGAGCTGGCGGTCTGTGATCTGAAGCAGATCTGCAGATGGGCAGATCAACTGTTGATTGACCGCCCTGTCAACGCGTTTGATATTTCTCTTGCAGGTTATGTTCTGAATCCCTCCGCTTCCGATTATTCTGTTTCCGCGCTGGCATCCCATTATCTGTCCCATACCGTTTCGGATGATGCGGTCTCTATGGTATCCGTGATGCCCGAACTGGCAAAGGAACTGGAACAGAGGATGGAGGCGGAAGGTCTTCGTTCCGTCTATTACGATATTGATCTTCCTCTGTGCGCGGTTCTTGCGGATATGGAAAACGAGGGTATCCTCGTGGATCGGGATCAGTTGGAGCATTTCGGTCAGATGCTTTCCGAACGGATCGACCGCTGCCAGGCTGCCATCTATGCCGCCGCGGAAGAAGAATTTAATATTAATTCCACCAAGAAACTGGCGGAGATCCTGTTTGAAAAGCTGCAGCTGCCTCCTGTGAAAAAGACAAAGACCGGATATTCCACCAATGCGGAAGTGCTGGAAAAGCTGAAGGGTCAGCATCCGATCATTGAAGACATTCTGGAATTCCGCCAACTGACGAAGCTGAAGTCCACCTATGCCGACGGCCTTCTGAAGGTGATCGATCCCGACGGACGGATCCGCACCAGTTTTCAGAATATGGTTACCGCGACAGGACGACTTTCCTCCACGGAACCCAATCTGCAGAATATTCCTGTCCGTACGGAACTGGGCAGCGAGATCCGCAAAATGTTCGTTCCGAAGGAAGGCTGCGTGCTGGTCGACGCGGACTACAGTCAGATCGAACTGCGCGTGCTGGCGCATATTGCCGACGATACCGCTATGCAGGATGCCTTCCGCTCCGGTGAAGATTTTCATACAGTCACTGCATCGCAAGTGTTTGGCGTGCCTGTTTCCGAGGTCACGCCCACTATGCGCAGAAACGCGAAGGCAGTCAATTTCGGCATCGTGTACGGCATCTCCAAATGGTCTCTTTCCGAGGATATCGGTGTTTCCGTTTGGGAAGCCGAGGAGTATATCAGCAATTATCTGCGCCGTTTCTCCGGCGTCAGTACCTATATGAAGGATATTGTTTCCTTTGCCCGTGAAACCGGCTATGTGACCACGCTCTACGGCAGGAAGCGATATCTTCCCGAATTGAAAAGCAGTAATTTTAATATCCGTTCCATGGGTGAACGCATTGCGCTGAATACCCCCGTGCAGGGCTCTGCCGCGGATATTATCAAGCGTGCCATGATCCGTGTTTCGGATGCGCTTCGCGCAGCGGGCCTGAAGGCGAGGCTGGTTCTTCAGGTGCATGACGAACTGATCGTGGAATGTCCGATAGAAGAGCAGGCACAGGTCATGGAGATCATCCGCAAGGAAATGGAAGCCGCTGCTGCCCTGAACGTCCCGCTGCTGGCGGAAGCCAAATGCGGAGAAAGCTGGTATGAGGCCAAATGATGAAGATCGTTTCCATGGATATTTCCCATGTGCCTGCCATAGCGGCGCTGGAAGAACAGTTGTTTTCCGCTCCGTGGGATGAAGCCTCTGTTCGGGGAGAACTGATCAATGAACTGAGCCTTTGGCTGGTGGCGGAAGAAGATGGCTGTGTGCTTGGCTATATCGGCAGTCAGACGGTGCTGGGTGAGAGCGATATGCTGAATCTTGCCGTACACCCCGACCACCGCAGGAAGGGCATCGGGCGGATGCTGACGCAAGCCCTTTGCGATTCGCTTCGGCAGAAAGGTTCCCAATGTATTACGCTGGAGG
This sequence comes from Oscillospiraceae bacterium, assembly GCA_017440065.1. Taxonomy (GTDB): domain Bacteria; phylum Bacillota; class Clostridia; order Oscillospirales; family Oscillospiraceae; genus RGIG3159. The sequence goes on along the minus strand of JAFSHY010000125.1, from coordinate 19,363 downwards.
TTCGCACTTCCAATAACCCTGCGAAATCGCTTTACGGGTCGATGGGCTTTGTTTCGGTCGGCCGAAGACCCCGCTATTATTCCCGCCCCACAGAGGATGCGGATATTCTACGGAAGGAATTATTGCCATGAATATATTAGCTGTTGAATCCTCCTGTGATGAGACTGCCGTAGCCATCGTGCGGGACGGCAGGGAAGTGCTGACGGATTGCATTGCATCTCAGGTGGCGCTGCATCGGGAGTACGGCGGTGTTGTACCGGAAATTGCATCCCGTAAGCATATTGAGGCCATTTACGCGCTGGCGGATGAAGCGCTGGAAAAAGCGGATATGAGCCGCGAGGAGATCGATGCCGTCGCGGTCACCTATGCGCCCGGACTTATCGGCGCGGTGCTGGTAGGCGTCAACTTCGCAAAGGCTGCAGCCCTCTCTCTCGGTGTGCCGATCATTCCCGTGCATCATCTGAAGGGGCATATTGCCGCAAATTATTTGGCTTATCCCGAATTGAAGCCTCCCTTCCTTTGCCTTGTTGTATCCGGCGGACATACGATGATCGTGGATGTGAAGGATTATACGGATTTGGAGATCCTCGGTTCGACCAGGGATGACGCTGCGGGCGAATGCTTTGATAAAGTCGGCCGTGTTCTTGGTATGCCGTATCCCGGCGGTGCTGCGCTGGATCGCACGGCGCAGCTGGGAGACGGTACCAAGTATCCGATGCCGCAGCCGAAGCTTTCCGGTAATCCGCTGGATATGTCCTTTTCCGGTTTGAAGACCGCTACATTGAATCTGATCCATAATTGCCGCCAGCGGGATGAGGAACTGGATGTTCCGTCCCTTTGCGCTTCCTTTACCAAGGCCGTCAGCGATATGCTGGTTCCCAGAACCATGCGTGCGCTTCGGGAATGCGGCTATCAAAAATTGGCCATTGCAGGCGGTGTTGCCGCCAATTCCCGCATCCGTGCCGATTTCGAACGGGAAGTCAAGGCTGCTGGCGCGGAACTGTTTGTTCCTCCGCTGTCGCTCTGCGGTGATAACGGCGCCATGATCGGCAGTCAGGCATATTATGAATATCTCGCCGGTAACATCGGTGATCAAAGTCTGAATGCCTATGCAACGAAGAGTATTTTGGGCGAAACGTTATAAAAAACAGGGTGCATTTGCTCGTTCATCATAAGAAAACATAGCCCCTTCGCCGTGCCTTTTCCACCGCTTCTGTGTTGTTTTTTCTTGCATGACACAAAGTAGTGCTGCAAAAAAACGCCTTGAATCGTCGAAAAAATCACAGACGAATGGCTGATATCAGTCAGGGGTCATGGACATCTGTCTATGACCCCTGATCTATGTTTTCTGATTCGGAACTCGCTTTTGCACCCTGTTTTTTCCGCTCCGATGTTTAAAAACCTGTAGAATGGATAATATTATGTAAATCAAAATATGCGCATCGGTTATGTCCGATGAATCGATAAATGTTAAAAATATATGAAATTCATCGTGAATTATGAGGAATCCCTAAGAATCTCTGTGGAAAAGTCTGTGCAAAATGTGAATAGCTTACCCTGTGAAAGCAAATTTGATCACGAATTGTTAATTAATTCTATTAATAATTGTTTGGAATATCATGGAATGTCAAAGGATAAGCCGATTGGCTTTTGTTCGGAATCATTGCGCGATGAATCGTTTTTGGGTTGACGAACGGTTCCTTTTGTGCTATTATAGTTCGGACAGAAACGGAATGCCTTGTTGTTTCGGTCATATGCTGGTATAGCTCAGTCGGTAGAGCAGCTGATTCGTAATCAGCAGGTCGTGTGTTCGAGTCACATTACCAGCTCCAAAGCTCCCGGATGCATTGCGCTCCGGGAGCTATTTTTATTGATTGGAGGGAGCATATGATTCCTCTTTATTATACCGATCAAGGATGCGGCGAACCACTGATCCTGCTGCACGGCAATGGAGAAGACAGTTCCTATTTCTGTCATCAGATCGCGCATTTTTCCCGCTCCTACCGCGTGATCGCGGTGGATACCCGAGGTCACGGAAAGTCACCGCGCGGTGAAGGGGAATTTTCCATTTCCCGTTTTGCGGATGATCTGCTTCAGCTGATGAATGAGCTTTCTCTGGATTCGGCGCATATTCTCGGATTCTCCGATGGCGGCAACATCGCGCTGACCTTTGCGCTGCGGCATCCCGAACGGGTGAATCGGCTGATTCTGAACGGCGCGAATCTTGATCCTTCCGGTGTCAAAGCTTCTGTGCAGCTTCCTATTGTTTTGGGGTATCGGATCGCGTCCCTGTTCGCAAAGCGCAGTGACGGCGCGAGGAAGAACGCGGAACTGCTTGGGCTGATGGTAAAGGAGCCTCATATCGATCCGTCCCGCCTTTCGTCGCTTTGCATGCCTGTGCTGGTGATCACAGGTACGAAGGATATGATCCGTGATGATCACTCTGCGATGATCGCAGATTCTGTGCCGCTGGGTAAGTGGGTACGGATCGAAGGAGATCATTTTGTCGCGAATCGGAATCCGGAAGCCTTCAATCATGCGGCTGAAGCGTTTTTGAAGGAAGAATATGAGTCCCACATCCGCTGTATCGCACTGGATCTGGACAGAACCACACTTTCGCCCTCCAAAGGGATCTCCGAAGAAACACTGGAAGCAATTCAAAGCGCCATCGAGAAAGGGATCCATGTTGTGGTAGCCAGCGGACGGGCATTCGCTTCTCTGCCTCAGAAAATTACGGAACTGCCCGGGATCGAATATGCCATAACCTCCAACGGCGCTGCCGTGTATCATGTTCCTTCCGAACGCTGTATTCACAGGACGGTGATGACCGCAGAGTCGGTGGCTGAGATCCTTACCCTGACCGAATCGCTGAATGTGGCCTACGAAGTCTTTGTGGACGGAAAAGGATATGCATCCGAAGCGTTTGTGCGCGATCCTGTGCGGTTTGGAGCGCCGCCTTCCAGCATTCCTTATATCCGTTCCACAAGAGAGCCTGTTGCCGATATCCGCTCCTTTATTTTCGACCACCGGCAGGAAATCGATGCGCTGGATCTTGCGGCGGGAAGCATGGAAGAACGGGATCGGATCGAAAAGATCCTTCGCGCCAAGGTATCGGACATCTATACCACAACATCCATTGAATACCTGCTGGAGATCTCGCACCGGGATTGCGGCAAGCACGCCGGACTATCCTGGCTGCTTCAGATGCTGAGTATCTCTCCGAAGGCGGTGGCTGCCTTTGGTGACGGAGATAACGATGCGGAAATGCTGCGCTTCGTCGGTACGGGAATCGCCGTTGCAAATGCCACAGAACGCTGCAAAGAAGCGGCAGATTTTGTTACACGTTCCAATGAAGAAAACGGCGTTGCCTTCGGTATCCGCAGTATTTTGAAACTCTAATGGAAAAGCCTCCGTATCAGATAACGATACGGAGGCTTTGTTCCTTATTCGGGATAGCCGTTTTCCAAAAGGTCTTTCATTTCATCAAGTGTCAAGTTTTCCATGCCGAGGTCTTTCACCGTTCTGCCGTTTGCCCAGTAATCGGTCTGCATCAAAGCGCCGCCCAGATAGGCAATGGAATCCATCAGCGGTGTTTTCAATCCCAATGCCCGCGAAAGGGAGGAAAGGCAGACCATGGAATAAGGAGCATCCTCGCTCAGATACCGGTGATCCCCAATTGTAGCCTGCCTCCCCGGCACTCCGCCATTTTATCAGCGAAGTGCAGTCGATATTTAAAACAGGTTCGGAATAAAAAAGCACCCCATATGGGGTGCTTTCTTCAGCTTTCGGTTTCCTTATTTCTATTTGCAAGGTCGGAAACGATCGTTTTGTACATCGTTTCATCGATACGGAATTTCTTGTAATAGATGACAAATCCTGTCACGATACAGGCAAGGGGAAGCAGCATCATAGCGATCTTCATGATCCAGATGGGAGAACCCTGCACATTGGAAATGAGGGAAGTGATCTCGGCCTGTGCGGCAGCGATGGAAGCTGCGTCGGTCATTCCCGCGATCTGTTCTTCGATGACCGCGGTCTGATTGGAGACCCGATTGATCCCGGAGATGATCAGCGTCAAGGTCACAATACCGGTACCGACGGCACCGCCCAGCTTATTGATAAAGGGCTGAACGGCAAAGCTGACGGATTCATTCCGTTTACCAAGCTTCCATTCACCGTATTCTACGGCATCCGCAAGGAAGAGAAGCATCAAAAGCTGAATGAATGCCTGCGCGAAAAACAGGGCAAGACCCGCGATCACGATCAGCGCCAGCTTTTCAAAGGAGAAGAAAAAGATGATGTAGGCCACGCAAACGGTGATCATGGAGCCGGTATAGAGCTGCTTTCTCGTAAAGCGCTTGCTGAACAGGGGGAATACGGAAAGAGCCGTCAGCTGCGCCACACCCAGTACCGCGGCAAAGATCATATAGGTGCCTTCATTCTTGTAGGCATACTTGAAATAGTAGACACCAAAGGATGTGGTGGTGCAGTAGCCGATCATGAACAGCGCCATGGCAATGGCGGTGACCATGAGCTGATCGTTTTTCACAAGGGCTTTTACCATACCGCCAAGAGAGGTATGCTCCTGATTCTTCAGTTCGCTTCTGTCTTCCCGTACGCCCAGTACCGTGAATGCCTGGAAGAACCACATCAGCACCACAAGGATCACGGCAAAGAGCTGGTAGGCCTGCTTCGGTGCCATGCCGAACAGATCGGGAACCATGGTATACAGCACGACCACGGCAAACATGCCCACATTGGCGCAGATCCTGGCAATGGCGCCGACGCCTTCGCGTACCTTCTGATCCTTGGAAATGGCAGGCATCAGCGACCAGTAGGAGATGTCATTCGTGGTATAGGCCATGCCCCAAAGCAGATACAGGATCGAAAATACGGCCACATACCAGCCGTCCGACAAACCGAGATCACTGAAAAGAAGGATGGAAAGAATGCCGGCGGTGACGGAACCGAAGATGATCCACGGCTTAAACTTGCCCCAGCGGGTCTTGGTGTTGTCCACGATGGTACCCATGACGGGATCGTTCAGCGCGTCAAATACGCGGAACACCACCATCAGACCTCCGATGATCGCCAGATGCGCATCCGAGAGGCCCACAACCTCGGTAAGGTGGGTAATAAAGTACATGCTGATCAGCGTATAGACCGCGTCACGTCCGACGGTTCCGAGGCCAAAGCAGTATTTGTTTCGTTTGATTTGCTTATCCATGGGCGATTCCTTTCTTTTGTACACAGGATTCCGTTAAGGCTGCATCAGACGGAATTCGAAAGGGCGGAGCATTCCGGCCTTCGAATCATCGTAGTTGGAGATCACCCTGTTTTTCCACCCCTTCAGCTGCGCCGGCATCGGAATCTCTTTGGCGGAAAGGTTGCAGACGGTAAGCATCCGTCTCATGCCCAAAATCCGTTCAAATGCGTAAACGGAACCGCTTTCCAGAACCGAGCGGAAATGTCCCTCGCAAAGAACGTCAGAACTCTTACGAAGGGCGATCATCTGCTTCCAGAACGCATGCACACCGTCGGGATCGGCCAGATCCGATTCCACATTAACAGACGTATGATTGCCGTTTACCTTCAGCCAGGGCGTTCCGCCCGTAAAGCCCGCGTTTGCCTCCGACGTCCACTGCATCGGTGTCCTTGCATTGTCGCGGGAGGTTCGCTTGATCATCTGCCATCGCATCGGCGCGGGAATGCCGAGGCTTTTCGCCATCGCCCACACGTTGTGGCTTTCGATGTCCATGATCTCGCTGAGATCCGCGAAATCGCCGTTGGTCATACCGATCTCCTGTCCTTCATAGAGGAAGGGCGTGCCGCGAAGCGTCATCAGAAGGCCTGCCATCAGCTTGGAGGCTTCTTTCCGGTAGTTCTGTGAATCGGAGAAGCGGGAGATAAAACGGGGCTGATCGTGGTTTTCAAAATAGTTGGCATTCCAGCCCAGTCCTTTTTGCCAGCGGGTCAGAGTGGACATCAGCTTTTTGAGGGAAAGTCGGGTCTTGAACCATTTAAGCCCCACCTGATCGCATTCCATATGCTCAAAGGAGAAGACCATGTCCAGTTCTTTCCGTTCCGGAGAACAGAGGTCTTTTGCCTTGGGGATGTCTACGAAGACCGTTTCACCGACGGTCCACGCGCCATAGGGTTTGATGACTTCCTCGTTCAGCCTGCGGAGGATCTCATGGCAGCCGGGCTGGGAGAGATAATGCTCCTGTCCCGTCAGTGCGAACTGCTTCTTTCCGTCCTCCAGAGAGGTCTTCCAAATGATATTGATCACATCGCAGCGGAAGCCCTGCACACCTTTTTCCAGCCAGAAGCGCATGATATCCTTGACCTCTTCGAGGACAGCAGGATTGCGCCAGTTGAGATCCGGCTGCTTTTTGGAGAAAAGATGGAGATAGTATTCGCCGGTATCGCCGAACGGCGCCCACGGACAGTCTGCGAAGAAATTGCCCCAGTTGTTGGGCACTTTCCCGTTTTTGCCGGGACGGATGATGTAATAGTCGCGGTATTTTTCTTCTCCTGCCAGTGCTCTCTGAAACCATTCGTGTTCATCGGAGGTGTGGTTGATGACAAGATCCATGATGATTCCGATCCCGCGGGCTTTTGCTTCGGCGATCAGCTCTTCAAAATCCTCCATGGTGCCGAATTCCGGCTGGATGGCTTTATAGTCGGCGATGTCATAGCCGTTGTCATCGTTGGGGCTTTTGTAAACAGGGGAGAGCCAGATGGTGTTGATCCCCAGATCCTGCAGATAATCCAGCTTTTGAATGATGCCCCGAAGGTCACCGATGCCGTCGCCGTTGGTATCCAGGAAAGAACGGGGATAGATCTGATATACGACAGTATCGTGTTTCAAATATTGTTCCATAAATAGATCCTTCCTTATGACTGTTTTCATTTATCATGGTAGCATAACAATTCTGTGATTTCAAATCCTTCTCGAACAATAATATGGAAACGGAGAGATGAACGGTCGATCTTCCATTCTTTACTTGAAAAAAGAATCGTTCCGTGTTATGTTATATTCGTATTTGTATACCTGCAAAACATATCCTGCTGCTTTTGAGAGGCGGCATTGCAAATGATATTAGGAGGGCTATTATGAAAACAATGATCGTAGATCCCGGCAGGAAAGAACTGCTTGCATGGAAGTGTGAGCGGGAGGATTTTGAATTCGGCGCTCAGCTTGTGGTACATCCTTCGCAGCAGGCTGTCTTTATTCGGGACGGCAGAATCGTTGAGATCCTCGGGCCCGGTATGCATATTCTGGAAACGTCCAATTATCCCTTCCTGCGCTTCTTTACCAAGCTCAGATACGGCCGTTATTTCCAGGCGCAGGTCTACTTTATCAATCACAGCTATCATATGGCCATGCCCTGGTGGCTGAATCAGAAGGTTCGTGTGGAGCTGGGTGTCGGCGGCGGCAGAGCGATGGCGCTGCCCATCGGTGCTTCCGGTACGATGAATATGCAGGTCGACCGCGATCAGGTCACGATGTTCCTGGAATACCTGCTGGGTACCGGTACCGAGCTTTCTCAGAAGGCTATTCAGGATACCTTCAACAGTATGCTCAATTCCGTGATCAAGCCCTATCTTTCCAATGCCCTGCGCGAACTGAAGGCGCTGGCCTTCCTGCTGGATCAGCATACGGAGACCATCAACCATGTGCTGCTGCAGCGGCTTCGTCCCGAATTCTCCAAGTTTGGTCTGATCCTGCGGGATTTCTATCTGGATACCTTCATTATGCCGGAGGAAGATCCTACCTACCAGTCTGCCAAACGGAATTACGATAAGCGCATTCTTGCCGGCGGTCAGCACGATATTGAATATGAGCAGGCCGTATTTGAAAATACGCTCGCGGATGTTCAGGGGCAAAAGGCCGTAAAGGAAACGACCTATCAGGCGCAGTCGGATTATATCCGCGCTCAGAGTGAAAAACGCCGCCGTGATCTGGAGGGCATTACCTCCATTCAGGAGCATCAGTTCGATACCATCAACACCATGATCAAGAACAGCGGCGGCAGCGGTTCTCCTGCCGTTCCCATGGGCGGTGATATGACGGGCATGATGAGTGATATGATGCGCGTCGGCGTCGGCCTTCAGATGGCCAAGGAGATGTCCGGCATGATGACCGATGCCATGAATGTTGCCAATCAGAACAGCGCTTCCTTTGCTTCCGCCGCAGCAGGCGGTTGGGTCTGCGCTTCCGGCCATCAGAACGCGGCGGACAGCCTGTTCTGCAGCAAGTGCGGTCAGCCCAAGCCCGCAGCTTCCGCAGGCTGGACCTGCGCCAACGGTCATGTTAATACGGATGACTGCCTGTTCTGCCCCAAGTGCGGTCAGCCCAAGCCGAGCAATCTGCCCTGGACCTGCTCCAAGGGTCATACCAATGCATCCGATGTTCTGTTCTGCCCCAAGTGCGGTGAACCCAAGGGAGGCAGATGAGTATGGAAAAGAAGCTGAACCGCATTGCGCCCTTGGCTTTTCTCGGCCTGTTTTTCGTGATCTATTGTGTGGCTCTGTTTGTCATTTTTGAGGCGGCTTCCGCCTCTCTCTGGATTGGTTTTATCTTTACCGTTCTTGCCTTTGCCGTTACGGGCTGCATCATCTGGTTCAAAGCGCCTGTGCTGCTCAATGCCTACGATCAGGTTTATAAGGCTCCCGCGGTCTTTGCGGGCGGTGCTTATGCCGTGATCGCGATGGTGCTGGGCATGATTGCTGCTGCCGTTCCCGCGGAGGGCATTAAGTGGATCGTGCTGATCGAGCTGATCGTATTTGCCGCTGCGGCGGTGGTGATCGTGCTGGCGCTTTCCTCCTCGAAGGCTGCTGAGCAGCTGCACCGGAAGGATGCCGCTGCCGCTTCGGAGCTGACTGTGATGCGCAATGTGCTGCTCTCGCTGGCGGATTCTGCTGAAGATCCCGATTTTGCATCGGAGCTTCGCGCCCTGGCGGAAGTATTCCGCCTTTCTCTTCCCGATGTTAAGGGGAAAGTGGCCGGATACGATTCCGATCTTCGCGGTAAGGTCGCATCCCTGCAGGCGGCCCTTGCTGCCCATGACGAAAAGGCTGCCCGCGGTATGATCCCCGTGATCCGTAATCTGCTGAATGCCCGCAACCGCGCCTGTAAGGTCGGCTGAGGCTTGTAAAGGAAATAGAGAGATGAGCAATTTGAAATGTTATAATTGCGGATCCGATGTCGTCATCGGTGAAAATCCGCATATCGGTATTTGTACCCGCTGTTTTGCGGAAGTTCCTGTGCCCAAAGAGGACAGGAGCATCATGCAGGCCTATTCCTATGCCAATGAACTGTTAAGCGAACGTCGGTTTGAAGAAGCCCGTGAGGCATTTCGAGATATTCTGATCCGCGCTCCGCAGGAGGCGGCTGCCTGCTGGGGCTATGCCGTCAGCGAATACGGTATTGAATTCGTGCAGGATCCCGATACCGCGGAGCAGATCCCCACACTTCACCGTCTTTCCCGTGAGCAGTTCAGCAAATTCCACTATGTCAAGCAGGCCATCGACTATGCGCCCGACTATGAATCGGAGAAGTTCTATCGCGAAAAGAGCGCACAGATCGATCTGATCCAGTCCCGCAGCCTGCAGATCTCCGGCAAGGAAGATCCGTATGACGTCTTTATCTGCTATAAGAAGACGGAGGAAGGCGAGAAGCGTACCTCGGACGCGAGAATTGCCGCGGATCTTTACCGTGAGCTGATCCGCCGCGGTTATAAGGTGTTCTTCGCGGAAGAGACCCTCGGTGTCGGTGAAGAGTATGAACCCAGAATCTTTGCTGCCCTGCAAAGCGCCAGGGTCATGCTGGCCATCGGTTCCAGACAGGAATATTACAATGCTGTCTGGGTGAAGAACGAATGGAGCCGCTACGCACAGCTGCTGCGCACAGAACCGGGCAGCGGACGTCTGCTGATCCCCGTGTTCTACAATCTGAGCCATGATGCCATTCCTGCCGTGCTGAGAGAGCAGCCGCAGTACTGCGATCTTTCTGCGGCGGATGATCCCAAGCAGGTTCTCTTCGGCATGATCTCTGCCCATTTTTCGGGCGAGAACAGAGACGAGGTTTCTGATTTGCAGCGTCAGGTGCGCGGCAAGGGAACCGGTGCCATCCGTATGGAAACCTCCGCGGACAATTATTTTACCCGCGGCACCGTGGAACTGGTCAACGGCAATTTTGACGTGGCGGAATCCATGTTCCGTCAGTCTCTGGAACTGCAGGAATCTCCCGATGCGTACCTTGGTCTTATGATGTGCGCGATGAAGATCCCCGGCCCGGAAGCGCTTCATCAGTATGCCGATCCCATTGCCCGTCAGCCCATGTTCAAAAAAGCGCTGGCCTGCGCCTCCGAACAGAAGCAGGAAGAGCTGTATAAGATCGCGGCGACCTGCGAGGAGAACAGAAAATGGCGATTGAAGTGCGCGGAAGAGCATGAAAAATGCTGCGCCGACGCGGTGAATGCCATGAAGACTGTGGAGAAGTTTTCCCTGCAAACACCTGCCCATCAGAAATGTGCAGCAGCCCTCAACTTTACGGAGAGGGCGGAGGTAACGGTTTCCAAGCTGAAGAAGCAGTCTTCCTTTACCAAAATCTTCCGCATCTTCCTTCTTCTCGGCAATGTATTTCCCGCAGTATCCATGGTTGCTTCCGAATTGGGTGAAATGGCGGGGATCGATACCACCATTGACTGGATCGCCATGCCCGGTACCCTCTCCATGGTGATCTGTTATCTGGTCTGCTGCTTTATCATGCTGAAGGAGATCCCGTTCCTGGAAGAGGGCTTCTTTGCACTGCTCATCCGCGTGGCCGTGGGTTACGTCTCCAGCATGCTCATCATTCAGGCTATGCAGTCCATGAAGCCGAAGCTGACCTTCCTTCTGATCGCGGTCGTTGCATATGCGCTGTTCTATATCTTTGTGGATCTTCGGAGAAAGCCTGCCAAGGTTCGCGCGGCAAAATGCCGTAAGCAGGCAGCGGAAGTGCTGGCTTCGCTGGCGTCTTTGGATGCCGCACTTCAGTCCGAAACGCTGCTGCAGCTTCGCCGTGTGACCGAACCCTACCGTCAGTATTATTCTGCCGCATACTGGCAGGATCTGCAGAATCGCTTTGCCGCGGATCTCAAGGCCATGTGTGAAGGCAGTCTGGCGAAGCTGCGGGATCGGCTGACTGTGATCGCGGACAGAAAGGCAGGGGAGAAGTAATATGCTTCGTATCTATTGTTCTCAGTGCGGCGGAACTGTTACCGTAACGGAAAACCAAAGGATCGCCCTTTGCGACCGCTGCGGCAATGCGGTTCCTGTCCCGAGAGGGTATACCGCTCTGGAAAGCAGCTTCCTGTATGCGCAGCAGGCATGTATGCGCCGCGATTTTTCCAGCGCGCTTTCTACTTATACCAATATTCTCAAGCAGCATCCCGAAAACTCTGCCGCGTGGTGGGGTCGTGCCATCAGCCGTTATGAGGTGGAATATCAGCCCATCGGCGGCGGAGAATACCGTCTTGTCTGTCATCAGGCCATGCTGCAGAGCTTTGCGGCAGATCCCGATGTGCGGAAGGCCTTTGAACTGGGCACCGAGGAAGAACGCGGGATCTATATGGAGGAAACCAGAAAGATCGCGCAGCTGCAAAAGCAGGTTTCTTCCTTCGCTTCTGTTACCGCTCCCTACGATGTTCTGATCGTTTCCGACGTTCGCAGCCGCGCATCCATGGAGCGTGCTGCCGCCATTAAATCGGCGCTGACCGCCGCGGGCCTCCGCTGCCTTTGTCCCGCCATGGAGCTGCATCAGGAGCAGCGGCAGGCATGGGAGCCTGTGCTGTTCCACGGCATGAATACCGCATCTGTTATGGTCTATATTGCCGTCGGTAAACAGGCGTTTCCCGAGGATGAGCTGTTCGATGCCGAACGTTTCCTTTCTCTCAAGGCGAAGGATGTCCGTTCTGCGTCCGGTTCGATCCGTCGTCTGATCGTGGCTTACGCTGCGCTGGATGAATACGAGGATATCCCCGATTCGATCTTTGACGGAGCGGATCACCGCGTTTCCATGGAAAACCGAGAGTTCCTTCCTGCGCTTTGCAATCTTGTCCGCGGTGGGGAAACCGACTTTGCCGATGCCCTACATACCGAGAGCGGCAGCCATAATAACTATGAGTATACCAACCTGATCCGTCAGGGCCGTCTTGCGCTGGATAACCGAAGCTTCCGTACCGCCAAGGAAACCTTTGAGCAGGTGCTGAGCTACAACGCCCGCGAGAGTCAGGCTTATTGGGGACTTCTGCTGGCTGCCAACGGCTGCAGCAACGAGAATGAGCTGGTGGAAAAAGGCGTTCTCATCCGTGAGGACGGTAATTACCGTTCTGCCGTGGCTTTTGCCAACGAACGGGAACGTCAGACCATTCAGAATGTTGCCGCCGCAGCGGAACAGACCTATCAGAGAAGACTGGCGCAGGAAGAAGAAGAAGAGCGCCGAATCGCGGAAGAGGAACGCGCAAGAGAACTTGCCAAACAGGAAGTGGAGCGTAAGCATCAGGCGCTTCTCAAGAAAAAGCGCAAGGCGAAAGACCGCGCCATCGTCCTTTCCATTCTGCTGGTCATTGCGCTGGCGGTCGGAGGCATTGTTTATTATCAGTATGATAAGGTGCACGGTGAGCAGCGCAGACAGTACAAAACGGCTATGTCCTACTATGAAGGCGGCCAGTACTATGAAGCCATGGAGATCTTTGAGGATCTTGGCGATTATCAGGACAGTGCCTATATGCTTTCCGTCTGCGAATCGGAAAATCTGCAGAAGCTGTTTTACGGTGCGCAGTTTAACGGTGAAAGTCTGGATACCCGTGCAGGTGCCGTCGGAACGATGCTGGATCTGACGGAGCATTTCCCTGAAGCACAGGATTATCTGGATCGCTGGCTGCAGGAAGGCATCGACTTCTATGAGCAGGGCAGGTACCGCGATGCTTATGACGCGCTGCGCGGTTTCGGCATTTCTGAACCTGCTTATCTGGATGTATGGCGTATTTATCAGAGTCAGGGGCTTGTGACCTGCAGCGACAACGGCTCTCTGATCGGTATCACCGCGGAAACCGGTGCGCTGATCAAATACGGCTGCGATCATCTGCCCATTGAAGATGGCGGCTACCGCTCGGTATCGCTTTCCGATTCCGGCAATTCCGGCGGCTTTGTCCGTGCGGACGGCACGGCTTACCTCGTCGGTGATGTAGCTTCCGTGGGTGATATTTCCGGCTGGACGGAGATGCGCTCCATTCAGGTCACGGATTCCAAAGCCGTAGGTCTTCGGGAGGACGGCACGCTGCTTTGCGCCGTCAACGGAGAACTGGCGCAGAATGTGCTGCAGTTTGATATCTATGCCGATTATGTCGCTGCGGTGCGTAAGGACGGCACGGTCTACTGTTCTCATCCCGAAATGCAGGCTCTTGTGATTGACCGAACCGATGCCGCTTACATCGGCATTACCGCCAGATACTGGGATTCTCCCGATTTCTCTGTCCGCCTTTATATCGTGAACAGGGAAAGCAGCATGTCCGTGATCGGCTGGCATGCCACGAACGGCATGATCGAGCCGGGTACAGATCTTCCCTGCGGGTCTGTTCTCGCGGTCGTGACCGACAGTGAGGATGTGGCCGTTCTGACCACCTCTGGTAAGGTCTTCTCTACGGGCTGGCCCATCACCGATAAGGTCGCGTTCGATAATACGTTCCTGCTGGAGCTTTGCGATATCATGGATGTCCGAATCATGCCGGACCGCAGCGGCTACGGTCTGAACGGCATGGAAGAAAAGGAGATCGCCATGCGCAAAGCCATTAACGGCCTGGATAACATTGGCATCTGCCGCTGATTAAGGGAGGAAACGCATATGAATTTTCAGTGCAGCTGCTGCGGTAAGCAGATCCCTGTGGCACAGGACGGGCAGATCGTAAAATGTCCCGTTTGCGGCAATCTGTTCGTGGTACCCAATCAGTTTGCCAATAAGCAGAATATCTATCATCTGGCCGCGGAAGCGCTGGCGAACCGCAGCTTTGATATCGCGCTGACTTACTACAGCAGAATTCTGAAGGTCGATGCCAAGGAAACGGCAGCCCATTGGGGCTATCTGCTCAGTAAATTCGGCGTGGAGATCTCCGAAGCAGCGGAAACCTATCAGAATATCATCTTCCACCGCATGGAAACGGATCTCTTTACCTCCGATCCCAGCTACGGGAAGATGATCGACTACTGCCCGCGCGAAGCCAGATACTATTATGAAGGCCTTTCCCGTGAGATCGAAGCCCAACAGCGGAAAATGCTTGAGATCTCCCGCAGAATGGGCGCCTTCGATATTTACATCAACTGCGTGGAGCAGCCCGGAACGGCAGATTATCTGCTGGCCAATCAGGTGGGTAAGGTGCTGCATGACGCGGGCTATCGGGTGTTTTTGCCCTGTACCATGCTGGCGCAGCAGCCGGAAGCGGATAAGAACCTCTATGAGATGGCCATCGCGGAAAAGTCTTCCGCCATGATCGTCATTGCAACGTCTGCTACCCGTACGGAACAGCCGCGTTACAGAGCGGTTTGGAAGCGCTTCCTTGCTTATCGCCGTCAGGATGCGGGCAGAAAGATGCTTTCGGTGTTTCGCGGCATGACGCCCGAGCAGCTGCCTTTGGAACTGCAGCCGCTGCAGTCTATTCCTTATGAAGGCGCGGGCTTTGATGATACGGTGCTTGCGAAGATCAATGAGATGTTCGGCCGCACCCACCAGAGCGTTTCGCTGACCAAGGAGATCCTTGAGCTGCTCCGCAAGGCAGAGCAGCTGATGCAGCAGAGGCAGTTCGAGCAGGCTGCTGCAATTTATGCCGATGTGCTTACGCGAAACGCGGAAGAAGCGGAGGCGCATTGGGGTCTTGTCCGTGCGCAGACGAAAGAACTGACAGAACCTGTCATTTCCGAAGAGCTGGATCAGAATTACCAGCACGCGCTGCAGTTTTCGCAGGAATCCCGCAGAGAACAGTACCGTGCGGCAATGTCCCGTCTGATGCGGGAAAAGGTTTGGGATTGGCTCTGCAAGCTGACCTCCAATCTGACCAACCATTCTGTTGCGTATGTAGAGTCGGTGGAAGCGGCCATTCAGAGTGTCTATCTGTATTTGCCGAAGGAAGATTCCCGACTTCGCGAGATCGACCGCTATCGCGCCGCCTATCAGGCCGTGCGGCAAACGAAGAGTCTCAAGGAAGCGTACGAGTGCAGAGATACCGCGACGGAACCGTTATTCACGGAACAGTCTGTGGCGGAAAACGAGTATAATCTCGCAATCGAAGATTTCGATTTCTCGATGTATGACCTCAAGCGCGCATCGTGGCTTTCGTTCTTCGGTATGCTGCTTCTTCTGGTGGCGCAGATGACGCTGGTGCGAAGCTATGTGCAGTCCCATGACTACGAAGGTCTGCTCTATCAGCTGGCCAAATGGATGTTCATCGGCGGCGTTGCCTTGACCGCCTTCAATCTTTTCACAACGCTGAAGAGCTTTGAACAGAATCTGCTGGGCGTTTTGCTGGGCGGCGGACTTTGCGTCGGTGTGTTTATCGTCTATGGAAAGCACACGCAGAAGGTGTTTCTGATCGCCATTGCGGTTGCCGCCGTTCTCTGGCTTGTGCTTCGATTCCTTGCCATGGCTTCCGTATCCCGCAATGCGGGCAAGGTGAGAGTCTGCAATAAGGCGGCGGAGCATGTATACGATGTCAATCAGCGCATCGCGCAGAATTATGAGGAACGTGCCCGTTCCATTGCCGCCAAGTACGGCAGAAATGATCTTAAGATCCCCGCATTGACTGTTCGGAACAGTGAAGGCTTCTCCTATACCCGTAATCTGAAAAGTCCCGGCAGTGGCTTCCTCCACCTGATCTTTACGGCGGTGATGGCTGCTGCATTGGTGATCGGCGTCACCTTTGTCACTAACAATACCTATGCCGAAGGCTGGAAGAAAATCGCGTTTGTGGCTCCCGGCGATTACCATGTGGTCGGTATCCGTGAAAACGGTACTGCCGTGGCAAACGGCCTCAATGATAACGGACAGTGCAATGTCAGCGATTGGAAGGATATCGTGGCTGCCGATTGCGGAACAAGTTTCTCCGCGGGCTTACGGGAGGACGGTACGGTGGCGTTTGCCGGGCCGGAATCCATGGAAGCGGAAGTGGAAAGCTGGGAAGGCATCGTGCAGATCAGCGCATCCCGTCTGCATCTCGTGGGACTTTGTGAGGACGGCACGGTGGTTGCGGCATCGGAGTATACGAATCCCGCCTGTGATGTTTCCGGATTCCGCGATGTAAAAATGATCCGTGCCATCGATCATGCCACCGGCAGCGGAACGCTTGTGGTGCTGGATGACGGCGCTATGCGGGCCACACAGATCGAAGGCTGGGAGGGCATTCATCCGTGGCTGGAATCCTATTCCGGCTCCCGTGTGGGAGGCTGGCAGGTGAAGGAGATCTGCGGTGACTACGGCGCACTTGCCATGATCTGCGAGGACGGATCGATTCATTGCACCGGCACCAATGGCAATAATCAGCTTTCCGGTATCGATGAATGGGATCATTCCGATCTGGTTCAGATCTATGTGGGTGAATACTCCGTGGGCTTGCGGCATGACGGCACCACGGTGTTTGCCGGAATGAACTCCTCCGTGGCCACGCAGACCGGTTTTTGGGAGGATGTGGTGGATCTTCAGGGCAGCGACAACCATCTGCTGGCGCTGCGGGAAGACGGCACGGTCTATGCCGCCGGTCAGAACGGCAAGGGGCAGTGCGGTGTATCCGCGTGGAGAAATATCGAATCGATCCATGCCGGTGCGTACACGTCCTTCGGCGTCCGTGAAGACGGCAAGGTCGAGGCGGCAGGCTACGGCTACGGCGGTATGAATTACCTGCAGCCCAGAAATTTCCTCGGCGTCATTGCGCTTTGGACCGAAACCTTCAGCTGGTAACAAATAAACGGAAGACCGGAAAGCGAGTTCCGAATCAGAAAACATAGATTACGGGTCATAGACAGATGTCTATGACCCGTAACTGATATCAGCCATTCGCCTGTGTATTTTTCGTCGATTCAAGGCGTTTTTTCGCAGCACTACTTTGTGTAATGCAAGGAAAAACAACACAGAAGCGGCGGAAAAGGTACGGCGAAGGGGCTATGTTTTCTTATGAGGAACGAGCAATGGTCTTCCGTTTTTTCTTTACTCGGGTCGTTCCTCGCGGATCAGACCGATCATGGCGGTCTGATAAGGCGGGATCCATTTGCTCCTGTGGTGAACGATCTGGGAATAATAGAGCTGCTCCGGAATTTCTACTTTCAGTTCCCGAAGTTCGCCCCGATTCAGCTGCTCGAGGATGGAATAGCGGGGAAGAAAGCTGCAGGCGGCGCTTTCGGGAAGCATCTGGGCAATCGCGCGGACACTGGTCACCTCCGTGGAGCAATGCAGCGGCAGGGCATATTCTGCTGCCAGTTTTTCCAGCCTGTTCCAGCAGAGGCCTGTCCGTTCGGGCATGATCATCGGATGGGACAGTATATCCCCGAGTGCAACCGCTTCCTTGGCGCAGAGCGGATGATCGGGCGAGGCAACAAAGCATAGCTGCTCTTCTCTCAGATAGCATAAATGCAGATCGGGATCATCGCAGCGGTCGTGGGAATAATACACCATGTCCAACTGATTTTCTTTCAGCCAGTGGAGCAGATCTCTGGCGCTGCCCATTTTGATCTGCACATTGACCTTGGGATAGATCCTGCGATATTTTGGTAAAACCTCCGTCATGACGGAAAAGAGCAGGGATTCCAGCACCCCGATCCGCAGGGTGCCGACGGTATCCTGCGCTTCCTTTGCGATAAACTGTGCCTGCTCGGAAAGCCGCAGGATCTCTGCTGCATAGGCGGAAAAGGATTTTCCCGATTCTGTCAAAAATACATTTCTTCCGATGCGGTCAAATAGAGGATAGCCAAGCTCGTCCTCCAACTGACGGATCTGCGCCGTAACGGTGGATTGAGCATAGCCCAGCTCCTGCGCTGCTTTTGTAAAGCTGCCGAGATCCAGAACCTTGAGAAATGTCTGTAAGGTACGCGTATCCATATCATACTCCAATCGAAATTCATGATCAAATCTATCAGTTCTATTCGTTTTACAAATTCATTATACTGCGGTATAGTGACAGTATGCAAGGATGAATTGCATGATTCTTTTGAATATGAGGTGCTGTTATGCGTAATATGGAATATTTAAAGGATATGCCCATTGCTGTTCTCGGCGGCGGTGCGGTCGGCAAGACCTGCGCTGCGGATATGAAGCTGGCGGGCAGGGAAGTGCGTCTGTTTGATGCCATGCCCTTTGCGAAGACCTCCCTGAAGGATCTGGATAAGACCGGCATTCTTCTGGACGGTGTGCAGAGAAACCGCTATTGCTTTGAGCGCTCCGGCAGAGCCTTCTTCGATCTGGTCACCAGTGATATCGCGGCTGCGGTCAAAGGCGCGGGTCTGATCGTTGTGGGCTGCGGCTCCTGGGGGCATGAGCCGATCTTCCGTCAGCTGATCCCGCATCTGGAGGATGGTCAGGTCATCCATATCTTTGCGGATAACTTCGGCTGCCTGCTGCTGCGCCGTCTGATGCGTGAAATGGGCTGCACCAAGAAGGTCATCGTCGGCGGCTGGTCTTCCGCTCCTTACGGTACGAGAATCGAGAGCATCGGAGCGTTCCAGTTCCCTCATGTCGGTGTCAAGTATCGCGCCATTACTCTTCGCGGTGCCGCGCTGCCCATGACGGATACCGATGAATTCCTCGAATCCTCCAAATACCTGCCCTGTATGGATGCCGTTACGCAGGGTGACGGCCCTGCCAGAGCGGAAACGGTTCTGGATGTGGACTTTGCCAACGTCAATCCCGTCATTCATGTCCCCGCTACGGTGCTGGGTGTTTCCACCATGGAAAACTGGGGCGTCATCTTCTGCGGTCATGATAAGACTACCTATTCCATGTATTCCCACGGCCTGTGTCCCTCCATCTGTGAGGTGCAGTATCAATTCTATAATGAGGAGATCGCCTTGGCGAAGGCCATCGGTGTCGGCTGCCCCGAATATAAGTATGAGATGTTCTTCTCCCGCCGCAGCGTGCTGACGCAGGAGTATATGGGCCTGGATGAAAACGGCAATGATAATGTGGTGTTCCCGTTGGATCAGCCTTCCACCGAAGGCAATACCGGCCCCAACAGCATCCATCACCGCTATATGACGGAAGATGTGCCCATCGGCTGCAAGGTTTACCACGATCTGGGTGTTCAGTACGGTGTGCCCACGCCCATCATCGACTCCATGATCA
>JAFSHY010000124.1 GCA_017440065.1 Oscillospiraceae bacterium | reverse complement strand
TCCCTTATGTCATTCTGAGGAGCAACGCGACGAAGAATCTCCGACGTTTCGTTTGCGGGCGGTCAATGACCGCCCCTACAAATTCTGAATTTATCGAATAACGATAAAAAATCATTGACAATCGAAAAGATTTGTGGTAAGGTGTAGCCATCAAAGGAGGTTTTGCCATGAATTGGAACGTACAGAAAAGCTCTCTGCTTTCGATCTGCTTCGTCTGTTTCTTCGCCCTTTTGCTGCTGGCCATCGATATTTTCTGCGTGCCGCTGGTGTGGGCGCTTTACCACATCGCGCCTGCGCTGGACCGCGGCTTCGGCCCCGAGCCGCTGATCATCGCCATCTATCTCTGCAGCATTCCGGCATGGGTCGCGCTCTGCTGCCTCTTCCGTCTGCTGCAGCGCATCCGCGGCGGGCTGGTCTTCTGCGCGGAAAACATCCGCAGCATGCGCCTGACGGCATGGTGCTGCATGACCGTTGCCCTGCTCTGTACCGCCGCTGCCTTCTTCCATCCGCTGCTTTTGGTGGTGGCTGCCGCTGCCGCGCTGATGGGACTCATCGTCCGCATCGTCAAAAATGTGTTCCAGCAGGCGCTGGCCATGAAGGACGAGCTGGATTTCACCGTCTGAACAGGAGGCCGCCATGGATATCATTGTGAATCTCGATGTGATGATGGCCAAGCGGAAGATCTCCGCGGGTGAGCTGGCGCAGCGCGTGGGCATCACCCCCGCCAACCTCTCCATCCTCAAAAACAACAAAGCCAAGGCCATCCGTTTTTCCACGCTGATGGCGCTGTGCCGCGAACTTCAATGCCAGCCCGGTGATCTTCTGGAGTTCGTGGACGACTGACCCGAAAGGAGGTCCCTATGCCCGAATATCCGAATCTTCCCTCCGCACCGCAGCCGGAATTCTCCTCCTGCAAACGGGAGCTGCTCTCCGCCCTCTTCAGCTACGGCCTCGGCTTTCTCTATGTGGAAGCCGTCTTTGCCGACCGTCCGCTGTTGCTTGCGTTATTTGCCGCCGCCTTTGCCGCCGTCGGTCTTTTCCATTTCCCTGAAAACGTAAAGCAGAAAGAGCATTGGGTCTGGCTGGGCTGCCTGCTGCTTTGCCTCGGCTGCTCCCTTTGGGGCAGAAACCGCGTATGGGGAGAATACACCTTCCTCTTCCTTCATGCCTTTGCCATCTACTGGATCATGACCCTTTCGGGCAAGCTGACCGACGGAGAAAGCAGCGTCTTTCTTCCGATGGATGCGCTCAACGGTGCCATTCTCCTCCCCTTTTCCAACTTTTTCACCTTTTTCCGCACTCGTGTCCTCTTCTGGGGCATCAGGCGTCTGCGGAACGGAAAACGGATCGATCTGACCAAGGCCGCCGCTGCCCTTCTGGCTGCCGCCGCGGCACTGTGCCTGTTCCTCAATGCGGGCAATCTGCTCTCCTCTGCCGATGCAGCCTTTGGCGCATTCTTCACCACACTTCTGCCTTCTTTAAACAGTGAATCCCTTGTGAACTTCTTTGTCAAGTTCCTGCTGAGCATTCCCGTGGGAGCTTATCTTTACGGTCTGATCGCCGGTGCGGGGCGTCTGTCCGCAGAGATCCCGCAAAAACGGAAGACTTCCATCCTGCAGTCGCTTGCCCGCCTGCGCCATGTGCCCAACGGCGTGTGGATCGGTCTGCTTGCCTGCTTTATCCTCCTCTACCTGCTGTTCTTCGGCTTTCAGGCGCGGTATGCCTTCGGCGCCTTCACCCGCACCCTGCCGCAGGATTTCACCGTGGCCGAATACGCACGGCAGGGCTTCTTTGAACTGTGCCGCGTGATGGTGCTGAATTTCAGCCTGCTGTGGCTGATCCTTGCCAGCACCGTCCGACCTGTTCGGGAAGACCGTCCGCTCCTCTGCCTCTGCACCGCGTTGCTGGCGGAGAGTCTGCTCTTTGCCGTCAACGCGCTCTCCAAGCTGCTGCTCTATATCGACTGCTTCGGCTTTACGCCGCTGCGGCTGCAGAGCTTCTGGCTGGTCTGCGTACTGCTGATGGCCTGCATTCTGCAGATCATTTCCCTTTGGACAGGTAGAAAAACCGCGAAGCTTTGGATCCTCTTCAGCGGCATCTCCCTTTCGCTGCTGCATCTATACTAAACAAAAAGCCTCCCCTGTGTAAGGGGAGGTGGCGCGGCAAAGCCGCGACGGAGGGGTTGGTACATCCACCGCTGTTCCTCAAAAACGCCTGCGGTTCAAACAATCCCCCGGTCTCGCTTTCGCTCAAAAGCTCCCTCTGCACGAGGGAGCTTTTTCTTGCTTATCTGATTTGGCCGCTGCCGAGGATGACGTATTTATAGCAGCAAAGCTCGCGCAGACCCATGGGGCCGCGGGCATGCAGCTTTTGGGTGGAGATGCCCATCTCGCAGCCGAGGCCGAATTCGCCGCCGTCGGTGAAACGGGTGCTGGCATTGACATAGACGGCAGCGCTGTCCACCGCCGCCACGAATCGGGCAGCAGCCGCCTCATCCTTTGTGATGATGGCGTCGCTGTGGCCGGTGGAATGGGCGGCAATGTGGGAGATGGCCTCCTCCACATCCGCCACCACATGGACGGCCAGCTTATAATCGAGGAATTCCGTATCAAAGTCCTCCGCTCCCGCGGGGATACCGGGAATGATCGCCAGGGCTTCTTCATCCAGCCGCAGCTCCACGGGCTGCTTGCCCGCGGCTTCCCGCT
Source organism: Oscillospiraceae bacterium (assembly GCA_017440065.1). Lineage (GTDB taxonomy): Bacteria > Bacillota > Clostridia > Oscillospirales > Oscillospiraceae > RGIG3159. Next base: position 5,301 of record JAFSHY010000124.1, on the reverse strand, counting down.
TTTCCGCAAGGACTTCCCGCAGTTTGGGCAGGAATTCCGCCGCCACGGCACGGGACACCAGGCAAACCTCCTCCGCGTTGCAGACGCTGGGGCGGCTGGTCTTGGCATTTTCGATGATGGAAAGCGCCATTTCCTGATCGGCTGCCGCATCCACATAGACATGGCAGATGCCGGTACCGGTCTGAATGACAGGCACGCGGGCATTTTCCACGCAGGCACGGATCAGACCCGCACCGCCGCGGGGGATCAGCAGATCCACATAGCCCACCGCCGTCATCAGCTCGTTCGCGCTCTGACGGGTGGTATCCTCCACAAGGCTGACGGCCGCTTCGGGCAGACCGGCCTCGGCAAGACCGCTGCGCAGCGCCTTCACGATGGCAAAGCTGCTGCGCCAGGCCTCCTTGCCGCAGCGCAGCACACAGGCACTGCCGCTCTTGAGGGCAAGGGCCGCGGCATCGCTGGTGACATTGGGACGGCTCTCATAAATGATGGCAATGACGCCCATGGGGACGGCACGGCGCTCGATGACCAGACCGTTGGGGCGCTCCTCCCGCATCAGCACGGCGCCCACGGGATCGGGCAGAGCCACGACCTCACGGATGCCCTGCGCCATGCCCTCCAGACGGGCGGGCGACAGCGCCAGCCGATCCAGCATGACATCGCTGACGGTGCCTTTGGCTGCCTCAAGGTCTTCGCGGTTGGCGGCAAGGATCTCCTCCTGCTGCCGCAGGATGGCATCCGCCATGGCCAGCAGGGCTTCATTCTTCTGCGCGGCATCTGCCAGCGCCACGGCGCGCTTCGCGCTGCGGGCGGCTTCGAGGATCTGCATCGTTGTCATATTACTTTCTCCCCTCTGCAAGGAAACGGGTGCCGACGGACTTGCCTTCCGCAATGTCGTAGAGAACTTGGGGCTTCGAGCCGTTGGTGATGATCATTTCCACACCCGCCTCCGTGGCGATCCTGGCGGCGCGGATCTTTGTGACCATACCGCCGGTGCCGAGGGCAGAGCCCTTTCCGCCGCCGAGGGCTTCGATCTCCGGCGTGATGGCCTCCACCACGGGGATCAGCTTTGCATCGGGGCATTTATGGGGATCGGCGGTGAAGAGGCCGTCGATATCGCTGAGCAGCACCAGCAGGTCTGCCTCCACCGCGCTGGCGACCAGAGCGGCAAGGGTATCGTTGTCGCCCACGGCGATCTCCTCCGTGGCGATGGTGTCGTTTTCGTTGATGATGGGCAGCGCCTTCAGCTCCAGAAGACGGAAGACCGTGTTTTCGAAGTTGAGGCGGCGGCGGTCATCGTCCAGATCCTCGGCGGTCAGCAGGATCTGCGCCACGGTGTGGTTGTACTCCATGAACTGGCGGTCATAGACATACATCAGCTCGCACTGACCCACGGCGGCGGCGGCCTGACGGCCGGGCATATCCTCGGGGCGCTTGGGCAGCATCAGCTTGCCGACGCCCATACCGATGGCGCCGGAGGAGACCAGAATGACCTCCTGTCCCGCGTTCTTCAGGTCGGAAAGCACCTTGATCAGCTCTTCCACCAGACGGATATTGAGCCTTCCCGTGGCATGCGCCAGCGTGGAAGTTCCCACTTTGATGACGATACGCATGGTAAAACGTCTCCTTTTTTCGCACTTTCCTGCATTATATCGCAACCGGAGCAGAATAACAAGGGCGAAAAGCCTGTATTTGACGAAGAAACAAATCGCTCCGAAAAAAGCCTCCCTTGTGTAAAGGGAGGTGGTTGAGCGAAGCGAAACCGGAGGGATTGCTGCAGCCTCGAAGATAGATACAAGCCGGTATGTGGCTATCACAATCCCCCAGTCACCTGCGGTGACAGCCCCCTCTGCACGAGGGGGCCTTTTCCATCGCTATTACTGTTTTTATTCTTTTTCCAGCCGCGAATAGAACAGCACGCCGCCGATGATGATGATGCCGCCCACGATCTGCCATGGCCCGGGGATCTCCCCGAAGAGGAAGATGGCAATGACCGACGCGATGACCGGCTCTGCCAGCTTGGAGGCCGAAACAAAGGAGGGCGAAAAATACTTGAGGCACCAGTTGAAGACGCTGTGACCCATGATGGTGGAGAACACCGCCAGCAGCAGACCGACAATGACCGCGCTCCAGCCGTAGCCGAAGAGGTGATGCCCCTGCGCCAGCGAAATGGCCACCAGCGTGACGGCGGACACGGAATAGACCACATAGGTATAGACCGTATTGGACACCGTCTTCCGAACCGCCCGGCCGATCAGGATATAGACCGCGATGGCCATGGCGGAAAGCAGAGAGAGGATATCACCGTAGAGATGTCTGCCGCCCGTACCGGAATCGGAGAGGGCAATGATGGCGCTGCCCACCAGCGAAACAGCAATCGTGGCCATGGCCTTGAGGCTGAGCCTGCCGCCCATAAAGAGGCAGTAGCCGAGGGAGACCCAGATGACCTCCGTGCAGACGATGACGCCGGAACTGGCCACGGACGTATGCTGCAGCGACTCAAACCAAAGCACGAAATGCACCGCAAGGAACACGCCGCTGACGGCACAGAGCAGCACCGTCTTTTTATCCAGCTGCAGCAGTTCCTTCCGCGGTTCGGGCTTTATGAGCGTGACAGGGGTCATCAGCAGCACCGTCCAGAGCAGTCGGAAGCCGGCGGTGACGGCAGAGGGCGCATCGGAAAGCCGCACAAAGATGGCAGACATGGACACACCCAGAAGGCCCACCACGATCATGATCATGGGATTTTTTTCGATATACTGTTTCATCGCAGAATGCTCTCCGCCGTCCATGTTTTATCCATGACGAAGGGATACTGGTCACGGTTCAGATGCTTAAAATCATAGACATCCAGATCGCCGCTGTGGATCCCGGGAGGATCGCAGGGAACGATCTCCGAACGCTCCTGCCACCAGCCGCGGAAATGCTGGGAGGACTTGAGGCCGAGGATGCGCATCTGCGTATAGTCGATGCCCATGACCTCGAAGGGACACTTATCGCGGGTCTGATTGGCAACAGAGCCGACCACGACCAGCACATTGCCCACCTGCAGCAATGCAGTCAGCCCCATGGACATGGCAGTACCCGCTCCCATGGGGGTAACCAGCACGAATTTGCCGTCGGAGAGGCCCTTGACGTAGGCTTTTTCGATCTCGATGGGTTCGCCGTGGAGCTTATCCGTCTTACCGCCAAGACGGCAGGAAATGGTGGCGCCCACACCGGCTTCGGCAGCCTGCTTTGCCACTTCGGGGTCGGTGATGAAGCCGAAAGCCGTCTTCGGCAGGTTGCGCTTCAGCATTTCCCGCAGCAGATGGGTGCCGTCGCCGGGCGCACCGCCGCCGGGATTATCGGAAGACTCGTTGATGACGATGGGCAGATCCGTTACCAGCGCTTCGGCCTTGTCAAAGGCCTCGGCGGGAGAAACGGTCTTGGAGATCAGCTGCTCGCGGCGCTCCCATGCGAAAGCCGCGATCTTCTGCGCAGCCTCGTCGGCAGCTTCCTGCGTCTTCGCGATGGTGACCACGCTGACGCCCGCCTGCTCGATATCGGAATAGGGGAAGCCATGGAAGAAGGTGGTGTGGATCACGTCCTCCTCTTCCCGCTCCACCTGCAGGCAGAACTGTTGGATCTCATGGGCAGGGCCTTCCACCGTCATGGCCTTGGCGGGCGCAAACGTCCACGGCAGCTTGACGAGCCGCATTTTGGGCATCTCGCCTGTGCGGATGGCTTCCGTCAGAATGCGGAACATATGGCGGCCTGCTTCATACTCGTCCACATGGGGATAGCCCTTGACGCCCAGCAGGACATCGGAGCCATGCACCATTTCCGGGGTAATATTGCCGTGCAGATCGAGAACGACGCCGATGGGCATATCGGGGCCGAAGGCCTTGCGGATGGCGCCGATGATCTCGCCCTCGATATCGGGATAGCCGTCGGCCACACCGGCACCGTGCAGCGTCAGCGCGATGCCGTCCAGCGGCTGCGCTTCGTGCGCTTCCAGCAGGTAGGAAACCAGCTTATCCCGCAGGGATTCCAGCGCTTCGCGGGTGATCAGACCGGAGGGAACTGCATTGGCAAAGAGAGCGGGCACCAGTTCCACGCCCTGTGCGGCAGCTTCATCGATAAAACCGCCGTTGTAGGAGCGTACGCCGGTATTCTGAATGGTGACTTCTTCCTTTTCCCCGTAGAGCAGCTGCTTGAACTTGGCCACATCGGTGGGAACGGTGGAGAAGGTATTGGTTTCGTGGCGGATACCGCCATAACCGATTCTCATCATGATACTTCCTTTCCGCTTATTTGATGGCGGTGGCGGGATCCCATTCGCGGTTCATGTCGAAGGGATAGTAGGTCTGATTCACATTTTGGAAGGTGAACATCTCGAGGTCTCCGCAATGGATGCCGGGAGGATCGCTGGGGCAGATGGCGGCAGCCTTATCCTGCCACCAGCCGCGGAAATGCTGGGAGGACTTGAGGCCGAGGATGTGCATCTGCTCATAATCGATGCCCATCATCTGGAAGGGGCCCTTGTCCATGGTCTGGTTGGCCTTGGAGCCGACGATGATCTTCACATTGCCCACCTGCAGCAGCGCCGTCAGCCGCATATCCATGACGCTGCCCTTGCCCATGGGGGAGAGCTTGATGTGCTTGCCGTCGGAAATGGCCTTGACATAAGCATCCTTCAGCTCGATGGGTTCGCCGTGCTTGTCGTCGGTCTTGCCGCCGAGGAGTCAGGAAATGGTGGCGCCGACGCCTGCTTCTGCCGCCAGCCTGGCCACTTCGGGGTCGGTGATAAAGCCAAAGGCGGTATCGGGCAGATTGCGCTTCAGCATCTCGCGCAGCAGATGGGTGCCGTCGCCGGGTGCGCCGCCGCCGGGGTTATCGGAGGATTCATTGATGACGATGGGACGGACGCCCAGCTCCAGCGCCTGATCAAAGGCTTCCGCGGGAGAAACGGACTTGGCAAGGAACTGATCGCGGCGCGCCCATGCAAACTTGGCGATCTCGAGGGCAGCGCGATCTGCCGTTTCCTGATCCCTGGCCAGCGTGGCTACGCTGACGCCGGCATGGGGCACATCGGCATAGGGGAAGCCATGGAAGAAGCTGGCCTGCAGCAGGTTTTCGTCCTCTGCCTCCATCTTCACCATGAACTGCTGGATCTCATGGGCAGGGCCGGAAATGGTCCTGCCCTTGGACGGTGTGAAGACCCAGGGCAGACGGATCAGCCGCATGCAGGGCTTTTTGCCGGTGGTGATCATGTTGTAGAGATGACGCAGCATATCGCGGGCGCGGTCATATTCATCC
>JAFSHY010000123.1 GCA_017440065.1 Oscillospiraceae bacterium | reverse complement strand
CCGAAGGTGACTGAGAGGGTTCCCGGCGCCTTGTGTCCCTCTCCGTCCGCGCTGCGCTCGGCCCCCTCTCCCACAGGGAGAGGCAAGGACGGGCTCGGGACGCGAAACGCGTCCCCTACGACGTCAGAACGTCAGCAGCTTTTTGCAAATGTCATATGACATATGAATTTGCTGACCGCAACTGCCGTTCTTCCTTTTCCCCATGAAGCGGGCTTCATGGGGTCCCCTTTTTCTCTTCTTCGTTTCGTTGCAAGGTTCCGATGCGCGGGATTCCTCGCATTCGCTCGGAATGACAGCTTATTCCCTCTTCCAATATTATGTTAACTACTTTTTTGCTTGACCGCGTTTTTTAAACATGATATGCTAATAGAACACCCTAATCTACAACTTCCCGCCAAAGGAGACACATTTCATGGACGATGCCCTGCTTTCCCTGCCCCAACAGGATATTTGCAAGCTTCTCGCCGCCGGCAACGGCGACGCTGCTTTGCTGTACCTGTATCTCCGCTCCGGCAGAGATCCCGCGGAAGCAAGGCAGTTCCTGAAGATGAACGAAAACCGCTATGAGCAGGCCATGGCTTCCCTGCGGCTCATCGGGCTGGTGCAGGAGCGCCGCCATATTCTGCATCCGGGCGAGCATCCCGTCTATACCGAGCAGGATATCTTCGCCGAGATGGCGCGCAACCGCAACTTCGGCAGCTTTGTGGATGATGTGCAGAACCGTCTCGGCCGCAAGCTCTCCACGGAGGAGCTGAAGATCCTCCTCTCCCTGCGGGATTATCTCCGTCTGCCCGACGATGTGATCACCGTCCTCATCAATTTCTGCTGGGACAGAAGCCGCAACCGCGGCAATCAGCGCGCCCCTTCCATGCGCACCATCGAACGGGAAGCCTACATCTGGGCGGACAACGGCATCGACAATATGGTGGATGCCATCGCCTATGTGCAGCAGAAGCAGGCGGTGCAGTCCCAGTTCGGCGGCATCCGCCGCGCCCTGCAGATCTATGACCGCCGTCTGACCCAGAGCGAAGAGCGCTATATCACCAAATGGCTGGATATGGGCTTCGGCGAGCCGGAGATCAGCCTTGCCTACGAGCGCACCTGCCTCAACTGCGGCAGCCTCAAATGGCCGTATATGAATTCGATCCTCGAAAGCTGGCAGAAGCAGAATCTCTACACCGTGGATCAGATCATGCAGCATGACAGAGCGCCGGAGCGTCCTTCCGGCAGCAAATTCGCCCAGTCCGCCGCCGGCGGCGTGGATCCCATGGCCAGAAAGGCGATCGAACGTCTTCTCGGCAATAAGGAGGAACCCTGATGGCCTATTCCGAAGAAGTCCTGCGCCGCGCGAGAGCCCGTTTGGAGGCATCCCGCCAGGAAAAGCAGGAGACCTATGAAGCCCATCTGCAGCAGGCCTATGCCCGCTATCCCCGCCTGCAGGAGATTGACCGCGAGCTGCGCGGTACCGTCGCGCAGGTAGTTGCCGCCGCCTTCCGCAAGGGCGAAGACCCCACCGCCGCCATCACCGCCGTCAAGGAACGGAATCTCGCCCTGCAGCGGGAGCGCGAATGGATCCTGGACGCCTCGGAGCTGGATCCCGATTTCCTCGATAACACCCCCATCTGCGAGACCTGCGGCGGTACCGGCTATGTGGGCGCCAATATGTGCGAATGTCTGCAGGAGCTTTGCCGCTCCGAGCAGAAAAAGGAGATCTCCTCCCTCATCGGCACCGGCAGAGAGCGCTTCTCCGCCTTCCGTCTGGATTATTATTCCGACCGCTACGATCCCAATATCGGCGCCAGCCCGCGGCAGCTGATGGAGCGCGGCCTGCAGATCTGCAAGGCATATGCCTTCGGCTTCACGCAGCAGTCGCCTTCCCTGCTCTTCAGCGGCAGCACCGGCCTCGGAAAGACCTTCCTTTCCGGCTGCATCGCCCGCACGGTGGCAGACCGCGGCTTCTCCGTGGTCTACGATACGGTCATTCAGATGCTCTCTGACTATGAATCGGATAAATTCGGCGAAAGCACCGAGGAAAGCCGCCGTAACCTTGCCCGCTATACCTCCTGCGATCTGCTGATCATCGATGACCTCGGCACGGAGATGGTCACCCAGTTCTCCGTTTCCGCCCTCTATAACGTCCTCAATACCCGCCTCATCAAGGGTCTGCCCACCATCGTATCCACCAATCTGGATTCCGAAGGCATCCGCGGCCGTTATACGCCGCAGATCGCGTCCCGTCTGCTGGGCAGCTTTGAGCTGATCCCCTTCTTCGGCGAAGACATCCGCCTGAGAGGAAAATAAAAAGCCTTCTCCCCGGGGAGAAGGTGCCGCCGCAGGCGGCGGATGAGGGGTCTTTTTGGTTTCTGCCAACCTGATAGCCTCCCTTGTGCATGGCCCAGGCCACCCTCTCTTGCCCCTTTGGAGCAATTCACCTTGAAGGGAGGTGGCAAAACCGAAGGTTTTGACGGAGGGATTGTCCAAAAAGGAAACGGAGCGTACCGATACGCTCCGTTTCCTTTTTTGGAATGTCCGTTGTCTTTTCTGATTATTTGGGCATCTTATCTCTGATTGAGGTAATGCTCCACGACGGCCAGCTGCTCGGGGGTATTGACGCCGAGGATCTGTTCGTTCAGCTCCGTAGTCCAGACGGTGACTCTGCCGCCGCGCTGCTTCATCAGATACGGCACATCGGTCAGATAGTATTCCTGCTGGGCGTTCTCGTTGCGCAGAAGCTCCAGACAGGCCAGCAGTTCGCGGCAGTCAAAGGCATAGACGCCCGCATTGAGATTGCGGATCAGTTTCTGCTCCGGTGTGCAGTCGCGATCCTCCACGATGCAGAGGAAATTGCCCTCTTCGTCCGTCATCACACGGCCGTAGGGCAGGTTCTCTTCCGTGGTGCCGGAGAGCAGCGTGCAGACGGAGCCTGTTTTCTGATGATGCTCCAAAAGGCCGCGGAACACTTCCTCACGGATCAGCGGCATATCGCCGCAGGTCACGATAACGGTGCCGTCAAAATCCTTGAGATGTTCGATGGCGCAGCGTACCGCGTGACCGGTACCCAGCTGCGGTTCCTGCACGGCAGCGGGATATGCAGGGAAGGCGGCCGTCACATCTTCCTTCCGGTAGCCCACGATCAGAACGGTATCCTTCTGCGGAATAAACCGCAGCGCGCTGAGGACATAGTACAGCAGCGGCTTTCCGCAGGCCTGCCGCAGCACCTTGGGCATGGTATTGGTCTCGGTCATCATTCTGGTGCCCTTGCCGGCTGCCAGAACCACCGCTTTCAGATCATTCATGAAATTTCCTCCCGTCTTTTCTTTCATCATAGCCTGTTTCCGTGAAAAATGCAATCCCTACTTGCTTCCTTGGAATTTAGATGGTAAAATACCTTGATAATATGATGGTACTACGAGGTTCTTTATGCTGGATTTTCATCCCATGACGCCTGCCGATCTCCCGCGGATCCGTCCCTTGCTGGACGGGATGCAGGATCTGAGCTGCGAATACTCCCCCGCCTGTCTGCTGATGTGGGGTCATGCCCAACTGGCGGAATATGAAGGCTGCCTTCTGCCCATGGTCAATTACGGCGACGGGCCGCGGTATCTGCGCCCGTTGGGCGGTGACCTTTTGGCGCTGCTGCCCGTGCTGGAGCAGGACAGCCGCGAACGCGGCATTCCCTTCCGCCTTTCCGGCCTGACGCCGTCCGTCCGTGCCGTGCTGGAAGAAACGGGCCGTTATACCTTCTCCGCCAACCGCGATTATTTTGACTATATCTATGCCATCGAATCGCTGACTACCCTTTCCGGCAAAAAGCTGCAGGCCAAGCGCAACCACATCAACCGCTTCTGCGAAAACCATCCCGACTGGACGTCGGAACCCATTACCCCCGCGGTGCTGCCCGAAATCGAAGCCATGACGGATCGGTGGTATCGGGAGCATTACGACCATGGCTTCCAGCCTTCCTTCTATGCCGGTGAGCAGGCCGCCCTGCGTATGGCCTTTGACCATTATGAGGAGATCGGCTTTGACGGCCTGCTGCTCCGCGTGGACGGTGAGGTCGCCGCGTGGTCGATGGGTGTCCGCCTTTCCGCCGATACCTTCGATGTCTGCTTTGAAAAGGCCTTTGCCTCCATGCAGGGCAGCTATCCGCTGATCAACCGGGAATTTTCCCGCATGATCGCGGAAAAATACCCTTCCATCCGTTGGATGAATCGCGAGGACGATATGGGCGAGGAAGGTTTGCGGCAGGCAAAGCTCTCCTACCAGCCCGCCTTTATTCTGGAAAAGTCCGTCGCCATGCGGAAAGAGGAAGCAAGATGAGAATCGCCCGCCGATCCGATATTCCGTCGCTGACCGATCTTTGGGAGCGCTGCTTCGGTGACCCGCCTGCGGTCATCCGTGATTTTTTCACATCCCTTTGGGAAGAGATCACCGTTTTTCAGACGGAGGATTCCGCCGCCATGCTCACTGCCATGCCCGTTACCTGGCAGGGAAAGCAGGCTGCCTATCTCTATGCCGTCGGCACCCATCCCGACCGCCGCGGCGAAGGTCTTTGCCGCAAACTGATGGCCTTCGCGGAGGAAACGCTGCGGCAGCGGGGCTGCAGCTATGCCATTCTTTCTCCCGCAGAGGAATCCCTCTTCCGCTTTTATGAAAAGCTGGGCTACCGAACCTGCTTTACCGCCGAACAGAAAACCTTTTCCCGCATGGAAGAAACGCTTTCCGTCTTTGCCGTTTCCGCGGAGGAATACGGCAGGCTGCGGGAAAACAGAATGCCGAACGGGGTGCAGTATCCCCTTTCCCTTCTGCAGCTGCAGGCCTCCATGGGTCTTCTGCTGCGGGTCGAAGAGAACGGCTGCGCCGCCGCGGAGCGGCACGGCAGCGGATTCTTGATCCGTGAGCTGCTGGCAGAGGACGCGGCGCAGGCTGCTTCCGCCGTCTGCCGCTATTGCGGCGCCGATTCCCTTTCCTGCAAGCTGCCGGGAGACGAACCCTACGGCATGGCAAAATCGCTGGACGGCAGTCCCCTTTCTCCTTCCTGGCTGGGTCTGACTTTTGAATGAATGAAAGTTTCGGCGGGAGCAGATTAGGAGACGATGTCCTCATCGTCCCGAAAACGGTTCATCGCGAGCGCCGTTGAATCCCCCAGTCACCTTCGGTGACAGCCCCCTTTGACAAGGGGGCCTTTTTGAGCAGTTTTGAGCCGGTTTGCAACCCCAAAAGCCTTCCGGTGGCATTTGCGGAGCAAATGACGGATGAGGGGTCGTAAGGGCAATTCACGAATTACCCGGAAAGCGGTGCGTCATAAATGCCGCACCCTACAACGTCAGAATGACAGCAGCTATCTGCAAATCCGCATTTCATGCGAATTTGTCAGCCGCAACTGCCATTCTTCCTTTTCCCCACGAAGCAGGCTTCGCGGGGACCCCATTTTTTGCGGTAGGGGCGATCATCGATCGCCCGCGCACCCTCTCAGACTCGCATCCGCTCGCCAGCTCTCCCAAAGGGAGAGCCAAGGATGGTTGCATAACCCGTTACTCCATTGTTATTTGGTCTTGTACCATTCGGTACGCGGGATTCCTTGCATCCGCTCGGAATGACAAATTCGTGGGAAATTGTCATTCTGAGCGCAGCGAAGAATCCCCTGCGTGTCAGGTCTTCCGAACACGGTGCGTCGCAAGCGCCGCAGCCTACGGGCGCACACGAACCGACTCCGTTGTGTAAATAATAAAAACCCTACGAAAACAATCTGTTTTCGTAGGGTTTTCTGCGTTATCTGAACTTTTTGCTCTCCGAAACAGCCAGCTCGTCGCAGCGGTTGTTCTTGGGATTGGAGGCATGCCCCTTGACCCAATGGTAATGCACCTCATGCTTCGCGATCAGCGGCAGCAGCTGCTCCCACAGATCCTCATTGAGGGCGGGCTTCTTGTCGGATTTGATCCAGCCCTTCTTCTTCCAGCCGTATACCCAGCCCTTCTGCAGCGCGTCGATCACATACTTGGAATCGGAATACAGCTCCACAATACAGGGCTCTTTCAGTTTGGCCAGCGCCTCGATCACGGCGGTCAGTTCCATGCGGTTGTTGGTGGTGTTCCCTTCTCCGCCGGAGATCTCCTTCTCCGTTCCCTGAAAGGACAGGATCGCGCCCCAGCCGCCGGGGCCGGGATTGCCGCTGCAGGCGCCGTCGGTATAGATTTCTACAGTTTTCATTCTGATTTATTTCCCCCATTGTCATTCTGAGCGAAGCGAAGAATCTCCCACCTTTCTCAATTCTGACAGGCAGGAGATTCTTCAGCCTTTCGGCCTCAGAATGACAGATTTGGAAAAACAAGGATCCTATTACGCGTTTTCTTCTGCCGTTACGGGTGCCTCTTCCTTCGGCTCGCTTTCTGCCGCGGGTACGGCTGCCTCTTCGTCGGGTTCACGGTCTGCCCGTTCCACGGCGATGACGCGGTTGCCTTCTTCCACGCGCATGACGATGACGCCCTGGGTATCACGCTTATAGACATTGATGTCCGAAGCATGCATACGGATGATCACGCCGCCGTTTTCGATGAGCATGATGTCATCCTCATCGCAGACCACGCGGACACCTGCCACCTTGCCGGTCTTTTGGGTGATGTTGTAGTTCTTCATGCCCTTGCCGCCGCGGCCCTGAGGCTGACGGGTGCCGTCCTCTGCCAGACGGAGGTATTCGCCCAGCTCGGTGCGCTTGCCGAAGCCCTGTTCGGTGACGGTGAGCAGTTGCTTGCCTTCCACATACAGCTCGGCGCCGACCACAAAGTCGCCCTCGGCCAGCTTGATGCCGCGGACGCCCGCCGCATCTCTGCCCATGGGGCGGATATCCTGCTCGTTAAAGCAGATGGCCATGCCGTCATGGGTGGCGATCACCACATTGTCGTTGCCGGTGGTGCGGAAGACGGAGATCAGCTCGTCGCCTTCTTCCAGCGTCAGCGCGCGGATACCGGTCGTGCGGTTGGTATCCAGCGCGGAGAGCTGCAGCCGCTTGACCGTACCCATCCTTGTAGCCATGATCAGATATTCATCTTCCTTGAATTCCCGCAGCAGCACCATGGCGGTGACGTGTTCGCCGGGATTCAGACCCTTCAGAATGTTCACGATCGCGGTACCGCGGGCGGTACGTCCCGCCTCGGGGATCTGATAGCCCTTGCGGTTGTGGACGCGGCCCTGATTGGTGAAGAACAGGATCATATCGTGGGTGGAGGCGATGAACAGGGAGCGGACATAGTCCTCTTCCTTCAGATTCTGACCGGTGACGCCTCTGCCGCCGCGCTTCTGGCTGCGGTAGGTATCCACGGGCATGCGCTTCACATAGCCCTGCTCGGAGAGGGTATAGCAGCAATCCTCTTCCTCGATCAGATCCTCGTTGTCGATCTCGTATTCCACATCCTGGATCTCGGTCTTGCGTTCGTCGCCGAACTTGTCGCGGATGACAGTCAGCTCTTCCCGCAGCACGGCGCGAAGCTTGCTCTCGTCGCCCAGAAGCTCCAGATAGTAGGAGATCTTTTCCATCAGCTCGTCATATTCGGCCTGCAGCTTCTCGCGGTCCAGACCCTGCAGCGCTTTGAGGCGCATATCGAGGATGGCCTGTGCCTGTACCTCGGAAAGGGCAAAGCGTTTCATCAGCGCTTCCTTCGCGTCGTCATAGCGGCTGCGGATGATGCGGATGACTTCGTCGATGTTGTCCTGCGCGATCAGCAGACCTTCCAGAAGATGGGCGCGTTCTCTGGCCTTGCGCAGATCGTATTCGGTTCTGCGGGTCAGCACTTCCATCTGGAAGGTGAGATATTCGTCAATGATCTGCCGCAGAGATAGAATTCTCGGCTGCTTCTGATCGTCCACCAGCGCCAGCATAATGATGCCGAAGGAGGACTGCAGCGCGGTTTTCTGGAACAGGTTGTTGAGCACAACGCTCAGATTGGCATCTTTTTTCAGTTCGATGACGATACGCATACCGTT
>JAFSHY010000122.1 GCA_017440065.1 Oscillospiraceae bacterium | reverse complement strand
TGACAAGCAAAATGCTTGTCAGCGCAAAATTGTTAATTTTCGTGTTAGCAAAAAGTTCGGAATTTTACGATTTTTAATGACAAATATGTACTGTTAATGACTCAAAAATACCCCACTTCACATCGATGCATTCGCTTCACCAAATCGCTGGAAGTGTACGATCTCCCGTTCGCGCAGGAACTTGATCACATCGTTGACATCGGGGTCATCCGAAAGACGCAGAATGTTGTCATAGGTGACCCTTGCTTTTTGCTCTGCCGCAAGATCTTCGGTCAGATCGGCAATGGGATCGCCTTTTACCTGCATAGAGCTTGCGCTCCATGGGAATCCGGATGCGGCAGTGGGATAAACACCCACCGTATGATCCACGAAATAAGGTGCAAAAGCCGAATCCTGGATCTGAGAATCGGAAAGGTTTCTTGTCAGCTGATGAACGATGGCGCCTACCATCTCCAGATGCCCCAATTCTTCCGTCCCGATGTCCGTCAGAAGCCCCTGCAGCTCCGGCAGCGGCATGGAAAACCGCTGCGAGAGGTAACGCATGGAAGCGCCCAATTCGCCGTCAGGGCCTCCGTACTGGCTGATAATGACGGAAGCAAGCTTGGGATTCGGCTTATCGATCTTAACGGGATACTGCAGCTTTTTATCATAGATAAACATACCTTAGTCCTCCATCCGGCGGTTTGCCGCGTATTCCCATGGCCATGGGCCGTTGACCCATTGATAGCTTCCGTCCTGCGCCGCGAACATCTGATACAGCGTTCCGCAGCGTTTCTGATATTCCATGACGCCTTTTTGGTACAGCTCCGAATAGGACTGCAGCAGAGCCGCCGCATCGGCATCCTCCTTGTGGGTATCCAGATAGAGTGCCAGTTCATTCATGGCAAAGGCCAGCGCCTGCAGTTCCGCCAGACCGGAATCGCCTTTTTCTTTCGTGTTGACCATTCCGAGATAGGGAAGATCCAGGCCCGGGAACAATGTCCCGCGGATCAGCGCCTTACCTCTTTCATAACGCGCAGGATCATTGCGCTGGAAGGGAACATAGGGATTGGCCAGCGGTGCGTTGGAAGGAAGCTTCCCATAGCCTTCATCCTTCAGATCCGTCTCTCTGTCAAAGGTTCTGCCCGAGGCAGAAGGGATCCCGAAGCTGCTCAGCGGCAGCGATTTCTTATCCAAACCACTCATCCTCCTGATCAGATTGAAACGTGTCGTTTCGGAACATACTATGCGAGGATAGGGCAGAATGTGTCAGATTGTTGTTTTCGAAGGATGGATTCTATGGTATAATCCGAATGAATAGGCGATCCGTTTCGGACATAGGTTGTTTCGGGAGGGATCAACATGCAGTTTCTGAAGCATCATCTCATTTCCTATTTCTGTATCGTTCTGGCAGCGGTAACGGCTGCCGTCCTTGGCGCGGAATTCTATTTGGCGGTTCCTTCCATGGTTTCCTCGGCCGATCCTTCTCCTGTGATCGTGATCGATGCCGGCCATGGTGGAGAAGACGGCGGTGCGGCAGTTTCCGGAATCCGGGAAGCGGATCTGAACCTTCAAATCGCAGGCCGCGTACACACACTACTGTGTCTGCTGGGTCAGAACTCTGTGATGCTTCGCACGGAGGATCGGTCGCTTCATTCGGAGGAGGCGGTGACCCTGGCACAGAAAAAAGCTTCCGATCTGCGAAACAGGGCGGAGGCGGTCAATTCTCTGTATCGACCTGTTCTGATCAGTATCCATCAGAATATGTTTGCCGAAACGAAATACCATGGCGCTCAGATCTTTTATGCACCTACTGACAGAAGCGAAGAATTTGCGCAAGACATGCAGGAATTGCTGCGCATCAAGCTGGATACGGAAAACCACAGGCAGTGTAAGCCTGCGGAATCCGTTTATCTGATGAATCATGTAAACTGTCCCGCCATTTTGATCGAATGCGGATTTATGTCCAATCAAGAGGAACGAAACAAGCTTTGTTCCGCGGAATATCAGAAGCAGCTGAGCCTTGTGATTTCCGCAGGATCCTTGGATTACTTAAGAAAGGTGATCACCGATGAAGTCTAAAACCGTCTACCTTTGCACGGAATGCGGCAATGAAACACCCAAATGGCAGGGGAGATGTCCTGCCTGCGGTGCGTGGAATTCTCTCAAAGAGTATACAGAATCGGCTGCGCCCGCTTCCCGCGGCGCTGCGTCCAGATCCTTTTCCCGCCCGAAACGGCTGAACGAGATCGAGGGAAGCGACGAGATTCGCTTTTCCACCGGTATGGGCGAGTTGGATCGCGTATTGGGCGGCGGCGGTGTACGCGGTTCCCTCGTGCTTGTGGGAGGAGCGCCCGGTATTGGCAAGTCCACCTTGCTGCTGCAGATCTGCACCGAACTCTGCAAAGAACAGACGGTTCTCTATGTATCCGGTGAAGAGAGCGAAAAACAGCTGAAAATGCGGGCAGAACGACTCAAAGTATCTGCCGATCGACTCATGATCCTTTCGGAAACGAATATGGATGACGTACTCAACTCAGTCAACGAGGTCAAGCCCGACCTTCTGATCATCGATTCTATCCAAACACTTTACCGCAGCGGTAGCGACTCTGCCCCCGGCAGCATTTCGCAGGTAAAGGACTGCACCATGTCCCTGCTGCAGCTTTCCAAATCCACCGGAATCACGGTCTTTGTCGTGGGCCATATCAATAAGGAAGGCTCCATTGCAGGCCCAAAGGTGCTGGAACACATGGTCGACTGCGTCCTGTATTTTGAGGGTGACCGAAGCGGCAGCTACCGGCTTTTGAGAGCAGCGAAAAACCGTTTTGGTTCCACGAATGAGATCGGCGTGTTCGAAATGGCGGATCACGGCCTGGTTGAAATTCCCAATCCCTCCGAGGCGCTGCTGCAGGGCAGGCCGAAGGGAGCTTCAGGCACCTGCGTGGCCTGTCCGATCGAGGGAACGCGCCCGATTTTGGCTGAGGTACAGGCACTTGTGACCCGCAGCACGCTGAATGTACCCCGCAGAGCCGCAGACGGTTTTGATTTTAACCGCACGATCCTGCTGCTTGCCGTGCTGGAAAAAAGGGGAGGGCTGAATCTTTCCTCTGCCGACGTTTATCTGAACGTCATTGGCGGCCTTCGTTTGGACGAACCTGCTGCGGATCTGCCTGTGGCACTGGCGATCGCATCCAGTTTGCGGGATCAGCCGCTTTCCGACCAGCTGGCAGCGGTGGGAGAAATCGGTCTGACGGGAGAGATCCGCAACGTTTCGGATCTGCCGAAGCGCCTGAATGAGATCTCCCGGCTCGGCTTTACCGCCTGCGTGATCCCGCGGCGAGGAACCGACAATCTGGTTCCTCCGGAGGGGCTGAAGCTGCTCCGTGTTCGGAATATTCGCGAAGCAATTGAAATATCGATGTAAAAAATCGGAGAAAACACGCATTGTGTTTTCTCCGATAATGTTAGAAAATAGGGGAGAGGCAGACTATTTCTTTTCGATTTTAAGCTTGGAAATCGGATTTGCGGAGGATGCGATCTTCAGCTCCGTGTTCTCGATATGGGTATAGATCTGCGTTGTGTTCAGATTTTCATGACCCAAAACTTCCTGTACAGTCTTTACATCCACGCCGCCGGAAAGCATCAGCGTTGCTGCGGTATGACGAAGCTTGTGCGCGGAAAACTGCGTTGCGTCAAGACCGGCTGCCAGCATATGCTTTTTAACCAGACGGTGGACTGCCGTTACGCTGATCCTGTTTTTATCGCGGGATCCGAATAGCGCTTTATTATCCGAAAGAATTATTTTGTTGCGTTCGAGCAGGTACTCGTTGATGGCTTTCTTGCAGGGAGTACCCATATAGACGATGCGTTCCTTGTTGCCTTTGCCCACAACACGGATCCGATCTTCATATACATCGGTGATATTGAGTCCCACAAGCTCGGAACGACGGATGCCGCAGTTTAAAAAGATCATAAGGATCGCAAAGTCGCGTACGGCATTGGGGCCTTGAACAGCTTCCAGAAGCCGCGTGGATTCTTCCAGCGTGAGGTATCTGGGAAGTGATTTTCTGAGCTTGGGATACTCCAGATCTTTGACGGGATTCTCCGTCAGCTGCTTGGTTCGAACCGTGAGATACTTATAGAAGGATTTGATGGCGGAAAGTTTTCTGGCTCTTGCAGCGGCTTCGATGCCATGCTCTGCATAGAGAGAGTCAGGATTGGATGTTCTGTCGTTGGCGAGATAGGAAAGAAAATCGAAGACTTCGGACGTTGTGATCGAGCCGACAAAGTCCAGATCGACATCACGGATGGAGATCTCATCCAGCCTGGTATCGATGGGCAATTCATTTCTCATCAGCTTGATGAACCGAAGGAACATCCGAAGGTCCAGATAGTATTCGGAAATGGTTCGTTGCGATTGACCCTTGATGGTATCGTGGTAGGTCAGAAAATCCCGCAGCACGGTGGGACAGTCATGATATCTCTGCATAATGGAAATCTCCTTGTAGAGCCGGCTTTCAGACGTTTGATCCTGCGCTTGTAAGATCATTATAGCACACCAGATGTTCGAACGCAACAAAATTTTTATTTTGTTGCGTTCGCTAGGGGGGAAGCTTTTGGGAAGACAACTCCAAGATTCGCTCTCCTCTTTTCAAATTACACAAAACTTCGCCCATTCAGGCAAACGAAAATGTGCTTTACTTTTTTTCGATATGATTATAAAAT
>JAFSHY010000121.1 GCA_017440065.1 Oscillospiraceae bacterium | reverse complement strand
TCAATTCATCAAACTTGAATTTGTCTAACAGTTACGTACCGCACCAAAGCCTCCCCTGTGTAAGGGGAGGTGGGCAAAATCTTTGATTTTGCTCGGAGGGGTTGTCAATCCCTCAGTCAGCTTCGCTGACAGCTCCCTTTGCACAAGGGAGCCTTTCTATAACTGATACATGTCGCAAAAAAATCCGACCTATGATTGTAACCATAGGTCGGATTTAACTGTTTTCCGGACACCCACCTAAAAGGCGGGCATTTCAGCTTTTACAGATGGGCGATGACTTCGATCTCCACCAGTGCGTCCTTGGGCAGGCGGGCTGCCTCCACGGCGGATCTGGCAGGATAGCTGCCCTCTTCAAAGAAGGTGGCATAGACGCCGTTCATGGCGGCGAAGTTGTTCATATCGCTGAGGAAGACGGTGGTCTTGACCACGTTCTTCATGGTGATGCCTGCCTCCGCAAGGATGGCCTTGACATTGTTGAGCGACTGGCGGGTCTGGGCTTCGATGCCCTCGGGGAAAGCGCCGGTAGCGGGGTCAATGGGGATCTGACCGGAGGTGATCAGCAGGTCGCCGACGATGACAGCCTGAGAATAGGGGCCGATGGCAGCGGGTGCCGCATTGGTAGCTACGATCTTCTTTTCCATCTTTCTTACTCCTTTTCCGCAAAGATGATGCCCAGCGTGCCGGGGCCGCAATGGGAAGAAACGGTGCAGCCGGCTCTGGTATGCTCCACATTCACAAAGGAAGCATACTTGGCGACCTCCGCTTCGACCATTTCAGGCATGCCGTCCAGTTCACCGGAATGGGTGATGAAGATCCGCTCCGGATCCAGCTTTTCATTGCCGGAAAGCTGCTCTGCCACATATTCGCGCAGGCACTTTTCCATGGATCCGCGGTACTTCTTGGTGACGCCCATCTTGCCGTCGATGACCGCGATGCAGGGCTTCAGCTTCAGCAGGTTGGCGCCAAGAGCGGCAACGGTGGAGCAGCGGCCGCCCTTCTTCATGTACTCCAGCTGGCTCAGCACAAAGCTGATGCGGATGCGGCCGGTGCAATCATTCAGCTTCGCCACGATCTCTTCCGCGGCAAGACCCTGCCGTGCCAGCTTGACAGCTTCCAGCACGACCATGCCCTGACCGGTAGACAGGCTGCAGGAGTCCACGGGATAGACATTCTCGTATTCCGCGGCAGCCAGCTTGGCATTCTGATGGCAGCTGGAGAAGCCGGAGCCGATGTTGATATAGATCACGGCGTCATAGTCGTGGGCATATTTTTCAAAGATCTCCGTATACTGGGCGGGATTGACAGCGGAGGTGGAGGGCAGATTGCCGCCCTGTGCCACATGGGCATAGATCTCATCGGGATGCAGCTCGGCGCCGTCCAGCTTCGTGACATCGCCGATTGTCACGCAGAGGGGAACAATACCGATATCATAACGCTCCACAAGTTCCTTGCTGAGGTCGCAGGAGCTGTCCGAACAAACCTTGATCTTCATAATTCGTCATTCCTTTGCCGATTATAATTTGTTTATCTTTCAACAAGTTTACATGGTTTTTGACCCTCCGTCAAGTATTTTTACGCAGGATTTGAATTCCCGGACGCAATGGGGTATAATGGGAGCACCAAACAATTCACTTTGGAGGAAAACCAATGAAGAAATCCGTTCTCAAAAATTACGCGAAGCTGATCGTCCGCACCGGCATCAACGTTGCCAAGGGGCAGGAGGTCGTCATCGGCGCCGAGCTGGATCAGCCCGAATTCGTCAAGATGCTGGTAGAGGAATGCTACCGCGCAGGCGCGTCCAAGGTCACCGTGGACTGGAACTACGGCCCGCTGGACAAGGTACAGATCCGCGGCAGAAGCCTCAAGACCATGTCCAGAGTGGAAGGCTGGGAGGAAGAAAAGCTGCGCCACTATTCCGAGATCCTGCCCTGCCGCATCCACCTGCTCTCCGAAGATCCCGACGGCCTCAAGGGCGTGAACACCGCCAAGCTGGCCAAGGCCAAGCAGGCCCGCTACCCCATCCTCCGCCCCTACCACGACAAGATGGAAGGCAAGTACCAGTGGTGCGTGGCTGCCGTTCCCGGCGCCGCATGGGCCAAGAAGGTGTTCCCCCACCTCTCCAAATCTCAGGCCATGGAAAAGCTGTGGGAAGCCATCCTTGCCGCTTCCCGCGTGACGGAAGATCCCATTGCCGCATGGGATGCGCACAACCGTGATCTCAAAGAGCGCTGCGATCACCTCAATGCCCTCGGTGTCCGCGAGCTGCACTACTATGCCTCCAACGGTACCGACCTGCGCGTGGGCATGATCCCCGAATGCGAATGGAAGGGCGGCGGCGACACCAGCCTGACCGGTCACTTCTTTAATCCCAACATTCCCTCCGAGGAAGTCTTCATCACCCCCATGCGCGGCAAGGCCGAAGGCACCGTTTATTCCACCATGCCCCTTTCCTATCAGGGCAAGCTGATCGAAAACTTCTCCATCCGTTTTGAAGACGGCAAGGCCGTGGAAGCCCATGCCGAAAAGAACGAAGACACCCTGCTGCAGATGATCGGCATGGACGAAGGCGCCGCCTATCTGGGCGAATGCGCGCTGGTTCCCCACGATTCTCCCATCAGCAACGCGGGCATCCTCTACTACAACACCCTCTTTGACGAAAATGCCTCCTGCCATCTGGCACTGGGCCGCGGCTATGCCGACACGCTGAAGAACTACGATTCCTACACGCTGGAGGAATGCCGCAAGCTGGGCGTCAACGAATCCATGATCCATGTGGACTTCATGATCGGCTGTGCCGATATGGCCATCGACGGCATCACCGAAAGCGGCGAGACCGTGGCCATCTTCCGCAACGGCAACTGGGCATTCTGATCTTTCCTGCTTCAGCACCGTTCTCTCCCCCAGCCTCACTCCGTTCGGCAGCCCCCTCGTCAGAGGGGGCTTTTTTTGCGTCAGCTCCAAATCTGTCCGATTCGATGCAGTTTTGATGGGATCGTGCCGTATGATGGCGGCAGAAAGAGAAGGGAGGGAGCTCCCATGATCAAAAAACTGCTTCTGTGGACGCTCTGTATCGGTTTTATTCTGGGCATCGCGGGGCTTTCCGCCGTGCTGATCCTCGACGCCTCCGTACGCCGCGGAACAGAAGACCGCATCCTCACCGAGGAAGCGGCAGCGGAACTGGAGGACATCGACTGCATTCTGGTGCTGGGCTGTCTTGTTCACGATTCCGGAAGACCCAGCGATATGCTGCGCGACCGTCTGCGGCGCGGCGTGGCGCTTTATGAGCTGGGCGCCGCCCCGAAGCTGCTGATGAGCGGCGATCACGGGCGGGAGGATTACAACGAGGTGGGCGCCATGAAGGACTATGCCACCGATGCCGGGATCCCTTCCTCCGACGTCTTTATGGATCACGCGGGCTTTTCCACCTACGAAAGCCTCTACCGCGCACGGGATGTCTTCGCGGCTGACCGCATCCTCATCGTGACGCAGGAATACCACCTCTACCGCGCCCTGCACATTGCCGAAGCGCTGGGCATCGAGGCATGGGGCATCCCCGCCGACTACCATACCTATTGGGGGCAGACCTACCGCGAGATCCGCGAGGTACTGGCGCGAGCCAAGGATTTCTGGCAGGCCGCTTTTCAGCCGAAGCCCACCTTCCTCGGGGACGTCATTCCCATCAGCGGCAACGGCGATCTGACCAACGATGAGGAGCCGTCATGAGAAAGCTGCGGAAATTGCTTCTGCCCTTGCTTTTGCTGCTCCTGCTGATGCCGGTGATTCGCCGCTTTTTGCCCAAAGACGGTTCACGGTTCGGCATCGAGCCGCTGCAAAGCAGCATGGACTACAATCAAAACGGGCTGGATGACTATGCCGATTTTCTGGCAGGCGCCCGAAAGGACGCGAAAAACCGCCCGACCTACGATCCCGCCTATTGGGAGGAGGGCTATCCACCGGAGGACATCGGCGTCTGCACCGATGTGGTGTGGCGGGCCTTTCGGGAAGCAGGCTATTCTCTGCGGCAGATGGTGGACCGTGACATCCGCCGCCGTCCGGAAGCCTATCCCCATGCAGCCGAACCGGATCACCGCATCGACTTCCGCCGCGTTCCCAATCTGCACGAATTCCTTCGGGAATATGCCGTGGAGCTGACCACGGATATCACCGATATCGAGGCATGGCAGGCAGGCGATATCGTGATCTTCGGCCGCGATCAGCACATCGGCATCGTTTCCGACCGCCGTAACGCGGAGGGACAGCCCTACATCATCCACAACAGCGGCCAGCCAAGCCGGGAAGAGGACTATCTGCCCCGTGCCGATGTGACAGGACACTACCGCTTCGACGCCTCCTTGATCGATGCGGAGATCCTTGCCGCATGGGGCGAAGGTCTCTGACCGTCCGCTGTTTCCATATAAATCGCGGGAGATGACGAAACCGTCATCTCCCGCGGACTTTTAATGCAGATATTTGTTTTGCAGCGTGCGCACCATATCGGTATAGCGGGCCTTGCACTCTTCCATTCGGCCCTGCTGCAGATCGCGGTAGCAGCCCTCC
Organism: Oscillospiraceae bacterium; assembly: GCA_017440065.1. Lineage (GTDB taxonomy): Bacteria > Bacillota > Clostridia > Oscillospirales > Oscillospiraceae > RGIG3159. Next base: position 18,439 of record JAFSHY010000121.1, on the reverse strand, counting down.
AGCCAGCGCTCGCGGATCTCGCCATAGGCCGTATCTCCGTTTTCGCAGACGCTGATCATAGTGACGATGGCAGGCGCCGTTTCATAATATTCACGGATCAGCGCTTCGCCGTCGGGGCATTGCCGCAGCCAGCCGTCGCGGAACGCGCGGAAGGCCGTCAGTTCTTCGCAGTCATCGGGCTTGCCCTCCTGACGGCAGACCGCCGTGGTGATAAAGCAGAAGCCGAGGAACTTCTTATTGAAGCCGGCGGAAAGCTCTTCATAACTGCCCACATAGAAGGGATTCTTGGGATAGCGGCGCATCCACTCTGCCTGCAACATTTTGCAGAAATCCTCGCTGCAGCCCAGCTTCATATAGCGGACGGCAGGCACCATATAGATGGCCACCGCCATCTTATCCGTTTCGGGGGCATCCTTCTTCTGCCCCTTCCACTTATCCTCCAAAAACGCGAGGAAGGCATCGATGACGGACTGCAGCACGTCTTCTCTGCGGTCGGCCGCCTTGACGCAGGCTTCCTCCAACCGCTGGAAGGTGGGTCTGTGGGTATTGCAGTAGGCTTCAAAAGTCTTGGCGTAATCCGCCTTGGTAATATTGAGGCGCAGCTGCGCGGCATCCTCCACGCAGGCGGGCATCCGCTCATTCACAAGGGCGATCAGCTCCTCCGGCAGATCGATGGCCTGCAGAGGCAGCAGCATCGTGGGGTCGAGGCGCGCTCCGCAATACAGGCAGGAGAATTCCTTCAGACCTTCGGGGATCTGCAGCGGTTTGCCGCACTTGGGGCAGCGGCCTTCCATCATCTTTTGTTCCATTCCGGCACATCCTTTGCGGGAAATTTTCTCTATTTTCCCATATTTTCGCCGTTCTGTCAACCGCCCGTTCCGCCGATGGGGCAAAAGCCCCGTTCTTCTCCCAGCCAGATCACCGAAGAGTGTTTCCCCCGCAGCAGCTCCAAAAGCCCCTGGGGATCGATGCCGACAGGCAGTTTCCCCTCCTGCCGCACCTGCAGATACAGCTGCACTCTGCCCAGCGGATCTTCGCTTCCCGCCGCGATACCGATGACGGAGCCGCCCGCCACCCAATCTCCCCGTTTCAGCTGCCGTCCTGCCGCGGCTGCCATGCCGCTGTAGCGGTAGAGTCTGCGTCCGTCCGCCGAACGGATGGCCACCTGCAGCCGTCCGCCCCGATCGGTTTCCGCCTGTTCTACCCACCCCTCCTCCATGGCCACCAGCGGCGCGCCTTCCCGCACCAGCAGCTCGCAGCCGACGGCATCAGAATGACCGCCCGCCACCCAGCGGTAACCCGCCGCCACGGGCAGATACAGCCGTTCGCCGCCGATCCCCAGAGTTTCCCATACCGCCGTTTCGTTTTCTTCTCGCTCCAGCGCGAAAACCGGCACGGTCAGCAGGAGGATGACCGCCGCTGCAAGGCTCCAACGTTTCATTGCCGATGCTCCCTCTTGTGTTTTTTCATAGGGTTTCCCGATCAAGTCCGCTTATTCTACCCGTTGATTTTGGGCGTGCCGCCATGCTATACTGTTTTATATTCCACGATCAGGAGGAGTACTATGAAACGCATCCCCTGTTTTGACTCTCACTGCGATTCCGTCAGCAAATGCTGCTATTCGGGACGACATCTCTTTGCCAACGACCGCGAGATCTCGCTGGACAGAACGGCGCAGTTTTCCCGCTATGTTCAGCTTTTCGCCCTCTACTGGGACACCGCCATCCCGCCCGAACGCTCCGTTCTTCACGAATATGAGCGGATGAAGGCCTATTTCCATGCGGAGCTGGCCGCCCATCCCGACCTTGCCGTGCATTGCAGGGGGCGAAAGGACATCGAAGCCGCCCATCGGGACGGCAAGGCGGCCTGTATGCTCTCCATTGAGGATTCCTCCCTGCTGGAATGCGATCCCGCCCATTTGGAAATGGCCGCCGCGGACGGCATTCAGGCCATCGCGCTGACATGGAACTACCGCAATGCCGTTTCCGGCACCTGCGCCCAGAATCCCGAGATGGGTCTGACCGACCGGGGCCGCGCCTTCGTCAAAGAATCCGAGCGGCTGGGCATTCTGATGGATGTCTCCCACCTTTCGCCCAAGGGATTCTGGGATCTTTTTGAAATGGCGGAGCGCCCCATCGTGGCCACCCATTCCGATTCCGACGCCGTCTTCCACCACAGAAGAAATCTGACAGACGATCAGTTCCGTGCCATCATGGAAAGCGGCGGCATCGTGGGTCTCAACTACTTTGCAGAGTTCATCGGCGGCACCCGCGATATTCCCGCGCTGATCCGCCATCTGGAGCATTTTCTGGAGCTGGGCGGCGAGGACTGCATCGGCCTCGGCAGCGACTTTGACGGCTGCGAGGAGGTCTGCCACGGCATCGATACGCTGGAAGGCGTTCCGAACCTCTGGCAGACGCTGGAAAACCGCGGCTACGGTGAATCACTGCTGCAGAAGCTCTTCTTCGACAACTGGATGAAACGTCTGCACGACTAAAAAAATCGCCTTCGGCTCACGCGGAACCGAAGGCGGTTTCTGTTTTATTCCTTTTTGCGGGATTTTGGAACAAATTTCTTTTCCTCCCCGCGGATCAGACGCAAAATGTTTGAACGGTGCTGCCAGATGACCACAAGGCCGGTGAAAATGGCAAGCAGCGCTTCCGGCAGAGGCTGCCGAAACAGCAGCGCCGCAATGGGCAGGACGACGGCCACGGAAAGCGAACAGACGGACACGACCTTCGTCAGCGCAAAGGTGCCGAAGAAGATCACGACCAGCAGCAGCAGGATGCGCCAGTCGATCATCAGCGCCACCACGGCGCCGACGGAAACGCCCTTGCCGCCCCGCAGCTGGAAAAACACCGGCCAGCAATGACCGATCACGCAGGCAGCACCGCCGACGGACATACCGAGGTTTCCGTCCAGCAGCCAGCCCAATCCCATAGCCGCCACCGTCTTCAGCGCGTCGCAGAAAAAGGCCAGGATCCCGGGCAGCATGCCGTAGACCCGCGCCATATTGGTGGCGCCGGCATTGCCGCTGCCCATGGCGCGGACATCCTCACGGAACAGTCCTCTGGAAAGCAGCACAGCGGAACTGATCGATCCGAAAAGATAGCCGCAAACCGCGGCAATGATCCAGCGAAGCATAGAAAAACTCCAATCTCAAGCTGTAATTCTTATTAAAATTAATGATACCCTACCCTCAGATCTTTGTAAAGGGGAAAAAAGTAAACTTTCTGTTACCGGCAATTTATACAAGAACTTTACAAATTCCTGTTGACATTGACGGAAATTGGGCTATAATAGGACTAACTTCATATCGCATTCCCGTTGATCTGTCCGGAACGGCAACGAACCGGTGCAGGAAGGAATCTCTGGAGAAGCTCATCACATGAGTGCCGAAGGTGCAAGGCGAAAGCCGAATCTCTCAGGCAAAAGGACAGAGTATGCAACAGCCAGTTATTGGCAATCCTGTTTGTATACCAAGGAGCATACCGGAGTCCGGTATGCTATTTTTTATTTCAGAAAGGAATCGGATCATGCACAGCACACTGAAAGACAACATGAATTACATTGCGAATTTTGACGCGGACATCGCCGCCCTGATGGAAAAGGAATACGACCGTCAGTGGGAGAACATCGAGCTGATCGCCTCTGAGAACATTGCTTCTCCCGCGGTGATCGCTGCCATGGGCTCCGTTCTCACCAATAAATACGCGGAAGGTTATCCCGGTCACCGCTACTATGGCGGCTGCATCCATGTGGACGGTGTGGAACAGATCGCCATTGATCGCGCCAAGGCGCTCTTCGGCGCAGACTACGCCAACGTACAGCCCCATTCCGGCGCACAGGCCAACCTCGCCGTTTACTCCGCCCTGCTGCAGCCCGGCGACCTGCTGATCGGCATGGATCTGCAGAACGGCGGCCATCTGACCCACGGCGCCAAGGTCAATCTCTCCGGTAAAGTCTACCGCAGCATCTCCTACGGCATCGATCCCGTCACCGGCATGCTGGACTATGATCAGATCGAGGATCTCGTCCGCAAGAATCAGCCCAAGCTGGTGGTCGCGGGCGCTTCCGCCTATCCCCGTGCCATCGACTTCAAGACCTTTGCCGACATCGCCCACCGCCACGGCGCCATGCTGATGGTGGATATGGCGCACATTGCCGGTCTGGTAGCCGGCGGCCAGCACCAGAACCCCGTTCCCTATGCCGATGTGGTCACCACCACCACCCACAAGACCCTGCGCGGTCCCAGAGGCGGCATGATCCTCGCCAAGGAAGAATACGCCAAAAAGATCAACAGCGCCGTCTTCCCCGGCAATCAGGGCGGCCCTCTGATGCATGTCATCGCTGCCAAGGCCATCTGCCTCAAGGAAGCCATGAGCCCCTCGTTCGCCGTCTATGCCGAGACCGTAGTAAAGAACGCAGCCGCCCTTGCCGACGGCCTTATGAAGCGCGGCATGGATCTCGTTTCCGGCGGTACGGACAACCATCTGATGCTGACCGACCTGCGCGGCATCGGCATCAGCGGCATTGCCCTGCAGGAAGCCCTGGATGAGGTGCATATCACCGTCAACAAGAATTCCATTCCCAATGATCCCGCTCCCGCCAGCGTGACCAGCGGCGTCCGCATCGGCACACCCGCCATCACCACCCGCGGCTTCAAGCCCGAAGAGATGGACGAGCTGGCAGACTGCATCTGCGCCATCGCCAAGGATCCCGACGGCAGCCGCGAGGATGTGCTGCGCCGCGTGCAGGCTATGACCGCTGCCCATCCCCTCTATCCCTCCGAGCTCTGATCCTTCACACAGCAAAAGACGGTATCCCGTTTGGGATACCGTCTTTTTTATTTCGGATCATTCTTTCGCCTTGCGCTTTTTGGGCAGGAGCAGTACCGCCGCAGCGGCAGCCGATACCGCCAGCACGGAGATCCAGATCACGGGCTTTGCGATGTCGCCGGTAACGGGCGAGCCGGAGGAGGAAGTTGCCGCCTTCACCGTGAAGGAGCCTTCCGCCCTGCCGTCGGGATAGACTGCTGTGATGGTGTGCTCGCCGACCTTCAGCGTCTTGAGGTAGGCTTCCTTCAGCGTGATCACCGTGCTTCCTTCCGCGACGGTATAGTTGGCGGGATCGACCTTCTTGCCGTCGATCTCCAGTTCCGCGAACTTGCTGAACATACCGTTGGCCTTGAAAGTCAGCGCCTTGCTGCTGCCGCTCGTCCATTCGGCCTTGTCGCCGGAGAGGAACTTGTAGTCCACCAGTGCCGCGCCAAGGTCGGTCAGCTTCTTGACAGCCGCTTCATCCACCAGACTCTTTCCGTGTTCGCTCAGCGCATCGTAGGCCTTCTTTGCTTCAAAGTAGGCTTCCAACGCATCGGCATCATCGGGAGCAGCCGTGGCGGGCAGTTCCTTCAGCAGCTTTTTCGCTGCCTCCGCATCGTCCAGCACCTTCTGCGCCGCTTCGATCTGCTTCCGCGCAGCCTCAACGCGAGCAGCCTCTTCGTCGGTCAGCTGATCGTCGTAAGCTTCCTGCAGATCATCCAGCGCCTCTTTGGTCTTCGTCAGCGCTTCTTCATCCTCCGCTGCCACATTGTCCTCCGTGATGTCCTTCACGGGTTCCAGGATGGCATCGAGGTCATACTTCAGCTTTTCGAGGATCACATCCTCCTTCGCCAGCTTCTGCTTGCCCTCGGCATCGGCAAACACAGCCTCGCAGCGTCTGCAGCGCCAATGCTCGATGTTGCCTTCCGCTTCGGTCGTGGCCGCCTTGGCAGCCACCTTCTCCAGCGCATGGGCATCGGGATCGACGGGCACCGTTACATCGGCCGTCTTGTTCGTGCCCTCCGCGTTCAGATAGAACGCATCGCAATCCGCGCAGTACCAGTATTCCACATTGCCCGTATCCGTGCAGTTGGCATCCATCGCGGGATAATGGGTCAGCTCGTGCTTTTCGCCCTTGACGTCCATGGAGAGGAGGCGGAACGCGCCCTTCTGGATGTACTGATCGCCGAAAGGCTTGATGCGAATGTGGGTCACGGTGCCGCTGATCAGTTCCGTCAGATCCCCGCTGACATAGTCATGAACTTCACGGGTGGTGCCGTCGCTGCGCGACCAGATGGGACCGTGGTTCGTCATCGTGAGCGGAACATCCGTCCATGTGGCGCCGTTATCGACAGAAACGGAGAGGATCAGCTTGCTGAGGTCGGGGTCATCCCCGTTATCCAGCACCACGAGATGCACCTTGTAGGATTCAAAGGGCGCGGTATCCACGGCGAATTTGGGCGTGGTCAGCGCCAGCGCCGTATCGGCAGCGGTGGAGCCCAGCGGCCAGACCGTGGCCACGGCGTCCTTCTCTTCCAGCTTGCCGCTGTTGGTGACGGCGGTACGGCCGGCATTGCTGCCCCAGCCTTCCTCGCTGCCGCCCGTGTAGGCGAAGATGGTCTCCCCGGTGAGATAGGTGATGGGCGTTGCCGTGACGGGTTCTTTTTCGATGGTCAGATTGGTCACGCCGCCGTACTTGACGGTGATATTCTGATAAGTCACGTGCTTGTTGGTGACATTCGTATTGGGCGCGTGGATGGCCCATATGCCGTTGGATATCACGCCGTCCACGGTGATATCGTGCATATCGCCGTAGGCCATGGGAGTACCGGAGCCGGCATAGTTGGTATCACCGATGCGCAGGACGCCCTGCACATGGTTCGTGCCGGTATCCTCGATGTTCTCCATATGGATGTTATAGACCTTGTTGCCGTGGTGACAGAGCAGACGGATGATGCCGTGGCCGCCGTTACAGGTAGCCTTGATATTCTTCATGGTGACATCATGGATATCGGAGCTCTTGCCGGAAACGGCGAAGTAGACATCGGAGCCGCCGGCAGAGGACAGCGCCGTCAGCGCAACGGTATCATCACCGGTGACACCGGTGATATCGGTGATCTCGATGTTGTTGCAGCCGATGCGCAGGTCAATACCGTCCTGATTGGGCGCCTTGTTGCTGCAATCGAAATGGATGCCGGAGACCTTGCCGTTTTCGCAGAAATTGAAGCAGATGCCCCAGTAGCGCGGTTCCACGATCTTCAGATTGGAGATCTCAAAGCCATCCACATTGCGGAAGAAGATGGAATGGTTGTGGCGGACGGTGGAATACCCGTCGGGCTTGGTGGCCGTCTTTTCGGTGACGCCGTTGTGGTTGCCGCCGTCCAGCACCGCATTGCCGATGCCGATGATCTTGATGTTCTTGACTTCGTCGGCCTCGGTCATCGGGCCGTCGTACAGACCATCCGAGATGAAGATGTTGCAGAGCACGCCGTCATTGAGGCGCAGGGTGCAGTTATCCAGCTTGACCGTGGTATTGGAGGGGATCTCGATAGCGGTACCGATCTGATAGACATTGCCGCCGTCGGGGTCATTGGGGTTGACCGCGGGAACGGTGACAACCTTGATGCCGTTTGCATCCGGCACGGCATTGTCGATGAGCCCCTGAATGTAGGCGGCATCATCGCGGACGGGATCAGGCTCCGGTTCGGGTTCCGGGGTGGGCGGAACAGTGCCTTCCGTCTGCGAGCCGGTCACATGCAGAGAGATGAGACGGAACGCGCCGGTGGTGATATTCACCGTATCGCCGTAGGGCTGTAGCATCAGATTGGTGATCTTCGCCGCGGGGCAGGCCACATCCTTCGCCGTGACGGCATAGACGGGGAATTCTCCGTTCCAGAGGCCGGCATACTCGGTCACCGTGACCGGGACGGCCGTCCATGTGCTGCCGCCGTCCGCGGAGTAATAGAGCACCAGATGATTGGGCTTGGGATCGGTGGCATTCGTCCAGACCAGCGCCTGCGCGCAGAAGGACTTATAGGCCGTGGAATCGCCGGTCAGAGCAGGAGAGGTGATCTGCAGCTTTTTGCCCGCGCCGGGACGGTCGGAGCCCAGCGGCCAGATGGTATAGTAGGTCTCCGCGCCTTCCAGCGTTCCCTTGAAGTCCTTGTCCTTGCCGCGGATGTCGGAGCTGTTGTCCGTCCAGCCCGCGATCGTGCCGTCATTGACATAGAGCAGCGTATCGCCGCTCAGCTTGGGCAGAACGGAAACAGGAACTTCCGGTTCCGCGGTACCGGAAGCGGTGACCTTCAGGGCGGCAAGACGGAACGCGCCGCCGCCGGAATAGACCGTGCTGCCGTAGGGCAGGATGCGGATATTCGTGATGGCAGAGGCAGGACAGGCGGCATCCTGCACCGTATGGGAGTAGAGGGTAAAGGTATTTCCGCTGCTCTTGGAGGTCCATGCATTGGCATGAGCCGCCGTGGTCACGGAAAGATCCGTCCAGCTGGCACCGCCGTCCACGGAATACTGCAGCACAAGACCGGTCTGGTCCTTATCGCTGCCGTTGTCCCACGCAAGGACGGAAACGCTGAATTTCTCATAATCCGCAGTATTCACGGTAAAGGCGGGCGTGGTAACAAACAGCGGATTGGTTGTGGAGTTGCCATAACCCAGCGCAAACACGCGGGAACTGTACTCCGTTCCATCCACGGAACCGATGCTTTCCGCGATCTTGGTCGTGTTGGTGTTCCATGCGGATACATCGCCGCCCGCATAGGCAAAGACCGTATCTCCGGAAATGGCGGGAATGCCGCCTTCTGCACGGACGGTCATGGCGGGCGCAAAGCTGCCCAGCACAAAAACCAGCGCCAGAATACAGGTCCATATCCTTCTGATCTGCTTCATGTCAAAACCTCCTTGATACAGTTATTGCATTTTATACTTTTATCATAAAGGATATCCCGCGCCGGGACAATCTGTTTATCCGTAGAAACTCGGCTGCCCGTTTTGTGAATTCTGACAACAGGCTGAAATAAGCCTGTAAAACTGCGCTTCTTTGGAATTCCCTGTCATTTTCCGCCAAAATACTTGTAAAATTCTTCGCTTTGTGATAGCATGATACTAAGATCCTGAAAATAAGGATAAGCTGCTGATCGGGAGCATCCGCTTCCGTGCCGTCAAACATCAAGGAGGAACCGAACATGAAGAAATTCCTGGGCGTCATCATCGCCATCGTGGCCGCCGTAGCCGCCGCTGCCGCTGCCATCTACTACTTTAAGCTTGACCAGAAGCTGGCTGCCCTGCTGAAGAAGAAGGGCTGCTGCTGCAACGACTGCGCCTGCGGCGAAGAAGAATGCTGCGCCGACTGCACCGAAGAGTGCTGCTGCGAAGCTGCCGAAGAAGTTGCTGAAGAAGCTCCTGCCGCCGAAGAGGCTCCCGCTGCCGAAGAAGCTCCCGCCGAGGAAGCTGCTCCTGCCGAAGAGACTGCCGAATAATCCATCCGCAACCGAAACGGAGACGCTTCCTGCGAAGCGTCTCCGTTTTTCTGCGTTTTTTGAAAACTTTCCGTGAATTTTACGTTCCTTAACACCGTTACCCTTTACTGTTTCGCATTTTTCAGCTAAAATAAATTGACTATATATTTGGAGGTGTCCCGCATTGCAGAACCGCAAGCTGCAGGAAAAATTCCATGAAGCGCTGACGGCGATCCTGCCTGTGGTGGGCATCGTTCTGATCCTGAGCTTCACCGTCGCGCCGATCACACCGAGTATCCTTCTGAGCTTCCTCCTGGGCGCGCTGATGGTTATGGTCGGCATGATGTTCTTCACCCTTGGCGCGGAGGTTTCCATGACGCCCATGGGTGAAAAGGTCGGCGCCATCGTCTTCTCCCTGCCGGTGACGGATACCGCCTGCATGCGGCTGATCGAAACCATTGAAGCCCCCGCGGACATCTGATCCGCGCAAAGCCCCTCGCTCCATCCCGGAGTGAGGGGATTATTTGCATGGAAAAAATTTTTTCGGAAATGATAAAAAAAGACTTGCCAAACGTTACCTCACCTGCTATTATAATAACAGGAATCATTACTAATATATCGATACATTCAGGGGGATATTACTATGCATTGTGTTCGCAACGTTACCAAGGATCTCGTCTGGGTCGGCGCCGATGACCGCCGCCTTGCCATGTTCGAGGGCGTCTACGGCGTCCGCGACGGCGTTTCCTACAACTCTTACCTGCTGCTGGACGAAAAGACCGTCCTCTTCGACACCGTGGACCGCGCTGTCTGCGACAACTATTTTGAAAATGTGGAAGCCGTGCTGAACGGCAGAAAGCTGGACTACCTCATCGTCCAGCATATGGAGCCTGACCATGCCGCCTGCATTCAGGATCTCATCCTGCGCTATCCCGAGGTGAAGGTCATCTGCAGCGCCATGACCAAGACCATGCTGGGTCAGTTCTTCACCTTTGATACGAACGGCCGCGTCCTCACCATGCAGGAGGGCGACACCCTCGAAACCGGCCGCCATACCTTCACCTTCGTGATGGCGCCCATGGTGCATTGGCCCGAGGTCATGCTGACCTACGACCTGACCGACAAGATCCTCTTCTCCGCCGACGCCTTCGGCACCTTCGGCGCGCTGAACGGCCATCTCTTCAGCGACGAGGTGGACTTCATGCGCGACTATCTGGATGAAGCCCGCCGCTACTACACCAACATCGTGGGCAAGTACGGCGATCAGGTGCAGGCCGTGCTCAAGAAGGCCGCCGGCCTTGAGATCAACCTCGTCTGCCCGCTGCACGGCTTTGTCTGGCGCAAGCACTTCGGCGACATTCTGGAAAAGTACCTGCGCTGGAGCAGCTACACCCCCGAGGAAGAGGGCGTTGTGATCGCTTACGCCTCCGTCTACGGCAACACCGAAAACGCCGCCAACCTGCTGGCCTGCCGTCTGGCGGAGCAGGGCGTGAAGGTGAAGATGTTTGACGTTTCCGTCATTCCCTCCTCCTATATCCTCTCCGACGCCTTCAAGTACAGCCATCTGGTCTTCTGCTCCACCACCTACAATGCCGGCATCTTCATCTCCATGGAAGAGCTGCTGCACGACATTGCCAACCACGGCCTTCGTAACCGCAAGGTAGCCTTCCTCGAAAACGGCTCCTGGGCGCCCACCAGCGGCCAGCTGATGGCGGACATCATTCTGCCCCTCAAGGGCATGCAGCGCATCGGCGAGACCATCACCGTGGTTTCCTCCGTCAAGCCCGACAAGATGGCAGAGATCGAAAAGCTGGCGAGCAAGATCGCCCGCGACATCCTGCCCGAGGTCAAGCCCGTGGACGACACCGTGGCTGTGGTCGAAAACAATGCCTTCTTTGACCTTTCCTACGGCCTCTTCGTGGTCACCGCCAGGGACGGCGACAGGGACGCAGGCTGCATCATCAACACCGCCGCCCAGCTGACCGACAACCCCAAGCGCATGACCATCACCGTCAATAAGGCAAACCATACCCACGATGTGATCCTCAAGAACGGGGTGTTCAACATCTCCGTGCTGACAGAGGATGCCCCCTTCTCCGTCTTCCAGCGGTTTGGTTTCCGGTCCGGCCGTGACACGGATAAGTTTGAAGGCTGGGGTGAGGAGAGCCGCAGCGTCAACGGTGTGCGCTATCTGGCCGCTTATACCAACGCCTTCTTCTCCTGCAGGGTCATCGAAGCCCGTGACTGCGGCACCCACACTCTCTTCATCGCCGATGTGACCGAAGCCAGAGTGCTGGATACCACGCCCTCCGTGACCTATGCCTACTACTTCGCCCACATCAAGCCCAAGCCCGCCGCCATTGCCGAAAAGACCGGCTATGTCTGCAAGATCTGCGGCTTTGTCTACGAGGGCGAGGAGCTGCCCGAGGACTATATCTGCCCCCTCTGCAAGCACGGCGCAGCCGATTTTGAAAAGCTCTGATCCTCCATCACACAAGCGGAACGGAAGCACGATCTGCTTCCGTTCCGCTTTGCACATTTTGCCTCTTTTACAGGGAATTTGAACCGTTTCCATGCATCAAATTGCCGAAATTATGTCGACGGAAAATTTTCTGTTTGCACTGCTTTTTTCTTTTATGATACACTGGGAGTATAATTATTTTGAACAGGCGGTTGAGAGTATGAATTTGGAAAACGCCCCCGTACGGCACATCCGATTCGGCGCCGGCACCGTGCTGCGCTGCGAAAACGGCATGATCGCCGTCCATTTCCCGGAAGCGGGAGAAAAGCAGTTTGTATTCCCCGAAGCATTCACAAAATTCCTTCGCTGCGAAGACCCCGAGCAGGCCGCTGCCATTGCGGAAGTCATCATTCTGAAGAAAGCGGAAGAGGATGCCCGTCACCGCGAGCAGGAAGCGCTGCACAAGGCGATGCTGGCTGCCCGTGCGCCCGCCAAGGCCTCCCGCTCCGGAGCAAAAACCGCGAAACCGAAAAAGGCATAAAAAACGATCCTGCAGCATGAAGCTGCAGGATCGTTTCTTTTATTTCTGATAGAGCGGACGGATCTTTCTGCGGTAGATCCTGACAAACAGCAGCACCGTGACCAGCAGGCTTGCCACCTCCGCAATGGGGAATGCCAGCCACACATAGTTGACATCGCCCAGGAAACTCAGCAGCCATGCCGCGGGCAGCAGCACCAGCAGCTGACGGCAGAGGGCTGTGATCGTGGAATAGATGCCGTCGCCCAGCGCCTGGAAGCTGGCGCCCAGCACGATGCAGACCGCCGCCACCGGGAAATTCACGCTGATGATCCGCAGGGCGCTGCGGCCCATGCGCAGGAATTCCGCCGTGGGATGGAAGATGGAAAGCAGCAGATCCGGCAGGAACTGGAACACCGCCAGACCCACCAGCATGATGCCCAGCGCAATGATGCTGGCCCGCTTGAGAGTTTCTATGATGCGGTCGGGCTTTCTCGCGCCGTAGTTGAAGGCAAGGATGGAGATCGTGGCATTGTTGAGGCCGAACACCGGCATAAAGAAGAAGCTCTGCAGCTTAAAATACACGCTGAACACACCGGTGGCCGTTTCGCTGAAGCCCTGCAGGATCTGATTCATGCCGAAATTCATGACGGAGCCGATACCCACCATAATGATGGAAGGCACACCGATGCCAAGAATGCCGCGGATCAGCGCGCCGTCCGGCTTCAGGCAGTGGAGAGAAAGGCGAACATCGGGGTTAAAACGGAAATTGAAGATCACCGCCAGCACGGCCGCGATCCACTGACCGATGACGGTGGCGATGGCAGCGCCCGCCATGCCCATGGCGGGAAGACCGAACCAGCCAAAGATCAGAATGGGATCCAGCACGATATTCACCACCGCGCCGACACCCTGCGTGATCATGGAATAGAAGGTTCTTCCGGAAGCCTGCAGCAGACGCTCAAACAGCACCTCCACAAAGATGCCCAGCGAGAACACGCAGCAGATCATCAGATAATCGGCGCCGCCTTCCACGGTTTCCGCCACGGAAGACTGCATGGCAAAGTAGGGCTTGGAAAAGAACAGGCCGAAGATCAGAAACAGGACAAAGGACGCGATGCTCAGCAGGATGCCGTTTCCCGCGCAGCGGTTGGCTTTCTCGCTGTCCGCCTCGCCCAGCGATTTGGAAAGCAGCGAATTGACGCCCACGCCCACACCCGTGGCAAAGCCGATCAGCAGGTTCTGGATCGGGAATGCCAGACCCAGCGCGGTGACGGCGCTCTCCGAAACGCGGGAGATATAAATACTGTCCACCACATTATATAATGCCTGCACCAGCATGGCGGAGATCAGCGGCAGCGCCATATTGAGCAGCAGACGGCCTGTGCTCATGATGCCCATTTTGTTTCCCTGCATTTCGTGTTTGCTCATAGGTTTTCCTTTCTGTATCGGGGGTAAAATTTGCGAACAGGGTATAGTATAGCGGCAATGCCGCGAAATTGCAACCGAGAAAAACCGACCTGTACGCTGTCACAGGCCGGTTTTCCGTATCTTATCGGATCTCGCGGATCGGCAGGCCGTGTTCCATGGCCAGCTTCGCGCGGTCTTCATATTCAAGCTTTGTCTTTTCGATGCCGCAGCCCGTATAGACCTTTTCCCGCACAGGGCCGTAAGCCGTCTGCACCGTGCGGAACGAGGGTGAAAGCACCGTCCGCTGCCACGGCGCGTAGCGCACCCCTGCGGTGGTGGTATGCAGGAGCATCAGGCGCACCGTTTCCTCCAGCTGTGCCTCGCGGCAAAGGCAGGTCAGCAGCCAGCCGGGGCGGTTCTTCTTCATCATGGCGGAGACCACCGTGACATCCAAAACACCGCTCTCCTCCAGCCGCTCGCGGGCAAAGGACAGCTCCTCCGCCGTCATATCATCCAGATTGCAGCGAACTTCCCAGACCGTTTCCCGCGGCTCTTCCGTTTCGCCCAAAAAGGCGCGGACGCAGTTGGGGCGGTCAAACTGTTTGGTGCCGTAGCCGCAGCCGCAGTTTTCCACCCGCATGGCGGGCATGGCGCCGAAATCCTCGGCAAATTCCCGCAGCAGAGCGGCGCCCGTGGGCGTGCAAAGCTCCGTCATGATCTCGCCGGTATACCACGGGATCCCGCGCAGCAGCACCTCCGTGGCAGGGGCGGGAACCGGCAGCACGCCATGGGCGCAGCGCACCGTGCCGTTGCCGGCATGGACGGGCGAAGAGAGGATCTTCTCCGCGCCCAGCGCTTCCATCAGCAGGCAGACACCGGCCACATCCGCCACGGCATCGAGGCTGCCCACCTCATGGAAATGGACTTCATCGGGCGTGGTGCCATGCACCTGCGCCTCCGCCTCCGCGATGGAGCGGTAGACCGAGGCCGCCCGTTCCTTCACACCGTCCGACACCGGCAGATGACCGATGCGGTGCAGGATGCCGTGCAGCCCTTCGCCGTGATGGTGGGGATGGTCGTGATGATCCTCGTCATGGCCGTGGACGGTGACCGTCACCCGCAGGCCTGCCATGCCGCCGACCTTCTCCATATGATAATGAACGCCGGGGATGCCGAGGCCGTTCAGCCGCGTCAGCCATTCTTCCGGCTGCGGCAGCAGCGCCAGCAGCGCACCCAGCAGCATATTGCCGGAGGCGCCCATCTTACATTCCAAATAAAGCGTTTTCATGACGCGCCTCCCAGATGATTGATGAGGCTGGCCTGATAGGCCGCGCCGAAGCCGTTATCGATATTGACCACACTGATGCCGCTGGCGCAGGAATTGAGCATGGCCAGCAGGGCGGTGACGCCGCCGAAGGACGCGCCGTAGCCCACGCTGGTGGGAACGGCAATGACGGGGCAGTCCACAAGGCCGCCTACCACGCTGGGCAGCGCGCCTTCCATGCCCGCCACGGCGATGACGACCCGCGCCTGCACCAGTTCGTCCATGCGGGAAAGCAGGCGGTGGATGCCCGCCACACCGGCATCGTAGATCCGCACCACGCGGTTGCCCAGCGCTTCCGCCGTCAGAGCAGCTTCCTCTGCCACCTTCATATCGCTGGTGCCCGCGCTGACCACAAGGATGCGCCCCACAGGGTTTTCGATTTCCTTGGGTCTTGCCAATGCCAGACGGGCGATCTCATGATATCGCAGCGGACAGACCTCCGCGATCTTCTCCGCCTTTTCAGGGGAAAGCCGCGTGATCAGCACATTCCGCTCCTCCTGCATGGCGCCGAGGATGCCGATGATCTGCTCCGCAGTTTTCCCTTCGCCGTAGATGACCTCGGGAACGCCCTGACGGATGCCGCGGTGATGATCCACCTTGGCATACTGCAGATCCTCGAAGGGCTGCATCTGCAGCTTTCCCGCGGCCTCCTCCGGGGAGACCTCGCCCTGCCGCACGGCCTGCAGCAGCTTCATCAAATTCTCTTTGTCCATATGTTTCACCTTCCAAGATCCATGCTGCCGGAACGAAAGCCCTCCAGATCCAGCGTGATATAGGAAAAGCCCAGCGATTTGAGCCGTTCGGTCAGTTCTTCGGCCTGCCGCACAAAATCGGAAAGCCGTTCTTTTGCCACCTCGATGCGCAGCACCTGTCCGTGCAGCCGCAGGCGGCACACCGGGAAGCCCGCTTCCTTCAGCAGCTGCTCCCCTTCCTCCAGCTTCCGCAGGAGGGAAAAATCCAGCGGCGTGTCATAGGGCAGCCGCGTGGCCATACAGGGCGCGGACGGCCGCTGCGCCACGGAGATGCCCAGCTTCTCTGCCATGGCGCGCACCTGCGCCTTGGAAAGGCCCCGCTCCGCCAGCGGGCTGACGATGCCCAGCTCCCGCACGGCCTTCAGCCCGGGGCGGTAAACCAGCAGGTCATCGGCATTGGTGCCGTCGGCAATATGAGGAATGCCCTGCGCCTCACACCAATGGCGCAGCGCGGAAAACATGGCCTTTTTGCAGTGGTAGCAGCGGTCGGGGCGGTTTTCCATGACGGCGGGAACGGAAGAAAGATCCGCCTCCAGCACCGTCAGCGAAGCGCCGCATTCCTCCGCCACACGCTGCGCGATGGCAAGATCCCGCAGCGGCTGCAGCTGTGAATGGAGCAGCACCGCCTGCACGGGATATCCTGTTCCGCAGGCCAGCTTCAGCAGCAGGCTGCTGTCCGTCCCGCCGGAAAAGGCAATGGCAAGGCCTTCCGATGCCAGCTGTTCCATTCTCTCTCTGAGCAGTTCCATGGCGCGCTCCTTTCCGCATACTTTGTTTCATCCTACCACAAAACAGAACTTTTGTAAATCCGCAGGCAGCGCTTCGCCGCTCCGCAGCAGGAAATTCTCCGCAATTCGTTCATTCCTTACCGAATACCCGTTGCAGAAACGTTTTTTCTGATGTACAATAACAGATAGCGAATAGTAAGAACCAACACGCTCTGCAAAATGCAAGGAGGTACAAACCGTGATTGTTTCCAAGAAGAAACCCATCGAAGAACTGATGGCCATGCTTGGCGGCGTCAAGAAAGTCGCTCTGGTCGGATGTAAGAGCTGCGCCAGCGCCTGCGCTGTCGGCGGCGAAAAGGAATGCAACGAGATGAAGGAATATCTGGAATCTCAGGGCATCGAAGTGGTCGGCATTGTCCTGCCCGACGAAAGCTGCCATAAGATGCTGGTCCGCAAGGATCTGAAGGCCGTTATGGCTCTGCAGCCCGAAGCCATCGTTTCCATGGCCTGCGGTTCCGGCTGCCAGACCGTTGCCGAAAACTGCAAGGTTCCCGTCTACCCCGCCAACAATACCGTATTCGTCGGCCAGACCGAACGCGTCGGCATCTTCCATGAGATGTGCCGTACCTGCGGCGACTGCGTCCTCGGCGAAACCGGCGGCATCTGCCCCATTACCAAGTGCGCCAAGTGCCTGGTCAACGGCCCCTGCGGCGGTCAGAAGGGCGGCAAGTGCGAAGTCGACCCCAACAACGACTGCGCATGGATTCTCATCTACAACAAGCTGAAGGAACTGGGCAAGCTGGACAAGATGGTCAAGACCCAGGACGACAAGGACAACAGCACCCACCTGTGGCCCATGAGCGTGAATACGAGGGAGGTAAAGAAATGAGCAAACTGCAGAAGGCTTTTGAAGCCGGTAAGTTCGGCGTGACCGCCGAAATGGCCCCTCCCAAGGGTTATGACTTCGCGGAAGAAATGGAAGTTGCCAAGCTCATTAAGGATCTTGTGCACGGTGTCAACGTGACCGATATGCAGTCCGCCTGCCTGAAGGCCTCTTCTCTGGGCTTCTGCATCGCGCTGAAGAACCACGGCGTGGAACCCATCCTGCAGATGACCGGCCGTGACCGCAGCAGAATGGCCATCATGGGCGAATTCCTCTCCGCCGCCTACTTCGGCATCGATACCATGCTGGCGCTGACCGGTGACCACACCTATGTCGGCGACTGCAAGGCCTCCAAGCCCGTTTTCGATCTCGATTCCGTCGGCATTCTGAAGATGCTCTCCAAGATGGAAGAGACCGGCTGCGACTGCGGCGGCAATCCCCTGTCCTCCGTGCCTCCCAAGTTCTATAAGGGCGCTGCCGTTACCCCCGTTTACGAACCCCAGTGGCTGCAGATCAACAAGCTGAAGAAGAAGGTCGACGCGGGCGCCGAGTACGTCCAGACGCAGGCCATGTTCAGCGCTGACGCCATGGAAGACTTCATGAACGAAGTCGTCAAGGAAAACATCAAGGTCCATGTCATGGCAGGTATCATCCCCCTCAAGGCTGCCGGTATGGCCAAGTACATGAATGCCAACGTTCCCGGCATCGACGTTCCTCAGGATATGATCGACCGTCTGGCCGCTGCCGCTGCCGAAGGCAAGGAGACCGGCGTCAAGGGTCTGCCCGGCAAGCTGGGCGTGGAAATGGCCGCTGACCTCATCCGCGACATCAAGCAGAGAGGCATCTGCGACGGCATCCACCTGATGACCATCGGCGGTGAGAGAAACATCCCCACCATCCTCGAAAAGGCCGGCATCAACATCAACGAATAAGCTTTTTCCCATACATAAAAGGCTGCATTCCGCATGGAATGCAGCCTTTTTTGTAAAGAGTCTGCCTTTCGTCAGGTGGGAGATTCTTCGGCTTCGCCTCAGAATGACAGAAAGAAAACCGCCCGGAACGGGATCCGTTC
>JAFSHY010000120.1 GCA_017440065.1 Oscillospiraceae bacterium | reverse complement strand
TCGACGGCTTCGATTCCTCCGGCGGCGTGGTCATCCTCGCCGCGACGAACCGCCCCGAGATCCTTGACAAGGCGCTGCTCCGCGCCGGCCGTTTTGACCGCCGCATCATCGTCGACCGTCCCAATCTGGCCGGACGTTACGAGACCCTCCGCGTGCATACCAGAAAGATCAAGCTGGGTGAGGACGTTGACCTCCGCAAGCTGGCGCAGGCCACCGCAGGCGCCGTCGGCGCCGACCTTGCCAACCTTGTCAACGAGGCAGCCCTCCGCGCCGTTCGCAAGGGCCGTCAGGCTGTCACGCAGGAGGACCTGCTGGTCTCCTTTGAGACCGTCATTGCCGGCACCGAAAAGAAGGGCACCGTGCTGACGGATATGGAAAAGCGCATCGTGGCCTACCACGAGGTCGGTCATGCGCTGGTGGCTGCGCTGCAGAAACACACCCAGCCCGTTTCCAAGATCACCATTGTGCCCCACACCACGGGTGCGCTGGGCTACACAATGCAAACGCCCGAAGAGGAAAAATTCCTCCACTCCAAGGAAGAGCTGCTGGTGGAGCTGCAGACCCTCCTGGGCGGCCGTGCCGCAGAAACCAATGTCTTCGGCATTGCCACCACAGGCGCCGCCAACGACATCGAACGCGCCACCGATCTGGCCCGCAAGATGGTTACCCAGTACGGCATGAGCGAAAAGTTCGGCCTCATGGCGCTGGCAAACACCGCCAACCAGTATCTGGACGGCGTGACCTCCATGAACTGCGCCGACACCACCGCCGCTGCCGCCGATGAAGAGATCCAGCGTCTGCTGCACGAATGCTTCGCCGCGGCGCGTCAGATCCTGCAGGATAACCGCGATCTTCTTGATGAGGTTGCCCTCTATCTGCTGCAGAAGGAGACCATCACCGGCGAAGAGTTGATGGTTTATGTCAACTCCCACGCCAAGCGGCTGGAATCCCCCGCCGAGCCGGATTTCCTGTCCGACCTTTAATGGAATATCGCAACAAAACCGCGTTTCCGACCATTCCGGTCAGAAACGCGGCTTTTTCTTTATGAATTCCCCTCATCCGTCACGGCTTCGCCGTGCCACCTTCTCCCGAGGGAGAAGGCTATTTCTGCAATACGCGAACCGCAATCACTTCATTACCGTCTGTGTCTCCGGTTTCCCGAAAGCCAAATGACGCATACAGATGCTTCGCGGCAGTGTTTTCCGGATGGTAGGACAGCCAGCAGGATCCGGCACTGCCGCACGGTTCGGAAGCAATGAATCCCATTATGAGTTTCATCGCCTGCCTTCCGTATCCCTTTCCCTGATGATCCCGGTCGATCATCAGCCGCCAGATATTATAATTCCCCACGGCGATGGCCGGCGGATCTTCCCATTCCTCGTCCGTTCCAAAGCCGATCATCGCAAAGCCTACGGGAACGGCATCATCATAGATGCAGAAAGGGAACGCATGACCGCCATGCGCCAAAGCAAGCTTCGCTTCCCGCAGACTGGTACGGTTATCCGCCACAAATAATTGCTGTTCCGCATGAACCTCCAGCTTCATAACATCCCTTGCGTTTTCTTCCGTAACCGGTTCCAGTCTGACCATGCCGATCCCCTCCTTTGCTTCTTATTCTATCATATTCTTACAAGTCGCTCAACAAAAAACAGTAAGGCACGGACAGCCGAAGCCGTCCGTGCCTTGGAGGGGTTGGAAAATGAGATAATATCGAATTAGAACAGGCCGGAAACCTTGCCGGTCTCGACGTCGACGTCGACACGACGGTATGCGGGATCGCCTGCAGTACCGGGCATCATGGAGATGGTACCGGCCATCGGGCACAGGAACTTGGCGCCGCCGTACTCGAGGATGTCGCGGATGGCCAGACGCCAGCCGGTGGGAACACCC
>JAFSHY010000119.1 GCA_017440065.1 Oscillospiraceae bacterium | reverse complement strand
GGGTGTTCCCACCGGCTGGCGTCTGGCCATCCGCGACATCCTCGAGTACGGCGGCGCCAAGTTCCTGTGCCCGATGGCCGGTACCATCTCCATGATGCCCGGTACTGCAGGCGATCCCGCATACCGTCGTGTCGACGTCGATGTCGAGACCGGCAAGGTCTCCGGTCTGTTCTAATTTCGCTCGTTCCCGGTATGGGAAGACGGCTTGATTTGAATGAATAACAGTTTCGCCCGATAGGAGTGATCCTATCGGGCGAAATTTTTTATCAGAATAATCGCTGCGCTTCCTGTTTGCGGATGGTCTTGATGACGGTTTCCACAAAATCCCAAACGGGCGGTTCCAGCCATTTATCGTAGAGAATGCACATATACAGCGCCTGATGCCAGTTTTCCAGCGGCACAAAGGCAAGATCGTCGCGGTTCTCCGCGCACTCCTCCGAAACCAGCGTGATGCCCATTCCGGCTGCCACAAGGTCAAAGGCGGCCTGCGCGGTATTGACGGAGCAGACCATCCGTTCTTCCGCTCCGAGACCGCTGGCCCATTGGCCGAAGCTGCCCTTCAAATCCTGATGGAATACGATCTGCCGCTCGTTCTGCAGCTGCTGCGGGAGAATGGAATCCTGCGAGGCCAGCGGATGATCCGGGGGAAGGGCAACACAGAAGTTCCGCTGGCAAAGCTTGCGGAAGTGGAGAGAACGATCACGGTCGGTGGTGTCCACAATGGCCATATCCAGCTTTTCTTGCCGCATCAGATCCATCAGATCCTCGGAAACACTCTCCATCAGCTGGAAGCGAAGCCGCTCATTCCGGTTCGCGTGGCGGACGATTTCCTGCGCGACCGTGCCGCCGAGAGAGCCGGAAACGAATCCCATGCGGATCAGAACGGGCGCGCCGGACTTGCTGTCCCGCAGCGTCATGGAGGCTTCGTTCAGCCCCTGCAGGGCAGCATCCACTTTTTCGCGGTAATAGCGGCCCTCCTCGGTCAATCGGATGTTTCGGCCGGATTTTTCAAAGAGCTTGACACCGCCAAGCTCCGTTTCCAGCTGGTGGATGGCGCTGCTGAGGGAAGGCTGAGAGATCCCAAGGCGGGCAGCCGCCAGCGTATAATGCTCCAGCTGCGCCAGCACGGAAAAATAGCGAAGATAGTTGTAGTTCATAAGGCAAGCCTCTAATCTATAGATATAAACTATAAATAGAATATCATAACTATATTGGTTTCTGCAAGAATTAATTGTATAATCTGGAACGAACTGATAAACGGCGCGGCTGAAGGCTGCAGCCCATCAAGTAAACCCTTAAATTCAAGGAGGCAATCAACTATGGCAATCGAATTTGTTGACGGCAAGTATGTAGACGAGAACGGCAAAGTGACTCTGGACCCCTCTGTCTACAAGGACTGGCAGATCGCGGAAGAAGCAGAAAAGACTCTGCCTCCCGTAGATTATTTCCGTGAAAAGCTGGGTCTGCTGCCCGAAGAAATCATTCCCTACGGCAAGACCCCCAAGATCGACTTCATCAAGGTCATGAACAGACTGAAGGACAAGCCCGACGGCAAGTTCATCGAAGTCACCGCCATCACCCCC
>JAFSHY010000118.1 GCA_017440065.1 Oscillospiraceae bacterium | reverse complement strand
GTGCCCTGTCCGGCAGCGACGGCGTAATAATCCGTGTAGTTCAGATAGATCCAGCCGCCGGTGGAGAGCTTGCCCCACTGCTTGCCGCTGGCGCCCGTCACGTCCGGGATGGTGAAGGCCGTGCCGTTCCACAGAGCATTGATGACGGCGTGGTTGGAGCTGGCGCCTGCGCGGATATTGACGAGATTACCGGTGACCTTGCAGGCAACGCCGGTGGAAGGCGTTTCGGGAGTGGTTGTGCCTGTGCCCGGGGTAGTGGTGTCGGTGCCGGGAGTCGTGGGCGTGCCGGGAACGGCGGTCACTGCCGCATAGTCGGTATAGGTCAGACTGATCCAGCCGCCGGTGGAGAGCTTGCCCCATGCCTTGCTGCCGGTGCCGCTGACCTCCACGATGGTGATGGCCGTGCCGTTCTTCAGAGAATTGATGACGGCATGGTTGGAGCCTGCGCCTGCGCGGACATTGACCAGATTGCCGGTGACCTTACAGGCAACACTGCCGGAAGGCGTTTCGGGGGTGCTCGGTGCGTCGGGCTGGGCGACCTTACCTGCCATGACGTCTGCATAGTTGGTGTAGGTGAGGAAGATCCAGCCGCCGGTGGAGAGCTTGCCCCAAAGCTTGCCGCTGACCGTCTTGACCTCGATGATGCTGATGACGGCATCCTGCTTCACGGAACTGAAGACGGCGTGGTTGGAGCCTGCACCTGCGCGGACATTGACCAGATTGCCGGTCACGATGACATTGACCGCGGTTTCGGGACCGGTGGGCGTCTTGGGAGGCGTGATGCCGGTGCCGGGAGTCGTGGTGCCTGTGCCGGGAGTCGTGGTACCTGTGCCGGGCGTGGTGGTACCTGTGCCGGGATTGGTGGGCTGCTGGGCAATTACGGTACGGTAGTCGGTGTAATTCAGGCTGATCCAGCCGCCGGTGGAGAGCTTGCCCCACATGGAGGTGCCGACGGTAGCGGTCTCCACGATGGTGATCGCGGTATCCTTCGGCAGGTTGTTGATGATATCGTAGTTGGTGCCTGCGCCTGCGCGGATGTTGACGCGGACGCCGGTGACCTTGCAGTCGACACCGGTGACGGGAGTGGTAGTGCCGCCCGTGCCGGAGTCGGGAGTCGTGGGCAGGGTGTAGTCCACATAGCTGAGGCTGATCCAGCCCTTGTCGCAGCGGCCCCAGAGCTTGCCGTCGGCCAGCGTCTTGGTTTCGTAGATGTTGACCTCATTGCCGTTGCGGAGCAGATCGACGACCGTGCCGTTACCGGCAGCGTCGCGGACGTTCAGCGTGGATGCGGTGACCTTTCCGGTGAAGAGGACGGGCTCGGTAGTGGTATCACCTGTGCCGGTATCGCCGGTGTTGTCATCGGAGGTATCGTCGGTGATCTTATTCAGATACTTGGTGGCGACCCAACCGCCGGTGGAGAGCTTGCCCCATTCGGTGCCGTTGAGATTGGCGGTGGCAACGATCGTGACCTTGTTGCCCAGATAGAGCTGGCTCTCGGTATCTGCGTTGGTTCCGGGAACCACGCGGATCAGCAGGATATCGCAGTTGACCTTGGCGTCGTAGGGCTCAATGTCCATTTCACCGGGAACGATGGGATCGGTGCTGCTGCCGGTGGTGGTGTAGCGCAGGCTTAGCCAGCCGCCGGTGGAAAGACGGCCCCACATACGGCCTGTGCTGTCGGCCTTTTCATCCACGATGGTCACTTCCGTGCCGGCGGGCAGAGCCTTCAGAACGGAGGCGGAGATGCTGGCATCGCTGCGGACGTTCAGACTGCTCAGCAGGGTGGTCTTGTAGTTGATGCCGGTATCGGGGTAGTTGTCGGGAACTTCGGGCTCGGGAGTAACAACAGGGCCGCCAGTGGTATCGCCGGCTGTGTCGTTGCTGTAGGCGGGAACGCCGAAGCAGACGATGCCTCTGGAGCTGCTGCCGGAGCGCAGACCGGTAGCGAGGCTATAGGAAGAACGGCTGACCTTATTGTTATAGTTGCCTTCAATGGTGTTGATGGTGGTGTCCGTAACGCTGACGACCATACCGACGTGGTTGGTATAGCCGGTGTTACCCTTGTAGCCGACGAAGATCAGATCGCCGGGACGGGGCATATAGCCGCTGCCGAACTTATAGGCCGTGCAGCCGTTCTTGCCGCTCTGATAGCGGGACATGAGGGAAGAGCTGAGGGCGGACATACCGCTCCATGCAGCATCGCAGCCTGCCTGATTGGTGCACCACAGGGCGAACATGACGCACCAGGCCTCGTTTACGAAGTTATAGCTGCCGCCGTTGACTTCCGTCCACCATGCGCCGTATTTGGTGCCGGGGCTTTCCGCATAACCCAGCTGCGTTTCCGCGATCGCAACCACGTCGGCGCGCTGATTGCCGGTGTTGACATGGGTGTTGGGATGGCCGGTCGAATAGGCGGCATTGGCGGTGATCCCCAGAACAGGGAAGAGACCGGCAGTGATGCAGACGGCCAGCAGCAAACTGATGATACGCTTCTTCATAAATAACTCCTTACTGCGATAACTGGTAACGCGATCTGAATTGGGAACATCCGATCATCAGAAAATGACAGGATGAAATGATTAAATGACACAACGGTAACAAAATAGTATCATAAAACAGAAAAAAAGAAAAGGGGTTTTGTCGAATTTTTTAGAATCTGCCATATTAGACCAAAATATGCTCGAATTATTGGTCAAATTGTCGAAAACATACAAGGAGAGGAATGATTACAATCCGAAATCAGCGGAAGAAAAGAAAAATGGCTTCTGTTCTTGCAAAGAAATGCGAATTGGAATAAAATAAAAGGAAATGAAAAGAAGCAAGGAGCCTCTATAAAATGAAAGAAAAAAGAAAGAAAAGTCTGCTGGGGCTTTTCGTATCCTATTTTAGACCCCATTGGAAGCTGTTCCTGCTGGACGTGCTCTGCGCGATGCTGATTGCGGCCATCGATCTGAGCTATCCGCTGCTCTCCCGTCATGCGCTCAATGTGATGCTGCCGGGGCAGATGTACCGCGCGTTCTTCACACTGATTGTGGTGGTGCTGGCTGCATATGTCCTGCGATCCCTGTTTACCTATATTATTGCTTACTGGGGTCATACCTTCGGTATCCGTGTGGAAGCTGATATCCGCAAAGATCTTTACAGCCATTTCCAGACCATGGGCTTCGATTTTTACGACCGCAATCGCACCGGCCAGCTGATGAGCCGCCTGACCAGCGACCTCTTTGAACTGACGGAGCTGGCGCATCACGGTCCCGAAGATCTGCTGACCTCCGTGCTGACCATCATCGGCGCGCTGATCGTGATGTTCACCGTGGAATGGCGGCTGGCGCTGGTGGTGGCCACCATCCTGCCCATCTTCCTTGCGGTGGTTGTGGTGCAGAGAAAGGCCATGCGCGATGCCTCCCGCGAAGTCAAAAAGAAGATCGGTGTGATCAATACCGACATTGAAACGGGTCTTTCCGGCATCCGCACCGCCAAGGCTTTCGCCAATGAGACCATGGAGGCTGCCCGTTTTGACGCGGCCAACAACCAGTTCAAGACCGCCAA
This sequence comes from Oscillospiraceae bacterium, assembly GCA_017440065.1. GTDB lineage: Bacteria > Bacillota > Clostridia > Oscillospirales > Oscillospiraceae > RGIG3159. Next base: position 12,794 of record JAFSHY010000118.1, on the reverse strand, counting down.
GCGCGGGTTCCACAAGGCCATGGGCCGCTTCTTTGCCACCATGGAATTTTTCCTCTGCATCCTTTCCGTGGCAGTCATCGCCGTGGGCGGTTATCTGATCATGAAGGGTCAGATGAACTATGTGGATCTCATCACCTTTAACCTCTATATCGCCACCTTCACCAGCCCCATGCGTAAGCTGGCCAACTTCTCCGAAATGTTTGCCTCCGGCTTTGCCGGTCTGCAGCGCTTTGCCGATGTCATGGAGCTGACGCCCTCCATCCGCGATGCGGAGGACGCGGCGGAACTGCAGGATATCCGCGGCGAGATCGAGGTGGATCATGTGACCTTTGCCTATGACGGCGACCTCGATGTGCTGGAGGATGTTTCGCTCAAGGTCCGTGCCGGCGAAACGGTGGCCGTGGTAGGCCCGTCCGGCGGCGGCAAGACCACCCTGTGCCAGCTGGTGCCCCGTTTCTATGATGTTACGGAGGGCGCCATCCGTCTGGACGGAAAGGATGTGCGGCAGGTGACCCAGCAGTCCCTGCGCCGTCAGATCGGTATCGTGCAGCAGGATGTCTTCCTCTTTGCGGACAGCATTATGGAGAATATCCGCTACGGCCGTCCCGACGCCACGGATGAAGAGGTCATCGAGGCGGCAAAGAAGGCGGAGATCTATGACGATATCTGCCAGATGCCCAACGGCTTTGATACCTATGTGGGCGAACGCGGCACCCTTCTTTCCGGCGGTCAGAAGCAGCGCGTTTCCATTGCCCGTATCTTCCTCAAGAATCCTCCTGTGCTGATCCTGGACGAGGCGACCTCCGCGCTGGACAGCGTGACGGAAGCCAAGATCCAGCGCGCCTTCGATACCCTGTCCGAAGGCCGTACCACGCTGATCATTGCGCACCGCCTTTCCACCATCCGCAATGCCGAACGCATCGTGGTCATTGCCGACGGCAAGATCGCGGAATCCGGCAGCCATGGGGAACTGGTAGCTGCGGGCGGGATGTATGCTGCCCTGTATGAAACTCAGACCAAGGTAGCGCGGGAGGATATGGCATGAGAGAAAAAAAGAACGTTGGCCCGATGTTTCTGGTTCTGGCGGCGCTGATGTGGAGCTCTGCCGGTGTGCTGATCAAGTCCGTCCCGTGGGACGGCATCAGCGTTTCCGCCATGCGCGGCACCGTCGGTTTTCTGGCGCTTTTAATCTTCCTGCGGCCGTTTCCCATGAAGATCAATAAGGTCAAGCTGATCGTAGCCTTCTGTTATTTCGCGCAGGGCTTCCTCTATGTGCTGGCCAATAAGTATACCACGGCAGCCAATGCCACCATGCTGCAGTATACGTCGTCCCTTTATATCATTCTCTTCACCGCCATTGCCACCCGCAAGCTGCCCAAAAAGCTGGATGTGGCCGCCTGCATCGTCCTGCTGGGCGGTATCGCACTGGCCTTTGCGGGCACATCGGAAAGCGGCGGCATGCTGGGCAATGTGATGGCGCTGGCATCGGCTCTGTTCTATGCGGGCGTGTTCTTCTGCAGCCGCATGGAGGGCGCCGATACCGTGGATTCCATGGTGCTGGGCAATGCCATGTACATGGTGCTGCTGCCCGTCATGCTGACGGATCCCGTGGTGCTGGCCTCTTCGTGGCAGGATTGGCTGCTGGCGGCAGGCTACGGCTTGATCGGCGGCTTCGGCGCCTGGATGTGCTTCGGAAAGGGCATCAAGACCACCCCGGCATTGCAGGCCAATTTCATCACCATGCTGGAGCCTGTGCTGGCGCCTGTGTGGACATTCCTCATCCTCGGGGAAACGATCACCGTCTGGTCGCTGCTGGGCGCGGTCGTGGTCATCGGCGGCATTCTGGTGTATAACACGCTGCAGACGAAGCAGCAGGCAAAAGAAGCGTAACAAAAATACCCGTGAGGATCTCCTCACGGGTATTTATTTTTTAGGAAAGCAGCAGAAGAGAACGCAGCAGATACTGCCGCCGTCTGCCTGCCCAACGGTAAAATACAGCGAGGTTCGGCTCGGAATGCTCCAGCTCTCGGCTGAAGAGATGGATGAGGTCAACCTCTTCCTCTCGGGTGTTCGGATGCTCCGCGGCAAAGATCGCGCCGCAGAGGAGCAGGGAAGCCGCTGCCAGCTGCACCTTTTTGAGCAGTTTGCCGTCATAGGCTGCCTGCAGAAAATAGCGGTAAAGGAAGTATTGCAGCAGCCGCTGCTCCATGGCTTCGTCCGGTAAGGGCAGAGGCTTTTGGAGCCGCCGCAGCAGCTGCGGATACCGCTCCGTCAGCGGCTCCATCTGCTGCCAAAGGGCGGTGAGTTTTCCGAAGTCGCTGCGGCGGGAAGGCTGCAGCGCTGCCAGCGTTTCGGGCAGCAGGTCGGCATTGCTCCAGTTCTGCAGAACCTCCTCTGCATCCCAAAGGGAATCCTCCAGTTCTTCGGCAAAGCGCAGCAGCAGCGCCATCCGCTGACGAACGGTAAAGCGGGCATCCTCCGCGATGCGGAAGGCGATCTGCCGCCCCTGCAGCAGGGCGAAGAATCCATCGGGATCGAGGTCATTGAGGTCGGGCGGATCGTTGTTCGTCCGCTCCGTCAGCAAAAACGGCTCATACAGGATCATTTCGCAGGCCACAGGGCAGGAGAGGGAGATGCCCCGCTCCGTCAGCGCGCCGAAGGAATGGGTGAAGCGGGGATAGCGGTCGCAGACACGGCTGAGCGCCTGTTCCCCCAGCTCCTTCTGCAGCAGGCAAAGCCCGCTTTCCAGCAGCATGGGGCAGGCGCCGTCCTTCGGCTTCATGCAGGTGTCGCCCTCTTCGTCGGTGATGAGGCAGCTGCGAACGTAGTCTCCCAGTTCACCGGGAAGCGTTTCATAATAGGCCTTGGTTTTTTCGTCGATGACGACCTCCCAACTGCGGCAGCAGGTATCGGGGCAGTCGCCCGCAATGCAGACAAAGTCCGCATAGCAGCTCTGTTCGCGGATCTTCATAAAAGATCTCTCCTTTGCAGGTATAATGTTTCACGGATCCGGTAATCCTTGGAAGTAACAGACAAGGAAAGGAATGATCCTATGAAACGGTATTTAAGTTTATGTTTGGCAGTTTTGTTGGCTGCGGGGATGTGTGTTATTCCGGCGGCGGCGGAAGAACCGCTGCGGATCGGTGCGCTGATCCCCTCGGCGAATGCCATGGAGCTTCGCTGGAACGATACGGGTGCGGAGTGTTATGCGATTTACCGGTCGTCCTCCCGCGATGGAAGCTATCGGAAACTGGGAACCACAACGGCGGCTACATACAAAGACCGGGGGCTGCGGACAGGCGGCATCTATTTTTACCGCGTCCGTGCCTGTCGGGCAGACGGGACGGAACAGGGGCGATTTTCCGCGCCTGCCGGCGGCGTCTGCCTGCCGATCGTGCGGCAGAGCGCGCTGCAGAATCCCTGCTACCGTCAGCAAAAGCGGATCGAGGTGCAGGGGCTGATGCTGCACAGCATCGGCTGCCCGCAGGAACAGGCATCTGCCGTGGCGGCAGGCATGAACAGCAGCGCAGCACAAGTGCTGGTGCACGCGGTCATTGAGCCTTCGGGAACGGTGCTGCAGCTGGCGGACTGGGATCTGCGCTGCTGGCATTGCGGCGGTTCGGGCAACAGTTCTATGATCGGTGTGGAGATGACGGAGCCGAAGGAACTGCGCTATCTGAGCGGCGCCTGCTTTGCGTGGCGGGATGACGCGGCGGAAACGGCAAGGAAAAACTATCACGCGGCGGTGCGGCTTTTTGCCTCGCTCTGCCTGCAGTACGGGCTGGATCCCATGGAGGATATCTGCTCCCACGGTGAGGCGGGAAAGGCGGGCATCGCCTCGGGGCATGCCGATCCGGAGCATCTCTGGCTCGGGCTGGGGCTGCCGCTGACGATGCATACCTTCCGCAGCGATGTGGCGGCCTATCTCGCGGGGCGATATACCGAACGCGGCGCGGAGCAGAGCGGTCATATCGTTACGGTCACGGCGGAGCAGCTGAATATCCGCGCGGGAGCGGGAACGGACTACGCGGTCAAAGGTACACTCTGGCGGGGTGAAAAGATCGCGGTGATGGCGGTGGTGCGGAGCGGGCAGCATGAATGGGGCAGGCTGGCGAACGGCTGCTGGATCGCGCTGACATATACCGCCGATTGAGAATTGCACATGGCGCTCTTTTCTGCTACAATACTACTATAAATTGAAGCGGCGTGGAGGTCAAGCCATGAATATTCTGATCTGTAATGTGGGCAGCACATCCCTCAAATACCAGCTCTTTGCCATGGAAGATGGCGAACGGGTCATCGCGGCAGGCGGAGCGGAGCGTGTCGGCGCGGCGAAAAGCCTGTTTTACCGTACCGAGGAAGGAAAGAAGGTGCAGGAGGAATGCGTCTTCCCGACCCATCGGGAGGCAATTCAGAAGATGCTTTCCTGTCTTCCTGCGGAGGAAACGGTGGACTGCGTCGGCTTTAAGGTCGTTCATGCCAAGGGCGTGACCGGTGTGCAGGAGCTGAATGACGGGGTGCTGGCAGCTATGGAGGCCTTCAATTCCGTTGCCCCTGCCCATAATCCTCCCTATCTGGCTGCCATCCGTCAGTTCCGCGCGCTGATGCCCGGTGTGCCGCTGATCGGTTCCTTTGAAACGGCCTTCCATGCCAATATGCCGCCCGAAGCCAGCCTCTACTCCATTCCCTGGGAGCTGACGGAGCGCCATGCCATCCACCGCTACGGCTTCCACGGCGCGTCCCACGAATACATGACCACCTGGGCAGCGGAAAAGACAGGCCGCAGCGACCTCAAGCTGATCTCCTGCCATCTGGGCGGCAGCGGATCGCTGACGGCGGTGGATTCCGGCCGCAGCATCGATACCACCATGGGCCTTTCGCTCCAGTGCGGTGTGATGCAGAATAACCGCATTGCCGATATCGATCCCTACATCATCTTCTATCTGGTAGAGGAGTGCGGCATGACGCTGGAGGAAGTCAAGGTCATGCTGCAGACGAAGAGTGGCCTTCTGGGCATGAGCGGTGTTTCCAACGATCTGCGCGATGTGGAGGAAGCTGCCGCCGCGGGCAATGAGCGGGCAGCCAATGCCGTCCGTGCCTATACTTACGGCATCAAGAAGTACATCGGCAGCTATGCCGCGGCGCTGGGCGGTCTGGACGTGATCACCTTCGGCGGCGGCATCGGCCGCAACAGCGCCACCGTCCGCGAACAGGCGCTGGCAGGACTTGGGATCTTCGGTGTGGAGCTGGATCCCGAAAAGAACCGCAATGCCAAGGGCGGCGATGATATCTCCCGCGGCGGCAGCCGTGTGCGCATCTTCGTGGTGGATACCAACGAGGAGATCGTGGTCGCCCGCAAGGCGGCGAAGCTGCTCCGCGCGGGAGGCGCCTGCCATGAATGAACTTGTGCGCTGCCTGCTGCTGGCACTGGTCAGCATCGGCGGCGGCTTCGTGCAGCGGGTCAGCGGCTTCGGACTCGGCATTTTTGTGATGCTCTTTTTCCCGCATCTGCTGCCGGGCTACGCGGTGGGCACGGCCATCTCCTGCATGATGTCCATGGCAGGTTCCGGCTATAATGCCATCCGCTATCGGAAGGACATCGAATTCCGCATGGTGATCCCGCTGATCTGCGCCGCGGCGGTCACCATCCCCATTGCCGTTCACTTTTCTGCCGTGGTGCCCGAAACGCTGATGAAACGGCTTCTGGGTATCGTGCTGATCGTTCTGAGCATCTATTTCCTGTTCTTTTCCAAAAAGATCAGCATCCGCCCCACGGTGACCAACGGCATTCTGGCGGGCGGTCTGGGCGGCACGCTCAACGGCCTGTTTTCCACAGGCGGCCCTCCCGTGGTCCTGTACATGGTGCATGCGGCTCCGGAGCCTGCCGTCTATTTTGCCACGATCCAATTCTATTTTGCCTTGACGAATACCTATTCCACAATCGTGCGTCTGCTGAGCGGCATCCTCACATGGCAGGTGCTGGGCTGGTTCGCGGTCACGATGGTGGGCTGGGCGGTCGGCAATCAGATCGGGGTGAAGGTGTTTGACCGCCTCAACGGCGAATCCCTCAAAAAGGTCATCTATACCGGCATGATCATCAGCGGCATTCTGATGCTGACGCAATGATCGCGGAACGCGAATACTACCGGCCCATCGTGGTCGCGGTAAAATAACAGAACGTAAAAACGGCCTGCGGACAGTTCCGCGGGCCGTTTTTTAAAATGTGACAAAAACCCTTGACAAATCTGTGTTATTGTATTATTGTATGAAGCAGATAGTACAATAACACAAAGGAGGAACGCCATGGATTGGAGTATTGCCGACAGCCGACCGATCTGGCTGCAGTTGGAAGAGCAGCTGACGAAACGCATCCTCTCCGGGGAATATCCCATGGGAAGCCGTATGCCGACGGTGCGGGAGCTGGCAGCCGAAGCAGGTGTCAATCCCAATACGATGCAGCGCGCCCTCAGCGCGCTGGAGGGCAGCGGGCTGGTGGTCACGCAAAGAACTGCCGGCCGTGTGGTAACGGAGGATCAGCAGCTGATCCATGCCGCCCGAAAGGAGCAGGCAGCGGGGCTGATCGCGGCATACCTGCAGGGTATGCAGAATCTCGGCTTCACGGAAGAGGAAGCCAGAACCTACCTGAAGGAGGGAAACTGATGGAACAAAATCTGATTCGCTGCAGCGGTCTGCGTAAGACCTACGGTCGGTTCGCGGCGCTGGAGCATGTGGATCTGACCCTTGGCCGCGGCAAGATCGTTGGTCTTCTCGGCCCCAACGGCAGCGGCAAGACCACGCTGATCAAGCTGCTCTGCGGTCTGATCCAGCCTACGGAGGGCGAGATCCTTATTAACGGCCAAAAGCCCGGCCCTTACACCAAGTCCATCGTCAGCTATCTGCCGGACAGAATGTATTTTGCCGATTGGATGACCCCGCGGGACATCCTCGATCTCTTTGAAGATTTCTATGCCGATTTCCGTCGGGACAGAGCGGAGGCCATGTGCGCTTCGCTGCAGATCCTGCCCGATAAGCGGATCAAGACCATGTCCAAGGGTACGAAGGAAAAGCTGCAGCTGATCCTTGTCATGAGCCGTGACGCCCAGCTTTATCTGCTGGACGAGCCCATTGCCGGTGTGGATCCCGCGGCGCGGGATTTCATTCTGGAAACCATTCTCCGCAACTATAATGAACAGGGCACCGTGCTGATCTCCACCCATCTGATCTCCGATGTGGAAAAGGTGCTGGACGAGGTCGTTTTCCTCTGCAACGGCACGGTGGTGCGGCAGGATACCGTAGATCATATCCGCGAAACCGAGGGGATGACCGTGGACGGACTGTTCCGTGACATCTTCCGCGCCATGCCCTATCGGCGGGAGCCTGCCGTAACGGAATTCCCGCGCATGGAAGGAGGCGAGCAGCAGTGACGCTGAAACTGATGAAATATGAGCTGAAGGCCATGCTCCGCACCTTTATCCCCCTTTGGTGCGTGATCCTGGTGCTGTCCCTTGTGAACCGCCTGACCCTTCGCATCGACGGCCTTGCGGAGCTTTGGCACGGCATTCCCGCCGGTCTGATGCTTTTTGCCTACGCCATCAGCATCCTCGCGGCCTACATCATCGCGGTGGTCTTTCTGATCCTGCGGTTCTATCACGGCCTTTTGCGGGATGAGGGCTATCTGATGTTCACCCTGCCGGTGAAGACCTGGCAGCTGATCTGCTCCAAGATGTTCTCCGCGGTGATCCTGCTGGTGGGGACTTCTCTGATCGCCCTGCTTTCCGTGATGGTGCTGATCGTGGATAACGAGGTCATCGAGGAGATCGGCGAGCTGATCAAGGTCATGGCGACCTACGATACGTTCCCGTTCCGCGCGGAATTTATCTGGAAGATCCTCGTTATGGCGATCATTGCTGCGGTGATCTCGCCCTTTACGCAGATACTGCAGTGCTATCTCTCCATGGCCATCGGTCAGCTGGCAAACCGCAGCAAGGTGGGCTGCTCCGTGCTGAGCTACATCGGCATCTCTCTGACGGTGAGCTTTTTGACCAATATCGCCGTTACGATCCCGATGGTCGCCAGAGTGCAGGAGATCGAAGATTCCGTCACGGCAGCCACGGATTTTATGATGACGACGATGATGAGCACCTTCGGCACGGTGATGATCGTGGAGATCCTGCTGGTGGCAGCCTTCTATGTGCCCACATGGTGGATCCTCAAGAACAAGCTGAATCTCGAATAATACAAAAAACCGGTCTTCCGTTTGGAAGACCGGTTTTGCGTTTACTCGATAAAAACGGCGCTGTACCAGTTCTGATCGGGATCGTCGCGGCTTTGCAGCGTATAGAGGGGAAGTCCCATCTGATTGACGGTCTTGAAGACGTCGATGCCCACACTGTGGAAGGCAGGACGGGCCTTGACCATGAAGCGGCAGTCCTCGCAGGAAGCGGCGGCGCATTCCTTGCAGAGGCCGCAGTCGGAAAGGGACATGGCAAAATAGTAGTTGTCATGGAAGGCGGCGCGTTCCACATCGAAGGAGATATCCTGCGAAAGCCGTTTTTCGTGGGTGTGGATGATAATGCCCCAGCGGTAGCGGGAGAACATTTCCTTCAGTTCCGTCATGGTGGGATTGCCGGGACGGGAAGGGCAGGTGTGGTTCTTGCCCCAGTCGGTGCAGCCGTACATGCATTTGAGCAGCGTTCTGCTGTCCCAGCAGATCTGCGGCGCTTCAAAGAGGACGGCATCGGCGGCGCCGGCTTCCAGCGCCATACGGATGTACTTTTCTGCCTTTGCGGCAAGGGCGGGATCGTGCTTAAATTCCATCGTCATTCTCCTGTAAATGTTTTGCAGAAGGGCGCCAGCGTACAGGCGCCGCAATCGGGCTTTCGGGCGTCACAGACGGCGCGTCCGTGCAGGATGATCCTGTGGCAGAAATCGGAGCTTTCCTCCGGCGGCAGGATCTTCCAAAGCTGCTCCTCCACCTTGGCGGGATCCTTTCCCGAGGCCAAGCCCAGTTTGTTGGTGATGCGGATGCAGTGGGTATCGCAGACCACGGCGGGTTTGCCGTAAAGGTCGCCCAGCAGCAGATTGGCGGTCTTTCTGCCCACACCGGGCAGCTCCAGCAGCTCCTCCATCGTGTCCGGAACTTTCCCACCGTGCTTTTCCCGCAGCGCACGGCAGGCCAGCACGATATCTCTGGCCTTGTGGCGGTAGAAGCCGCAGGAATGCACCAGCTCCTCCACCTCTGTCACATCGGCATCGGCAAAATCATCCAGCGTCGGGAAGCGGGCAAAGAGGGCGGGAGTCACCTTGTTGACCCGCTCATCGGTGCATTGGGCGGAGAGGCGGACGGCGATCATCAGCTCATAATCTTTTTTATAATGCAGGGCGCAGACGGGATCGGGATAGGCGATCTTCAGCGCCTCGATCACGGCGGTCACGCGTTCTTTCGTTGTCATGGGGAATTCCTCCTTTTCTTTACTATAGCACGGATTTTGTCGAATGAAAAGAGAAAGAAAATACCGCCTTGCGGCTTTGCACCGCAGGCGGTATAATAAGAGAAAACGAAACGAAAAGGAGGGGCAGGTTATGTACCGACCGCTGGCCGACGAGCTTCGGCCGCAGAATCTGGATGAGGTCTGCGGGCAGGAGCATATTCTGGGCGAAGGCGCGCTGCTCCGCCGGATCATCGATTCCGGCTCGATCCCCAATATGATCTTCTATGGCCCTTCCGGTGTGGGAAAGACCACCGTGGCCAATATCATCGCGAAGAAGACCCACAGAAAACTCTGCCGCCTCAATGCCACCACGGCATCCTCCGGGGATATCAAGGAGATCGTGGCGCAGCTGGATACCTTCCTTGCGCCCGAAGGTGTGCTGCTCTATCTCGATGAGATCCAGTATTTCAATAAGCGGCAGCAGCAGTCCCTGCTGGAGCATATCGAAAACGGCAAGATCACGCTGATCGCCTCCACCACGGAAAATCCCTATTTTTATATTTACAATGCGGTGCTGAGCCGTTCCACGGTGTTTGAGTTCAAGCCCATTACACCCGAAGCGGCGGAAAAGGCCGTCCTGCGCGCCATCGATCATATGGCGAGGAAGACTGCGCTTCAGCCGAAGCTGGAAGAGAACGTGCTTTCCGTCATTGCCAAAAGCTGCGGCGGTGACCTGCGCAAGGCTGCCAATACGGTGGAGCTGCTGTTCACGGCCTCCAAAACCGAAAACGGCATCATTCATATTACGGAAGCGGATGCCGCCGCCGTGTCGCAGAAGTCCTCCATGCGGTATGACCGCGAGGGCGACCAGCATTTCGATGTGGTCTCCGCGCTGATGAAATCACTCCGCGGCTCCGATCCCGATGCGGCGCTGCACTACCTTGCCCGCCTGCTGGAAGCGGGTGACCTCAGCGGCGCCTGCCGCCGCATCCTCTGCTCTGCCAGCGAGGATATCGGCCTTGCCTATCCCATGGCTGTGCCGATCGTGAAAGCCTGTGTGGATACGGCGCTGCAGCTGGGCCTTCCCGAAGGAAGGCTGCCGCTGGCGCAGGCCTGCATCCTGCTGGCCACCGCGCCCAAGTCCAATTCCGTGGAGATGGCCATCGATGCCGCCATTGCCGATGTGCGCAAGGGCGTGACCGGTCTGATCCCGCGGGAACTGCAGAATGTCCACGCGGACGGCACGGGCTTTGAGCGGGAACAGGGTTATCTCTATCCCCATAATTATAAGAACCATTGGGTGCGGCAGCAGTATCTGCCCGATGAGCTGAAGGATCGCGTGTATTATGAATATGGCGATAATAAGTCGGAGCAGGCGGCAAAGCACTACTGGGACGCGATCAAAACACCCTGAGCGGATCCCTGTTGGTCAAAGAATGGCACGGCCGCTGTATTTGCGGATCGTATCGAGGACAAAGGTACGGTCCTGCTCCTGTTCCGCCAGCACGGTCAGCACGGAGCTGTCCCTGTCCGGTACCATAACGGCGCGGACGGCAGGGCTGTAACGCTCGCTGCCGGGGCAGATGCCGGGATAAAAGGCCTTTTTGGGCTGCTGATGGGTCAGCGTAACGCGGTAGCCGTGGCTGCGCAGAATGGCTTCGGCCTGCTTGGCATTGCCGCAATGGCCGAAAAGGGCGGAAATGGTATAGATCATAATAGTCTCCTCCTGCGGATGATAGGATAGCTTTCCCATCAGAGCGGAGGAATATACGGAGGGTATGATGGACGTACGGCTCAATGATATTCTGCAGATGAAAAAGGCGCATCCCTGCGGTTCGGACCGCTGGCTGGTGCTGCGCACCGGTATGGATTTCCGCCTGCGCTGCTGCGGCTGCGGACATGAGGTCATGCTGCCTAGAAGTAAGGCAGAAAAAAACATCAAAAAAATCCTGCGGGAAGAATAACGCGGCAGCATGAACTGCCGGCCGGCACCGCCGGGGCGAAAGGCCCCGGCGGCCTTTTTTTATGCCCCATCCCGGTTGCGACGGGATTTTTTCTGCGAACAGGCTAGGATAGACAAACAGGAGGTGAGCGCATGACGGTATGGGCGGAAGGCGTGTTCCTGCTCAATGCGTCGCTGGACTATCTGCTGCTGGCGGGGGCAGTACGTCTGCGGGGCGGAAGACCGGGGAAGCGGCTGATCGGAGCGGCCCTGCTGGGCGGGGCGGTCTCGGTTTTGGCGCTGTTTCCGCCCTTTCGCGGGATCGGCATCGCTGGCGCGGGCTTTCTCCTGCTGGTGCTCTGCGCGTACGGACTCTCTTGGGACGGTCTGCGCTGCGGGGCGGTGTTTCTGGCGCTGTCGCTGGCGCTTTGCGGCATTCAAACTGCTCTCGCACCCATGACCGGCGGCCTGATCCGCACGGCAGAGGGCTTTTTTCTGCGGGTAACGTGGCCGATGCTGGCGGCATCGGCTGCGCTGCTCTACGGGTTTGCGGCTTCGGTCAGCGGTGCGGTCACGGGGAAAAAGCCGCGGCTGATCCCCGTGCAGATCACGGCGGCGGGGAAGACAGTGCGCTTCCGTACCCTGCTGGATACCGGCAGCTTTCTGCGCGATCCGCTGACGGGACGGCCCGTGGTACTGGCGGACAGTACGGTGGCGGGAACGCTGCTGCAGCTGGAGCAGCAGGACCTGCGGGATCCCTGCGGTGCGGCGCTGCTTCTTTCGCGGCTGCATCCGGAGGTGAAACCGCGAATGATCCCCTATAAGGCGGTAGGGGTGGAGCAGAGAATGCTGCTGGGCATTCGCTGCGAAGCGATGTCGGTGGGATCGGAGCAAAGGGCAGGCGGCATTCTGGCCTTTATGCCGGGAACCGTTTCGGAGGATGGAAGCTATCATGGATTGACGGGAGGATAAGGATGATCTTGGAAACGATTAAAATATGGGTAAAAGGACGCATGGGAAGAACGGCGGATCAGATCTTTTACATAGGCGGCAGCGATGTGCTTCCGCCGCCCCTCAGCAGAGAGGAGGAGGCAGAGGCGCTGCGGCAGCTGGCGGAGGGCAGCGAAGCGGCGAAATCGAGGCTGATCGAGCGGAATCTTCGGCTGGTGGTCTATATCGCCCGCAGATTTGAAAATACAGGCGTCGGTATTGAGGATCTGATCTCTATCGGCACCATCGGCCTCATCAAGGCGGTGGGGACGTTCCGCACGGACAGGAACATCAAGCTGGCCACCTATTCCTCCCGCTGCATCGAAAACGAGATCCTCATGTATATCCGCAAGATCTCCAATCAGAAAACGGAGATCTCGCTGGATGAGCCGATCAATACGGACTGGGACGGCAATGAGCTGCTGCTTTCC
>JAFSHY010000117.1 GCA_017440065.1 Oscillospiraceae bacterium | reverse complement strand
CGTCAAGAAGTACGGCGCAGACCTCATCCGCCTGTGGGCCGGCTCTGCCGACTACCATGCCGACGTCCGCTGCTCCGAAGAGATCTTCAAGCAGCTGAGCCAGAACTATCTGAAGTTCCGCAATACCGCCCGTTACTGCCTCGGCAACCTCGCGGGCTTCAATGCCAACGAGCTGGTGGCTCCCGCCGATATGAAGGAGCTGGACCGCTGGGCCATGACCCGTCTCAACAAGCTGATCGCCGTCTGCGAAAAGGCTTACAATGACTATGAGTTCCATGTGATCTCCCACGCCATCAACGATTTCTGCGTGGTCGACCTCAGCTCCTTCTATCTGGATATCATCAAGGATCGCCTCTACTGCGACGGCGCCGACAGCCTGGAGCGCCGCAGCGCCCAGACCGCTCTGTTCCTGATCCTGGATACCATGACCAAGCTGTTCGCTCCCATCCTCGCCTTCACCTGCGATGAGATCTGGCTGCATATGCCCCACCGCGACAGCGACGATGCCAGAAACGTGTTGCTCAACGAGATGAACAAGGCCTTCACCGAATATGCCCTCGACGAGGCTGCCATGGCCAAGTGGGATGCCGTTATGAAGGTTCGCGGCGATGTCAACGGTGTTCTGGAACGCGCCCGTGCCGATAAGCGCATCGGCAAGTCTCTGGAAGCGGAAGTCCGCCTCTACGCCGTGGATGCCGAGGCTGCAGAAGCCGTCAAGGCCGTCAAGGATATGGATCTGCCCGAGATCTTCATCGTTTCCAACTGCGTCATCGCCGAAGGCAAGCCCGCCGAAGGCAATGTGGTCGGCGCCGGTGAAGCCCTGAAGGGTCTGACCGTGGAAGTTTCCGAAGCCGCCGGCGTCAAGTGCCCCCGCTGCTGGAAGCATTCCGTGGACGCACAGGCCGAAACCGGTCTTTGCCCCCGCTGCGCTGCTGTTATCGCGCAGATGGATCTCGAGATCTGATCTCCATAAATCCAAAACATATACACAGGGTCGGATGTTCGCATCCGACCCTGTTTTTCTGTAAAAACCTCCTCTTTGCCGGGAGGAGAGGGGAATAAAGGGTGTCTGTCATTCTGAGCGCAGCGAAGAATCTCCAACGCATCGGAAGATCGACACCCAACGGGAAATACGGAACAAATCGGAATGTAGGGGATGATGCCCACATCGTCCCAAATCCGTCCTTGCCTTTTCCTATGGGAGAGGTAAACTCTGACAGTTGCACGGTTTTCCAATCTGTGGTATAATTAATAAACAGGGCTTTTTGCCCCACTGAACAAGGATCTGTGTTACTATCGAAGAGGTGTTACGATGAAAAAATGGATCGCACTGATGCTGGCGGCACTGATGCTGCTTTCTCTGATCGCCTGCGGCAAGGCGGAACCCGCGCCGCTGGAAGATGTCTCTCTTGCGGATACTGTGGAGGCGCCGCAGGAAGAACCTGCCCCCGAACCTGCTCCCGAACCTGTTCCGGAACCCGAACCTGCCCCCGAACCCGAGCCGGAACCGGAACCGGAACCCGAACCCGAACCCGAGCCCGAGCCCGAACCCGAGCCTGAGCCGGAACCCGAGTTTTTCAACCAGCTCACCGGCGAGCCCTGCGATGAGGAATATGCCATGAGGCGTCCGCTCGGTCTGATGTACAACAACGTGCAGCTGCCGCAGCAGCGTGTCCAGTGCGGCCTGCCCCATGCCGACATCATCCTCGAGACCTATATCGAAGGCCGCGCTACCCGTCTGCTGGCCTTGTTCAAGGATATCGAGGGCATCGGCTATATGGGTACGCTCCGCTCTGCCCGTATCGACTTTGCCCGCATTGCCCATGCCTATGACCTGCTCTATGTCCATGTGGGCGAAGACCCCGCCTACTGCAGACCCTGGATGCATGCCAACAACATGGACGATCTGGACTTCCAGCTCCACGGCGAGACCTGGTTCCGCGAGGACAACGGTGTGGACGGGACCGAAAACCATCTCTATACCACCGACGAACTGCTGCTGGATACCATTGAAAAGGGTGAGTACCGTACTACCACGGAGATCGGACCCTACTTCAACTTTGCAGATGGCGAAAACGAAATGCTGGCTGACGGCGAAGAACACAGTATCGTTCACGTTACCTTCTCCGATTACCAGGTATCCTCCTTCCATTATGACGAGGAGACCGGCCTTTACGAGCGATGGAGCTGCGGCGAACAGCTGACGGACTACAAGGACGGCGAAGTGACCACGGTCAAGAATGTCATTGCCATCTCCACTGTCATCGGCGGCTATCCGGACGGCCTCCATAACAACATCATACTGGAAGGCGGCGAAGGCTACTATGCCTCCGAAGGCAAGATCATTCCCATCCTCTGGAAGACCGATGAAAACGGCAGATTCGTTTTCACCGACCCGGAGGGCAACGATCTGACCGTCAATGTAGGTAAGAGTTATATCTGTCTCTACGACAAATCCTACGGCACTACCTGGGAATAAGAAAAAAACCATATAAAAGGGACTTCATGCTTTTGCATGAAGTCCTTTTTTTGCAGCAGGAAGCTTGCATGGGACGCGAAACGCATCCCCTTTATTCCGATCCGTTTCCTATGTGTCCGAAAAGGCAGCAACGGCAGGAGGGCGGGGACGCCATTTTTGTTGTAGGTGTGATTCACGAATCGCCCGGAAGCGGCGGGAGCAATCCCCCGCCCTACGGCCAACACGAGCCGGTCTGAATGTCAGGGCACCTTCTTCACTCTTCACTCTTAACTCTTAACATCCCTCCCTCTCTTCTGCGCTTGCGCAGGCAGAGGTAGAAGGTGGGAACGAGGAAGGCGCTGGCGGCGACCCAGGCCATTGTGCCGGAGAGGGCCACGGCGAGGTAGCCGTAGTTCGGAACACCCCAGACGGCGCAGAGAGTACGCATGATCATCTCCAGCATACCGGCGCAGAGCGCCAGCTTTGTGAAGCTGATGCCCTGCACGCCCTGCCGGTAGGCTTCCACAAACTGGAGGACAAAGCCGCCCAACGCATAGCAGATGGTGTTCAGCCGCACAAGGTCGGCCACCTGCCCGATCTCCTCGGCACGGAGGAACATAAGCAGGAACAGGCGGTTGCCAAACCACACCGTCACCACATGGATGCAGGCAAAGACCGTGGCCAGCAGCAGGCAGCTGTGGACACCCCGCTTGATGCGGTCATACTGCTTCGCGCCAAGGTTCTGACCGCAGAAGTTCGCGGAGGTGGCGCCCAGCGCCTGATAGCCGCAGAGGAAGATAAAGTTGATCTTATTGGAAGTGGCAGTAGCGGAAACATACAGAGGTCCAAGGCTGTTGACGGCGCTGGTCAGCATGACGGAGCCGATGGCCGTGATGGAAAACTGCAGGCCCATGGGAACGCCCTGGCCGAAAAGCCTTGCCAGTTCCTTTTTCAGCGGTTTCCACTCCTCCCGCCGCGTGTGCAGGATGGGGAAGTGCTTCTTCATATAGAAGAGGCAGGCAAGACCGGACACCAGCTGGGAGAAAACCGTAGCCAGCGCCGCGCCGGCCACACCCATCTTGAAGATGAGGATCGTCACCAGGTCCAACGCGATATTGAGGGCAGAGGACAGCGCCAGGAACCGCACCGGCGTCTTACTGTCGCCCAGCGCGCGGAGGATGCCTGCGGTGAGATTATAGAGCATGGTGGCGGGCACGCCGCAGAAGATGATGAAGATATAGGAATAGGCGAAGCCGAACTGCTCCTTCGTGGTGTTCATCAGCGTGAGGATACGGCGGCAGTTGGGCAGAATGCCCGCCAGCAGGATCGCCGCGACCGCAGCGCAGAGAAACACGCTGTTGGTGATATAGCGGCGCAGCTGCCCCTCATCGCCGGCGCCGAAGGCTTGCGCCACGGGGATGGAAAGGCCGCTGCAAAGGCCGTTGCAGAAGCCGATGACCATAAAGTTCAGAGAACCGGTGGCGCCGACACCGCCCAGCGCGATCACACCCAGCGTCCTACCCACGATGGCCGTATCCACGAGGGCATAGACCTGCTGCAGCAGCATGCCCAGCAGAACGGGAACGGCAAACTGGAAAACCAGTTTCAGTGGTCTGCCGGTGGTTAAGTCTTTTGTCATGGCAGTTCCCTCACGCGAGGATGACAGAGATCCCGTCGGGGATCACCGTCAGCGTTTTTCCGCCCATGCTCCTTGCCATGGCAACGGCCTCTTCGGGCGTGGCGGCCCAAAGCATCTTCATGTCCTCCACGGTCTTTCGCATGGCGGGACGGGTCACCACGATGACGCGGTATTTCATTAAGATCCGCGCCAGCACCTGGCTCTGCCACTGATCCTGCGGGGTCTGATCCTGCGGCACGGCAAGGAACTTCGCGTAGAGGGCAGCGGGGCTTTCGCATTCGGCAAGATCGCGGTAGAAGCCCTCGCCGCCGTGACCGTCCGCGCATTCGGCGCAGAGGATAATGGTGCCGCCCTCCTTGCAGGTGGCTTCGGCGGCGGTCATGCCCTTGACGCACTGATAAAGGTTCTGATCCAGCGGCGCGCCGCCGTTGGAGGTCAGCACGATATCCGCAGGGGCGGCAGGCACGCGGCAGTAGTTCAGCAGGAAGTCGCAGCCCTTGCGGTGCGCCTGCTCGAAATCACCGGCAAAGGCAGCCACGGTGTTCTTTTCTTCGTCAATAACGACATTGACGATGTAGACAAGCTTTGCCATACGGGCGGCGGCAAGCATATCTTCGTGCAGGGGATTGCCGTCCAGAATGCCGGTGCGTGCGAAGGGGCTGTCGATAAAGCGGCTGCAATGGTTGCCGAAGACGGTCACCTCATCGCAGATGCCGGGCAGCACGCTCTTCCGTCCGCCGGAAAAGCCCGCGAAGAAGTGGGGCTCGATAAAGCCCTCCGCCACCAGCAGGTCGGCTTCCGCCGCCAGACGGTCGATGACGCATTCCGTGCCGGAGGGCAGCCTGCCGATCGGTATATTGCGGGTCTTATCGCGGCAGTCATGCATGACTACGGGAACGGTATCCAAAATTTCCCGTCCCAGCTTGGCCTCCAGCTCCGCCGCGGAGGCGGCGCGGTGGCAGCCTGTGGCCACCAGCAGGGTAATTTCGATCTTCGGATTGCCCTCCTTCAGCTCCCGCAGCATATGGGGCAGGATGTCGCGGCTGGGAACGGGGCGGGTGTGATCGGAGATGATGATGACGCAGCTGCGCTTGCCCTTTGCCAGCTCGGAAAGCCTGGGGCTGCCGATGGGCTGCGCCATGGCCGCCCGAACGAGGTCGCTGCCGCTTCGGTCTGCCCGCAGCTCACCGATGCGGGAGCGCAGCACCGCGGCATTGCCCTCTTCAAAGGGCAGATGAGTGTTTCCGTAGGGGATGTTCAGCATGAAGATTCCTCCTGTTTCGGTACGGAGATTTCATAGACGCCGCCGTGGGCGCCGAAGATCTGCCAGCTGCCGGGATCCAGCAGACGGAAGATCGCGTCCCGCTCCTGTTTTGCCAGCTGCGGCGCCACATCCACCGACGTCATCAGGAAGGGCGCCAGCCGGTTGAAGCGGGCCTGCGCGGGCAGGAAGCCGCGAATGTTCACGAAGATATCGCCCGTGAAAACGATGCGATGCTCCCGTTCAAGGAAGATGCACTCGCCGCGGACATGGCCGCCCTGCCCTTCATAGACCTCGAAGGTCAGCGGAGAGACGGTCAATGTGCCGATCCGCGTCAGAAGCTCCGTCTGCGGTTCGGAGCTGCCGCCCAGCACGCGGAGGGCGGCTTCCTGTGGTGGGCGGTAGCCCGTCAGCAGCTTGCTGATGCGCACATAGGGGGTGTGGATGGAATTTTCCTCCCGAAGGCCGGGAAGACCTTCCCGTTCCAGGCGGAAATTGTCAAAGCACTTTTGGCTCAGATGCACCAGATCAAAAAGGTCGGCGCAGCCCACATGATCCACGTCCGCGTGGGTCAGCAGCAGTTCCTTTCGGCGGCTGTCCCAATCGGGGAAGCAGCCGCGGAGGGTATCCAGCAGACGGTCGCGGCAGCAGGCAAAGCCGCTGTCCACCGCCAGCAGAACGTCATCACATTCCAGCAGGCAGGTATTGCTGCCCACGGGCGGCTCGATGAGCGTGATCGGCAGACCCTTGGCGGTCTGCAGGCGGGTGATCCGCGGTTCATAGCGGAGCGTGCCTGCTTTGACGCCGTCGGCAAACTGGCGGATGTAGTCAAAGGTCTTGTAGGGCGGGTTATTTCGCTCGTCCAGCATCTGCATGATGAGGTTGGAGTTGACGATCAGGTCGCTCTTTTCCTGCGCGGTCAGACCCATCTTTTCCGTGATCTCATTGGCAAAGGAGAGGTAGAAGACCGTGTTGTCCAGGATCTTTTCGCTGCGGTCGTAGTCCAGAATACGGACGGGGCAGAGCTGCGCCGCTTCCCGCATAAAGGCAGAGATGTCGCGGCTGTTGTCCACAAACAGCCCCATTTTGAAATCCTGAAAGCCGCTGCCGTTTTCCTGCGAGCTGATGTAGGAGATGTTGAACCGGTAGCGGCGGATCAGCTCCAGCACGGGATACAGCGTGCCGGGGCGGTCTTCCAGCCGGAATTCCAGCAGGATCACGCTGCCGATGGTCATGGAGTGGGGCAGATAGCCCAGCTCCGCCAGCGCCGTTTCCGCCTCGTCGAGGCGGGCTTCATCACCTTCCACCTCAATGAAGAGCAGATGGGCATCCACGGCCTTGTTGTAGCTGACGCGGGTGATGTTGAGGCCGAGGCGGGATATGCATCGGTCGGCACCGAGGAACGCACCGGCCTGATCGGCCATCATGGTGGTAAAAACACGTTTCATGGGAAGCCTTCTTCCGGAAAGGGATTTTTTCTGCCCACATTATAGCGCACGCGGCAGCAAAAATCTACATGCTTCCCGTGAAACCGCTGGCGATCCGTCTGCCTTCGTGGTATACTGAAATAAGAAAGGAAGGCGACAGAGATGCAGTATACAGATAAGGTGCTGGTCAGCGGCCACCGCGGCGACCGCGTCAACGGCATAGAAAACACGATGACCGCCATGCGTATGGCGGTGGAAGCGGGCTGCGATATGATCGAAACGGACGTCCGCATGACAAAGGACGGAGAACTGATCCTCATGCACGATGAAACGGTGGATCGCACCACGGACGGCACGGGTCGGGTCTGCGATCTGACGCTGGCGGAGATCCGAACGCTGAATGCCGCCGCTTTGTCGGAAGGCAGATTCCCGCCCGAACCGCCTGCCACGCTGCAGGAACTGCTGGATTTCGCGCTGGAGCATCCGAAGCTGCTGCTCAATATCGAGCTGAAGGACTACCCCACGGCGGGCAATGAGGAATTTGCCTACCGCTGCTGCGATAAGGTCAGCGTGCTGCTGGGGCAGTACGGCGTGGGCGAACGGACGTGGATCAATTCCTTTGACGGCAGATTGCTGGAGCGGGTCTGGATGCGGTGGAACGATGAATTCCACTATCACGGCTTCTATCCGTGGTTCATCCTCGGCGAGATGGAGACCGATCCGGAAGAGTTCATCGATGTGGCCTGCATGCAGCATCGGGTGCAGCTGGAGGATGGCTCCATCGAAAAGTGCGAGGAGGCCCTCTGTCCGAAGGAATGGTTCGATCACCTGCTATCCAAGGGCATCATGCCGCTGATGGCGCCCAGCCTGCGGGAATATCCCAAGTACGATCTGGCCTTTTCCTGGGGCAGCCGCATCGTCAACCCCGATGATCCCTATGCCATGCTGGAGCATCTGAGAAAACAGGGCCTCCACGATTGAGTTTTGAAAACCAAAACACGGGTCACAGACCGTTGTCTGTGACCCGTGTTTTTGCCGTCTGTGAACTGCCACCGCTGTGCGCGGAATGACAATTACTTACCCCGAATGTCATTCTGAGGAGTGAAGCGACGAAGAATCTCCGTCCTTTGCCGTTTCTCAGCCTTTCTTCCCCTGTCCGCGCAGCTCGATGATCTGGTCACGCAGCACGGCGGCATATTCGTATTCCATCATCCTGGCGGCCTTCTTCATTTCCTTTTCCAGCCGTTCGATCTCGCGCTGACGTTCCTGCTCGGTCATCTTGAGGCCGTCCTTGCGGTAGCTTTCCGTGGCGTCCTTCGAGATCTCCAGCAGCTCCTGCACCGGCTTGATGATGGTCTTCGGTGTGATGCCGTGCAGCTCGTTGTAAGCCTGCTGGATGCCGCGGCGGCGCTCCGTTTCGTCGATGGCGCGGCGCATGGCTGCGGTGATCTTGTTGGCGTACATAATGACCCGTCCGCCCGCGTTTCGGGCGGCGCGGCCGATGGTCTGGATCAGGCTGGTCTCCGAACGGAGGAAGCCCTCCTTGTCCGCATCGAGGATGGCGATGAGGCTCACCTCCGGCAGGTCAAGGCCTTCTCGCAGCAGGTTGATGCCTACGAGAACATCGAATTTTGCCATACGCAGGTCGCGGATGATCTCCATGCGTTCGATGGCGCCGATGTCGGAGTGCATATAGCGCACGCGAATGCCCACGTTCAGCAGGTAGGTGGTGAGGTCTTCCGCCATCTTCTTGGTCAGCGTGGTGATCAGCACTCGTTCTCCTCCGCTGACCACCCGGTTGATCTCGCCGATGAGATCGTCGATCTGTCCGTCGATGGGACGGACGAAGACCTCGGGATCGAGCAGACCCGTGGGACGGATGACCTGCTCCGCGATCTGTCCCGCCCGTTCCACCTCGAAGTCTGCAGGGGTGGCGGAAACGTAGATGGTCTGTCCCATACGCTTCTGGAATTCGTCGAAGTTCAGCGGTCGGTTGTCAAAGGCGGAGGGCAGGCGGAAGCCGTACTGCACGAGGCTTTCCTTTCTGGCGCGGTCGCCCGCGTACATGGCGCGCACCTGCGGCAGCGTCACATGGCTCTCGTCGATGAGCAGCAGGTAGTCCTCGGGGAAATAGTCGAGGAGGGTCATGGGCGGCGAGCCGGGTTCTCTGCCCGCGATCACGCGGGAATAGTTTTCAATGCCGGAGCAGAAGCCGATCTCCTGCATCATCTCAATGTCATAGAGGGTTCTCTGCTGGATGCGCTGGGCCTCCAGCAGCTTGTCGTTTTCGCGGAAGTATTGCACCTGCGCGTCCATTTCCTTGAGAATTTCCCCGATGGCGCGGTTCATTTTCTCCTTGGAGGCCACATAGTGGGAGGCGGGATAGATGGCAATGTGGTTCACGATCCGCTCCGGCATGCCGGTGACGGCGTTGATCTCCGAAATGCGGTCGATCTCGTCGCCGAAGAACTCCACGCGGATGGCCTTACCCGTCCAGTAGGCGGGGTAGATTTCCACGGTGTCGCCGCGGACGCGGAAGTTGTTTCGGGCGAAGTTCATGTCGTTGCGCTCGTAGCGGATCTCGATGAGCTTGTTGATGAATTCGTCGCGGTCACGCTCCTGTCCCGTTCGCAGGGAGATGACCATGTTCTTATAGTCGATAGGGTCGCCCAGACCGTAGATGCAGGAAACGGAGGCCACCACGATCACATCCCGCCGCTCAAAGAGGGAGGAGGTGGCGCTGTGGCGCAGGCGTTCGATCTCATCGTTGATGGAGGAGTCCTTTTCGATGTAGGTGTCCGTATGAGCGATGTAGGCTTCGGGCTGATAGTAATCGTAGTAGGATACGAAATATTCCACCGCGTTTTCGGGGAAGATCTCGCGGAATTCGGCGCAGAGCTGGGCGGCAAGGGTCTTGTTGTGCGCCAGCACCAGTGTGGGGCGGTTGACAGCAGCGATGACATTGGCCATGGTGTAGGTCTTGCCGGAGCCGGTCACGCCCAGCAGAACCTGTTCATTGAGTCCCATGTTGAGGCCGTCCACCAGCTTGCGGATGGCCTGCGGCTGGTCGCCCGTGGGCTGATAGGGTGTGTGAATTTTGAAATCCATGGCAAAACCTCCTTTGGAGAGCGAAGAGTGGAGATTGGAGCGTGAAGATATTTGTCATTCCGGGCGGCAGCAAGGAATCCCGCGTTATGAGATGGAAGAGTGAAGATTGGAGATTGAAGATGACTGTCATTCTGAGCGCAGCGAAGAATCTCCCACGGTTCGAAAATCGAACCTAGCGGGAGGCGAAACGCCTCCCCTAAGATAACAACGAAACATATCTGAATGTAGGGGAGGGCCTCTGTGCCCTCCCGCAGTTTACGGGCGGGCGGGGACGCCCGCCCCTACGAACATCCGCGAACGTGATTCAGAACCTGTCCTTGCCTCTCCCTGTGGGAGAGG
>JAFSHY010000116.1 GCA_017440065.1 Oscillospiraceae bacterium | reverse complement strand
GGTCATGGGACGCAGGGCGAAGCATTCCTTTTCTTCGTCATAGGGATCGCCCAGAATAAACATGCCGTCCAGATAATGATCCCAGTGGCCGGAGATCTTGTAGAGCTCGCGCTTGGCGATCAGAGGCGTCTTGGTGAGCAGGTAGCCGCGCTTCTGCTCTTCGTCCTCGATCCAGCGCTGCAGGGTCTGAATGACTCTGGCGCCCTTGGGCAACAGGATGGGCAGGCCCTGACCGATGGAATCCACGGTGGTGAAATACTCCAGCTCGCGGCCCAGCTTGTTGTGGTCGCGCTTCAGCGCTTCGGCCTGCTGCTCGAGGTAAGCGTCCAGCTCGTCCTTCTTGGGGAAGGCCACGGCATAGATTCTCTGCAGAACCTTGCGGTTGGAGTCGCCGCGCCAGTAGGCGCCGCAGCACTGGGTCAGCTTGATGGCATTGCCCTTGATACGGCCGGTGGAATCCAGATGAGGGCCTGCGCAGAGGTCCACGAAATCGCCCTGACGGTAGAAGGAGATGACGGCATCCTCGGGCAGATCGTTGATCAGCTCGACCTTGTAAGGTTCTTCCTTCTCTTCCATGAAGGCAATGGCTTCGGCACGGGGCAGCTCAAAGCGCTCCAGCTTCAGCTTTTCCTTGCAAATCTTGCGCATTTCGCCTTCGATCTCAGTGAGATGCTCGGGGGTAAAGGCAAAAGGGGCATCGAAGTCATAATAGAAGCCGTTTTCAATGGAAGGGCCGATGGCCAGCTTGACTTCGGGATGCAGACGCTTGACAGCCTGCGCCATCACATGGGAGCAGGTATGCCAGTACGTTTTGCGGTACTGTTCGTTTTCAAAGGTGTACAGATTTTCTTCAGACATTTCGCTCGTTCCTTTCTCTTGGGGCATAGAAAAATCCCGCCCCTGACGTAAAGTTCAGGGGTGGGATGATAAAACATTCCACGGTTCCACCCTGCTTGCAGAAAGATCTGCCGCTCGTTGCCGCTGTAACGGGCGAATCCCGTCTCCGTTTAATCGGTTTCCCTTTTACGGAGCAGCTCGGAAGTGGTTGGGCAGCGGCTTGCAGGAACGGCACTCGCAGCAGTTGCGCCGTCTCTCTGACCTGGGTTTCGCGGCCATTGTCTTCGTCAAAGCCTCTTTAACTGCCGAAATTATAGCACCGTTTTTCCGCCTTGTCAACCATCCGCTTTTCTGCTAAACTATAGGAAACCATCAGAAAATGTGAGTTGATCGATATGAATCTTTGCAATATCCATGAAGTCAAGCCGC
This sequence comes from Oscillospiraceae bacterium, assembly GCA_017440065.1. Classification (GTDB taxonomy): domain Bacteria; phylum Bacillota; class Clostridia; order Oscillospirales; family Oscillospiraceae; genus RGIG3159. The sequence goes on along the minus strand of JAFSHY010000116.1, from coordinate 41,282 downwards.
TGCTGGAACGGCACGGCTTCCACTTTTCCAAAGCCAAGGGGCAGAACTTTCTGATCCAGGACTGGGTGCCCAGAGAGATCGCCCGTCAGGCAGGCGTTACCGCCGAGTGCGGTGTGCTGGAGATCGGCCCCGGCATCGGCCCTCTGACCAGCGAGCTTTGCCGCAACGCGGGCAAGGTCGTAGCCGTGGAGGTGGATCTGAACCTCAAGCCCATTCTGGCGGAGACTCTGGCGGAATTTGATAATCTGGAGATCATCTTCTCCGATATCCTCAAGCAGGACATCCCCGCACTGGTGCGGGAAAAGTTCGGCGATTTGAAACCCATGGCCTGTGCCAACCTGCCCTATTACATCACCTCTCCCATTCTGGCAGCGCTGCTGGAAAGCCGCTGCTTCTCCTCCGTCACCGTTATGGTGCAGAAAGAAGTTGCCCAGCGCATCTGCTCCAAAGCAGGCACTGCGGACTACAGCGCATTCACCGTCTTCTGCCAGTACTATGCCAAGCCGCAGCTGCTCTTTGATGTGCCGCCCTCCTGCTTCCTGCCCCAGCCGAAGGTCACATCTGCCGTCATGAAGCTGGAAATGCGGGAAGAGCCGATCTGTGAGATCCTCGATGAGGCACTCTTCTTCCGCGTGGTCAAATCTTCCTTTGCCGTCCGCCGCAAGACGCTGCTGAACGGCCTTTCCATGGGCTTCTCCCAGCTGGGTAAGGCTGCCCTCGCGGAGGTCATTGAGGAGGCAGGTCTGCCCGCCAATGTCCGCGGCGAAACGCTGGATATCCCCGCCTTTGCCAACCTTTCCAATGTTCTCTACCGGAGGCTGCACCATGATTAAATGCCTTTTGATGGATGTGGATGACACGCTGCTGGATTTCCCTTGGCAGGAGCAGCAGGCCATCCGCCGCACCTATGAGGCATTGGGATCGCCCATGACGGATGAAATGTACGCCCGCTATCACACGGTCAACCGAAGCTTCTGGATGGCCTACGAGCGCGGAGAGTTCGAACGTGCCGATATGCTCGTTGCGAGGCACCGTCAGATGTTTGAGGAGTATCATCTTCCCCATGATCCCGCGGAATGCGAACGGATCTACCGCAAAAACCTCGGCATCGGCTATAAGCTGATCCCCCATGCCGTGGAGATCCTTGACCGTTTGAAGCCCCGCTGCCGCCTGTTCATCACCTCCAACGGTGTGGCGGAAACGCAGTACAGCCGCCTTGCAGCTTCCGGTCTGGATGCTTACTTTGAGCAGATCTTCATTTCCGAAGAGATCGGCGCGGTAAAACCCTCCAAGGAATATTTTGACCATGTGTTTTCCCGCATCGAAGGCTTCCGCCCCGAAGAGACCGCCATTGTGGGTGACAGTCTTTCCTCCGATATCCTCGGCGGTATTCGGGCGGGTATCACCACGATCTGGTTTAACCCCAATAAAAAAACGGGACGAACCGAAGTCCGTCCCGATCATGAGATCGCTGATCTTCTGGAATTGGAGGATCTGATCTGACCCTTACAGCCGTACCGTCACCGGTGCGGCTGTTTTTATGCCCTCCGTGGTGATCTCGCAGGAGACCGCCTGCACACGGACGCCGCCTGCCGCCGCTTCCCGCAGCGCCGCGGCAAATTCGGGATCGGAGCCCTCGTTGGGCATGAATTCCCGCACATCGCGGCGCTGGATGACAAAAAGGATGCAGGCCTCGCAGCCCTCCCGCACCGCCTGCATCAGACCGCGGACGTGCTTGGCGCCCCGCTCTGTGGGCGCATCCGGAAACATGGCAAGGCCGTCCTTTTTCAGCGTGACGCCCTTGACCTCTATGTATACCGTCTGACCGTCATGCGTGCAGCAAAGGTCAAAGCGGGAATCGCCGCGGGTCACCTCACGCCGCAGCGAATCCGGCACGAAGCCCAATCCTCCGTCCTGCACATAGGAAAATGCCACTTTATTGGGCGCCTGCGAGTCGATGCTCACCAGTTCTTCACCCGCGCGGACGAGCAGCAGAGAAAATTTCGTTTTGCGGTTCGGATCGTCATGGCACTCGCACCATACCTCCGCATCGGGCAGCAGCAGTTCCCGCAGCCTTCCCGTATTCTTCACATGGCAGCGCTCCACAACGCCGTCCAACTCCACCTCTGCCAAAAAGCGGTTGAGTCTGCGGCAAAATCGACCCTGCTTCAGGGCAGGATATTTCAGCATTTCCATTATCTGCCGGATACGCTGACATCCTTGACCAGCAGTTCGGGAGCGCCGAAGTCGGAAACCGCATCGAATTCCACCGTATCACCGATGGCATCCACTTTTTTGAGAATGCGGAAGAAATTATCCGCCACGGTGATATTCTTGACGGGACGCACCTTTTTGCCGTCTTCCACCAGCCAGCCTTCCGCCTGCAAAGAGAAATCGCCGCTCTGTGTGTTGGCACCTGCATGCAGACCGTTGAGGGCAGTGATATAAAGGCCGCTGCCCATATGCTCCAGAAGCGCCTGTTCCGCATAGGCACCAGGAGCAATATAAAGGCCCTTCGGCTCGATATTGCGGGCACCGGCCGCATTGCCCGTGGTCTCCCGCCCCAGCAGCTTGGCATACATGCGGTTATAGAGCAGTGTTTTGAGAACGCCGTTTTCGATGAGTTTCTTGGTACGGACGGCAACGCCTTCGCCGTCATAGGGGCAATGGCCGAACTTATCCGCCCAGAACGGATCATCCACCAGCGTCACGCAGGGCGCCGCCACTTCCTCGCCTTCTTTGCCCGCCAGCAGCGTGGTTTTGAGATAGGCAGAGCGCGCGGAGAAGACAGAGGCATAGGTCTCCAGCAGACTACGCAGCGAAGCCTTATCAAAAATGATATCATACTTGCCGGAATCCACCGTATCAGCGCCCAGTTTACCCAGTGCTGACTGCACAGTTTTGTTTACTGTCTCTTCCGGCGTTTCTTTGGCAACAGGCACAACGGAATAGTCGTCGTCAGCCTGATCGCCTTCACGGACAGCTGCCGCCACCACGCGGATCACCCGCGAACATTCATAGGAAAGATCCAGCCCCGCGGAATTGAGGAAAGAATCGCGAACAAAGATACCCTTGACCTGACACTGGGTGCCATCCACAATCCGATCGGAGGCTTCATAGGTCAGCTTCTGCAGCTGCAGGGTCTGCGCCTTCAGTTCTTCCGCGGAAGGAAGGGCTTCCGCCTCGCCTTCACGACTTTCATATGCATCGGAGCCTTCAAACAGCGGGACGGCGTCTTCTTCATCGATGGCCTCCGCGTTGGCGCAGGCCTGCCTTACCAGCTCCGCTGCTGCTTCCTCCGAAATCAGTTCGCTGGCGGCATAGCCGGATCTTCCGTTCTTCACGCATCGGACGGTCATACCGCCGGAGAGCGCATAGGTCACGGTGCTGATCTCATCCTTCAGCGCTTCCGCGCCGGCACTTTCCGTGGTGCTGATCCGGATCTCATAGGCATCGGCACCGAAACGGGCGGCAGCCTCCGCCACAATGGCTTTCAGTTTTTCGTTCTGCATCTGTTCCGCTCCCCTTTCTTATGCCTGTCCGCCTACGGTGATCTCGCTGACGCGGAGCAGCGGCTGACCCACATCCGTGGGAACGCTGCCGCTGGAACTGCCGCACATACCCTGCGCGGTATCCAGATTATTGCCCACCATATCGATCTTTTGAATGACTTCGCTGCCGGTGCCGATGAGGCTGGCGCCGCGAACCGGTTCACAGATCTTGCCGTTGCGGATCATATAGCCTTCCCGCACGGCAAAATTGAACGCACCCGTGAAGGGATTGACGGAGCCGCCGCCCATGGCCGCGCAGTAGATGCCGTTTTCGATGGAGGCGATGATATCTTCGTTGCGGTCGGGGCCGTTGGCAATGTAGGTGTTGGTCATGCGGGAGGTCGGCTCAAAGGCATAGCTTTGACGGCGGGCAGAAGCCGTGGAGGCCATGCCCATACGGCGGGCGCCCAGGCGGTCGATCATATAGCTCTTGAGGATGCCGTTTTCGATCAGCACACGGCGGATCATGGGCTCGCCCTCATCGTCGATGTTGCAGCTGCCCCATGCGTTGGCAATGGTGCCGTCATCGATGGCGGTGACTTTGGGATTCGCCACCTGCTGCCCCAGCTTGCCCGCCATCTGACTCATGCCGATGGCTACGGAGGTGGCTTCCAGCGAATGGCCGCAGGCCTCATGGAAAATGACGCCGCCGAAACCATTCTCAATGGCCACGGGCATCAGACCCGAGGGACAGGGTACGGCGCGCAGATTGACCAGTGCCTGCCGTGCCGCTTCTTCACCGATGGATTCGGGAGAGATCATTTCCAGCAGTTCAAGACCCATGCTTCTGCCGGGGCTGCAGGAGCCTTCCTGATTCTCCGCGCCGTTGGAGGCAATGGCAGAAACAGCCATGCGGGTACGGATCTGACGGTCGGCGGTATAAAGGCCTTCCGAATTGGCCACCACAAAGGAATGGTCGTTGGCCACGAGGCTGCCGCTGACCTGAATGATCTTTTCATCGGCTTCGTAGGCCTTGCCGCAGCCTGCCCGCAGCAGACCTGCCCGCACCGCCGTGGAAACATCCTGCGGAACGGTTTTGACGGGATGGATATTGGTAGGGATCCGCTCCACAAGGCTGAAGGTGGGAATACGGTCCACGGGAGAACCGATGGCCTGCGCCACACGATTGGCACATTCCCGCAGTCCGCTTTCGGAAAGATCCGTGGTGCTGGCAAAAAACGTCTTTGTTCCCACAAAGCCGCGGATGCCGACGCCGCTGACGATCTGATCGGAGATCGATTCGATCTTCCTGTCGGCGTAGCCGATGCGGCTGTTTTTGGAATATTCGCAGTAGACTTCCGCGAAGTCCGCGCCGCCATGCAATACGATGGCGATCAGATCGGACATAAGTTTCTTTTCGATCATGGCAGGTTTCCTTTCTCCGGCGAACAGGTGTCCGCTTCTTATGAAATCAAGATACCATACTTTTGAGATGCTGTCAAAACAAACAGAAGCTGCAGAAGCCGCCCTGCCTTTCGGCAGAGCGGCTCCGTCATTTCATTTCATATGCATCAGTCTGCCGCCCAGCAGTTCTGCCACGCGGGCATCGTGGGTGGCGCAGAGGATGCTTCTTTCGCCTTTATGGCGCAGCACATAGCGGACAGCATTCTCCAGCCGCTCCGCGTCAAGGCCGCGGAAGGCTTCATCGAGGATCAGATCACCGCCGTGCAGTACGGCTCTGATCAGCGCCACGCGGCGCTTCATGCCTCCGCTCAGTTCGCTGACCTTGGTATGCAGTTCCCGTTCCAGCCCCAGCTCCGTCAGATGGCCGAGGATCGTATCCTCCGATTCTCTGCAGACCAGCCGCAGATTCCAAAGAACCGATTCCCATTCGCAGAGCCGATCCTCCTGAAACACCACGGAAAGCCTGTCTGGAATTCCGGATCGTTCACCGGCATCCGCTTGGATCAGCCCCGCAATGATATGAAGAAGGGTGGTCTTTCCGCAGCCGGAAGGCCCCATCAGCACAAGGATATCACCCGGTTCCAGCGTCAGTGAGAAATCACGCAGCACCTGCTTTTCGCCGTAGGATTTACAGATATGTTCCAGTTTCACTGTCTGCTCCACCTCCCGCAGATGAGATCCGTCAAAAGTCCCGCCAGCTTTTCGCAGGCAGCGCTGCAGAGGATGATCACGACCGTCCATGCCAGCAGACCCGCCACATCAAAATACACCTTGGACAGATAGAGCTGCTCGCCCACGGAACCGCTCACCACACCGATGACCTCCGCGGCGGCGCAGGCTTTCCAGCAGAGTCCCACCGAGGAAACGGCAGCGGTATGCAGCCACGGACGCAGCTGCGGCAGCAGAATGCAGCGGAACCTCTTGCCCGCGGGAACATCAAAGCGCTTCGCCATCTCCGTCAGCTTGGGGTCTGCCGCGCGGATGCCGGACGCGATGCCCGCATAGAACAGCGGGAATGCCACCAGAAAGGTGATAAAGGCCGCCAGCTTTCCCGCGGAAAACCAGATGAGGCAGATGACCGTCAACGAAGCCACAGGCACAGACCGCATGGCGGTGACCCACGGCCAAAGCAGCGTGCCGACGAAGGGAAATTTTTGTTCCGCCGCAGCGGCAGCCGCGCCCAGCAGAACCGCGGGCAAAAACCCCAGCAGGATACGAAGGGACGTCATGCCCACGGAGCGCCATGCCGCAGGCTTCGGCAGCAGTTCCAAAAGCCGCCTGCCAACCTGCCACGGTTCGGGCAGCAGCGCGGGAATGCGGAAGCACAGCGCCGCGATCTCCCACACGGTCAGCGCCAGCAAAACGGAAAGCAGCCTTCCCACAGCCTTACGGCGCATAATAGTCATCCTCCGGAAGTTCCCCGCCCACGGCAGCGGCATTCTGATCAAACAGGGTCTGATAGTACCCGCGGACGGCGGACTCCATCTCCTCGCCTGTGATACAGACCACGTGGCAGCCGGGAATGGCCTTTTCCGCCACGGCAGCCTTCACGATGCCGTACTTTTCCACCAAAACCGCACCTTCCGCCACATTCTCATTGAGATAGGTCACAGACGCATCAAATTCCTTGAGGAAGGTCTCCACGACACCGGGATTATCCTCCAGAAATGCCTTGCGTACCAGCACACCCGCCGTCAGCAGACGGCTGCCGTTCTCCAGCGCGTCCCATTGCTCGGTCAGGTCAAATACCACCCGCAGGTCGGGGATCTGCCCCTTCGCGACCGTTACAAACGGCTGCGGCAGCATGGCAACGACAGGCTCGCCCAGCGCCATCTGCGCCACGATCTCCGTGGGTTCACTCTTCCATGCAAAGGTCACATCAGCATCGGGATCCAGACCGTACTGCTCCAGCAGATAGCGCAGCGCGTATTCCGGAGTCGTTCCCTTTCCGGTGGCATAGATGGTCTTGCCCTTGAGATCTGCCCAATCCTGCACGGTCTCGCCGCCGGATTCCACCAGATGCAGCACGCCCAGCGTACTGACCGCCAGCAGCCGCACTTCACCGCCGGAGTTTTGATGCAGGATCGCGCCGAGATTCAGCGGAGCAACCAGAATATCCAGTTCGCCCTTCAGCAGCAGCGGCGTCAGCTCATCGGCCGCGGCAGCCATTTGGAAGCTGTAGTCATTTTCGGTTTTTCCTTCGGCATCGTCCTCCAGCAATTTAACAAGGCCCATGCTCGTCGGCCCTTTCAGCGCGCCGAGGCGCACATTGCCGGCAATTTCCTTCTTCCCACAGCCTGCCAGCGCAAGCACCGTACAGGCAGCGAGAAACCACGCGATCAGCTTCTTCATAACAAAGCTCCTTTTCTTTTCACATCCTTATTATCATACCCGATTCTCAAAAAAGGTCAAGAAAAAAGCACAGACCGCAGGCCATCTGAACGGACGGTTTTCGGTCTGTGCTGTGTTTACTTTTCGGCCACAGAGGCGATCCAATTGCCCACCATGGAGCAAAGACGCAGCCGCATATCGGCGAAGCAATGATCCGTATCCAGCAGGTCATACTTCTGATCCGCATCGGTCTCATGTGCCTGCAGTCTGCGGAAGAGCGGTTCGATCATCTCGGCAGGACGGGCGCAGCCATCCTTGCTGCCGCCGATGAAATAGAGATTGCGATCCTTCAGATCCTCATACGCCTGCGAGAAGCCCATGGTCTTCCAGCAGGACAGGGCATCCTGCACCAGAGAATCCGGAGATTCCTGCCGCAGCGATCTGCCGATGGGCAGCAGATCGTAAAATTCCTGTTCCTTGCCGTTTTCAAAGAACCACGGCATATCGTAAGGCGCCATCAGCACCGCACCCTTGACCCAGGGCAGACGGCGCATGGCATTGCCCGCGGCAAAGCCGCCCATGCTGTGCCCCACAAGGAAGACATTCTCGGGGTCGATGCGGTATTGGGACGCGACCGCTTCGCTGACCGCCCAGTTGGCGACCTCCACCGCGTCCTCCACCTTACCGGTGAAGGTATAATAGCCCTCGCTGCCCCACGCGCCGCGGTAGAACACATTCAGCACCACGCAGCCCATGCGGCACAGGGCAATACCCAGATCGTTATTGGTGCAGTTGCCGGGAAAGCCGTGCAGCATGATGGCCAGCGGATGAAGCTCCTCCGCCGCGCCGCCGGGCGTCAGCACATAGCCGTTGAGCGTGCAGCCATGGCTGACCAGCTGAACGCCGCTCATATCCGGCAATTCTTCACCCGCTGCAAAGGGGCGGTCGGCACAAAGATATTCGGGATACAGTTTCATAATATCCACTCCTTTGGAAAACCCCTGCCCTACGGTCATAGGGCAGGGGAATTTGTTTTCGGGTTCGCCTGTTCTTATTCGGCTCTGGCCTTGAGGGGATCGATGAACTTCTTGGTATCCTTATAGATGATGCCGCAGAAGAGGATCAGGGAGAACAGGTTGGGGATGCACATAACGCCGTTGCAGAAGTCGGCAGCGTTCCACAGCAGAGCGGAGGACAGGACGCAGCCGATGAAGCTGAAGGCGAGGTGGATAATGCGGTAGATGATGATGGTCTTGGAGCCGAAGAGCCACTTCCATGCAGTCTCGCCGTAGGTGCACCAGCCGATGATGGTGGAGAAGCAGAACAGCATGAGAGCAACGGTGACAACGATATCGCCAACGCTGCCGAGGGTCATGCTCCATGCAGTATTGGAGATAACAGCCGTCTGATCGGCAGCAATGGTACCACCGGCAACCAGATCGCCAACACCGGAGACCATGATGATCAGAGCGGTGAAGGTGCAGACGATGATGGTATCGACGAAGACTTCCACAATGCCGTAGAGACCCTGCTTGGCAGGAACATCGATATCGGAGGTGACATGAACCAGAGGAGCGCCACCGACACCGGCTTCGTTGGAGAAGATGCCACGGGCAACGCCCTTGGAGATGGCGGTGGAGATGGTAATACCAACGAGACCGCCCCAGGCAGCATTGCTGCTGAAGGCGCTGGTGAAAATGGAGGCAAAGGCTGCGGGAATGGCAGGAGCCTTCATGACCAGAATGACAATACCGAAGAAGACATAGATGACGGCCATGACGGGAGTCAGCAGGGTGCAGACTCTACCGATCTTCTTAACGCCGCCCATGATAACCATAGCGGACAGGGCGCAGATGACGATGCCCCATACCCATGCGGGGATGGCGGGGAGAGTAGTGCCCAGAACACCGATCATGGTGTTGGTCTGCAGCGCATTGCAGGAGATGTAGCTGACAAGCACGCAGCAGGCAGCGAAGACAACACCGAGAGCCTTGCCCAGCCACTTGCACTTCTTCATGCCCTTGGACAGGATGTACATAACACCGCCGCGCCAGATGCCCTGCTCGTCCTTTTCACGGTAGTGCATAGCAAGCACGATTTCGGAATACTTGGTGGCCATACCGATGATGGCTGCGACCCACATCCAGAAGATGGCGCCGGGACCGCCGGTTACCAGCGCTGCCGCGACACCGACGACGTTGCCGTTGCCGATGCAGGAGGACAGCGCGGTAGCCAGAGCCTGGAACGGCTTCAGCTGACCGTCGCCCTCGCTCTTCTTAAACAGGCCGCCGAACACTTCACGGAAGGCCAGACCGAACTTTCTGAACTGAACACCCTTGGTGACGATGGTCATCAGAAGGCCGGTGCCGAAGAACACGACCAGCATGATGGGGCCAAACAGGAAGCCGATACCGCCAACCAGGAAATTATTCAGCGCGTCAAAAAATCCACTCATTTTCAATTTCCCTCTTTCTTTCCTTATATTCTGAATCGATAGTTATCAGGGATCTTTATACCCAAAAACTATTTTATTCATATGCGGATTATACAGTTCCGCAGCATTTGTTGCAAGCAAAACGCAATATAAATATATAATACCGCAAAAATCATATATATTATTTATCGATTTCAAACAAAAGAAGCCTCCTGTTTTCCTGCAGGAAGCTTCTTTTCTGCCAAATACGGATCTCAGTCCCGCAGCGGATCGGGGATTCCTTCTTCCACACCGCCGCCGGTATAGGCTTTGGGCGTCATGCCCGTCAGTTTTTTAAAATGCATATAGAAGTTATTGAGATTGGCATAACCCGTCCGCTCTGAGATCTCCTTGATGCTCATATTGGTGTTTTTGAGCAGCTCCTTGGCTTTTTCAATGCGCATCCAATGGACACACTCGATGCAGGTCTTTCCCATATACTTTTTAAAAAGATGGGAGAGATGGTAAGAGCTGATATAGAACTTTTCCGCGATCTCGCCGAGGGTCAGACTCTCGCTGAGATGGTCGTTGAGATAGAGCAGGATATCATTGACCTGACGGTTTCCGGAAAACTGCATACCGACGGCACGGTTGACCGACGCGATCAGCTGATCGCCGCTGAGGGGCTTGAGCAGCAGATCATCCGCGCCCAGCCGCAGCGCCGCCTGCGCGTATTCAAAGATGCTGTAGGCGGTGATAATAATGAATTTCGCAGTGGAATGCTGCCGTTTTGCCCGCTCAATGACCTCCAGACCGGTCATGACCGGCATCTGCACATCCAGAAACACCAGATCGGGGCGCTGGGTCAGAATGGCATCCAGCGCAGCCTGTCCGTCCGTGACCTCATCAATGATCTGCACCGGCATCTGCTCTTTATTCAGAAAATGACGGATCAGCTTGCCGACTGCCGGCTCGTCATCCGCAATGATGGCGCGAAGCATACTGCCCGACCTCCCTGCCGTTTGATTTCTCTTCGCCCGTATGATATCATAAAGCCACCGAATTTTCCATAGAGGAGCGAGAAAAAGTGAGCGAATACCGGCAGATCACTTCATGGGGTCATATCGACTGGCTGCGGACAAAGGCCAAAGACAGCAGCGCACAGGCGGATATCGGCATCGTCTGTCTGCTGCCGGGCAAAAAGCAGGCGGAGCACACCCACTATTCCGAAACGCAGTTTCTCTATATGCTGGAGGGTCACGGCGAGCACATCATCGACGGTGTGCGCCATGCCTTCGCGCCCGGTGACCATTTCTTTCTGCCCTGCGGTGTGCGCCATGCCACCACCAACCTCGGCAGCGCACCGATGCGGGAGCTGATGGTCTCCATCCCCGCGCATCTGCTGCCCAGTCTCGGCGCTGCCGCAGCTCCTGTTCCCGCCTCCATGAACCGCGGACAGATCCGCCGTATCCTGCTGGACGGCATCCGTCAGCTGGCTGCCGATACGCTCGACCATCTCAATGTTCCGCTGGTCATCACGGATACAGAAAATGCCGTAATTTACGATAGCCGCAGACCGGAGATCTGCAAAGGCTGTACGGCACAGGATTGCCCCATCCGCTGCAGCCGTCAGGAACTGCATCTGCTGCAGAATGCCGACTCCGGCTCCGTGGTCTGTCCCAAAGGACTGACGGTTCTGATGCAGCCTGTGGAAGCCGCCGGAGAAACGTGGTTCTATCTGATGAGCGGCCTGTTCCATGAATATCCCAATGTTCCCGCCGTGGAAGGCGCCTACGATGTCCCCGGCTCCACCGTCAGCTCCATCCGCATTCTTCTGCAGGATATTGCGCGCTATTTGCAGGCGCTGCATACCTCCGCGCAGCAGGAATGGGCGCTGACGCGGGAGGACAGCCGCAGTGCCGCCATTGCGGAAGCCTTCGCCCGACAGGAAGAAAAGACGCTGAACATTCAGATCCGCAACCATTTCCTTTTCAATGCTCTCAATTCCATTGCCTCACTGGCCATCCGTGACAATTCCATGGACACCTATACCGCCATACTGGATCTTTCCGAGCTGCTGCGGGGACTTCTGCGAAAGGAAGGCAGCCGCGTACCGCTTTCCGAAGAGCTGATCTTCCTGCAGCGGTATATCAGCCTGCAGGAGCTGCGGCACGAAGGCAGTCTCAACGTGGTCTGGAGCCGCTCCTCTGCCGCAGAAAAGGTCATCGTTCCGCATAATTTCCTGCAGCCCATCGCGGAAAACGCCTTTCTCCACGGCTTCAGGGATCAGCGAGGAAAGAAAGAGCTGCGCATCAGCACCGCGTTGGAGGAAAACCGTGCCGTCCTCACCGTGCGGGATAACGGCTGCGGCATGGATGCGGCGCAGCTTGAAGCCCTGCGAACATCCCTTTCCGACAGTTCAACCCACGGTCTTTCGCTGGTCTGCCGAAAGCTGGCAGGTGTATTCGGCATGGACTTTACCATGGAGATCCGCAGCGAGCCGGGCAGCGGCACGACCTTCCGCATTACCCTTCCCTGCTAGGACATATGATAAAAAAGCTAAAAACTCCCGCAAGATTCGGCATAGAATTTTGCGGGAGAACGTTTCATAATGGAAGCATCCAAACAAGGAGGCTGCTGCCATGAAAGCCACAAAGAAAAACGACCCTGTTCTCTACGGCATCGTCCGTGAAGAATACGAACGCCAGAAGCATAACATCGAAATGATTGCGTCCGAAAGCACCTCTCCCATGGAATGTCTGGAGCTGGCGGGCTGCGTCTTCAACAACAAGACCACCGAGGGTTATCCCGGCAAGCGTTTTCAGGCCGGTTCTCAGATTGCGGACAAGATGGAGCTGCTGGCCATCGAACGCGGCAAGGCGCTCTACGGCGCGGATCATATCAACATCCAGCCTTATTCCGGCTCCTCCGCCAACTACGGCGTTTACTCCGCCATGCTGCGCCTCGGTCTGATGGAACCCGGCGACACCATCCTCAGCATGAGCCTGGATGAAGGCGGACATCTGACCCACGGCAGCCCCGCCAACTTCATGTCCCGCTTCTTCCGGTTTGAGCATTATTCCCTCGACCCCGCCACGGAGCAGATCGACTATGACGGTCTGGAACGCAAGGCAAAGGAAGTGCAGCCCAAGCTCATCATTGCAGGCGGCAGCGCCTATCCCCAGCTGATCGACTATGAACGTATCGGTAAGATCGCGGCATCCGTCGGCGCCAAGTACATGGTGGATATGGCTCATATTTCCGGTCTTGTGGCCGCGAAGGTCATCCCCTCCCCCGTTCCCTATGCCGATTTCGTCACCTCCTCCATGGCCAAGACGCTCTGCGGCCCCAGAGGCGGCTTCATCCTCTGCAAGGAGGAATATGCGAAAAAGCTGGATTCCGGTGTATTCCCCGGTTCTGTCAGCTCCATCCACCTGCAGACCATGGCCGCCAAGGCCTACACCTTCCTCTATGCAGGCTCCGAAGAATTCCGCGAGATCATGACCCGCGTGGTGCGTAACGCCAAGTATCTGGCAGGCAGTCTTGCGCAGAAGGGCTTCCGCATCGTTTCCGGCGGCACAGAGAACCACATCGTGCTGGTCGACCTGCGCCCCAGAGGCATCACCGGCAAGGCTTTCCAGGATGCCCTTGAATATGTCGGCATCACGGTAAACAAGAACATGATCCCCGGTGATACCGCCTCGCCCAATGTGACCAGCGGTGTCCGCATCGGTCTGACCTCCACCGCCCAGCGCGGCTTCCATGAAGAAGATATCGAGGTCATCGCGCAGATCATGGACGAGGTTGCCGCCCATATCGACGATACCGCCGTGCTGGACGCCTGCAAGGAAAAGGCCGAGGCGCTGATTTCCAGATTCCCGCTCTACGATCCCGAATATGACGCATACTTCGAGTAATCGAAGATGCTCTCATCACCAAAAAGCCGGAGCACAGATTTCCTGTGCTCCGGCGACTTATTTGCTTGAATCAGACATTGCCGTCCAGCAGATCCTGCAGCGTGATCCGCTCCAGATAGCTGTCCACGATCTCGTCCAGATGCTGCCACATGGGGAAGGTAATGCAGCTGCCCGCCTGCGCGCAGGCGCTGCCGCCGCTGCCCATTTCCGAGCAGGAGATCGGCGCGAGGCTGCCTTCCGTCAGCTTCAGGATGGAGCCGATGGTATAGCCCTCCGGTGCGCGCTTCAGGCGGTAGCCTCCGTCCTTGCCGCGCTGGCTTTCCACAAAGCCCGCCTTGTTCAGAATGGACACGATCGCTTCCATATACTTGAGGGACACATACTGCCGCTTGGAGATATCCGACAGGGACACATAGCCCTCGTCCCGATTCTGCGCCAGATCGATCATGATCCGCAGGGCATAGCGCCCCTTGGTGGAAACCATCATACCGTATCCCTCCGTTTCTCTTTTTTGTTAGTATAGCATGTTCCCTTCCGAAATTCAACGGAAGTTTCAGGCAAGCCCCAGACGGAATTGCTCGATCATCTCCGCGGTGAGGCTCAAGTGGGCCGTATCCTCCGGCAGCTCGCTGCGATGCACCCATGTGCCCATGGAAAGCTCCGATTCCTGCAGCGTGATATGGTCGTCGCCGTCCAGATCGCAGAAGAAGCCCATCAGCAGCGTATCGGTAAAGACCCACGGTTGGGACTTATAATACTGCAGATTCTTGACGCGGACGCCCACCTCCTCGAAGACCTCCCGATGGACGGTTTCTTCGATGGTCTCGCCGATCTCATTAAAGCCCGCGATGAGCGCGTAGGTCTTGATGGCTCTGCCCGCGTAGCGGGTCAGCAGCAGATAGTCGCCCTTTCGCACCGCCACGATCACGGCGGGGCAGATCTTGGGATAAATGACTCTGCCGCATGCGGGGCAGCAGAGCGCCCGCTCCGTTTCGCTGTCCTGCAAAACCGCGCCGCATCGGCCGCAGAAGCGGTTATCGCGGTACCAGCGGTTGAGGCTGCCCGCGATCGCCACCGGGAACAGACGGTCCATCGGACGGAATTCACGGTACTGGCGGACATTATAATAGTCATAGCCCGCAGACGGCTCGACAGCCCCCTCCCGCAGCATACAGAACCACTGCTCGTCCACAGAGAACAGCGATCGGCATTGCTCCGCGGAAACACCGGGCAGTTCGCCCAGTCGCGGCAGGCTCAGCCTTCCGTCTTCCACCTGCAGCAGGATCGAATCGTCTTTGCAGATAAAGAGCAGGTCGCCCTGCTCCGCCTTGCGGAGCTGAAAGGTATTGTGATAGATATGAGGCAGGATATTTTGTACCATCCGATTCACACTTTCCTGTTTTTTCTTCAGTTTATCACAGCCCCGACCACCCGTCAACCGCCCGAAAATCCGCCGTATCGCTTGACGATACGACAGTTTGATGGTAGAATATATGGGATCAAATTGCCGGTGTGGTGGAACAGGCAGACACAAGGGAATTAAAATCCCTCGCCGTAAAAAGCGTACCGGTTCGAGCCCGGTCCCCGGCACCAAAAAAAGAGGAGGCTTTTGCCTCCTCTTTTTTTGGTATCGGAAGGGATCGAACCGGAGGTAAGATCCCGGGGAGCAAGCCGAGCGCTGCCGGTGGCAGATGCAGCGAGGCGAGCGAGGGGAAGCGGTCGAAATGATCGAGGATCCGCGTAAGCCCGACGATCATTTCGGGCACCGCGACCGGGACACCGGCACCATAATACCTACCCTTCTTTGATACTTTTCGTTCAGCAAGGGTAGGTGTTCTTGTTGTAGAAAACTTAATTATCCAGCAAGCGTTGTATGGATACGTAGAATATGATATAATTCAACTAGTTTTCGTATAGGAGGCCGCTATGTATCCTGCGATTATACCTGAACGGCTTACGGGCCAAGAACTTATTATTAATCCAGATGGGGAACCAGTCAGTAGCTTAATCGATTTTTGGCGCTGGGCATACTCTGATCTTATTGGTAACGCTGAGCGCGGTGCTTTAGCGGAATACATTGTGGCGTGTGCGTTGGGTATCAATCACGCAGAGCGGATATCTTGGGACAAATATGACCTGGTTACAAAAGAAGGGATTGCCGTTGAGGTCAAAACTTCCGGATATCTGCAAACATGGGAGCAAAAGACACTTTCAAAACTTGTATTCGGTATTCAACCGACCTATGGATGGAATTCTAAATCCAACGAGTATGAACCAGTGCAAAAACGTCAGTCAGATATTTATGTATTCTGCGTACACAAACATACAGATCAGCAGACAGTTGATCCTTTGCAAATTTCACAATGGGATTTCTATTTGATACCTACGCAAATCCTGAATGAGAAATTTGGCAATCAGAAAACAGCATCACTTTCTTCGCTGATTAAGGCAGGGGCAGAAAAATGCGAGTATGATAACTTGGCTGAAAGAATAACAGAACGAATTCCTTCAAAAGAAAAGAAATAGATATTTCCGCAACTCTTTAACGAATGCAACGCTTGGCGCACTTGCGTTGCATTGTATCAAATTGTGAAGTATATGCCAAAAAAGAGGAGGCAAAAGCCTCCTCTTTTTTGGTATCGGAAGGGATCGAACCGGAGGTGAGATCCCGGGGAGCAAGCCGAGCGCTGCCGGTTGTTTCCCTAATCAACAAAACACCAACAAGTGGCCGGGCGGTCACCTGTTGGTGCTTTTCTTATTTCTTTTTAGAAGGATTTCTGCTCTCGCAGGGAACACCTGTCTGGCAGAGACCGCAGCCGTAGCGGGGCGCATAGCGCTGCGCCATCTGCAGCAGCCACGGACGACAGACCGTATGATCCTTCTCCTGCTCCGTGATGGCGCCTGCAGGGCAGCGGCGGATACAGGCACCGCAATGGATGCAGTATTCGTACACCTCCGTATACGGCCGTTCATCCGGAAGGATCTTTTCATCGAGAATGATGGAGGTAAATCTGCCCGCCATGCCCTTCTCCGTGATCAGACCCTTGGACAGGCCGAAGGTGCCGAGACCGCATAGATAGGCAATATGTCGCTCCGACCAGTTACTGCCGAAGGTCTTTTCCGTCACGCAGCCGTATTCGTGGAAGCGGTTTCCGTTATGAACGGGAAGGAATCGGCTATCCGTCATGGGTGCACAGGTTCTGATGCCTTGCTCCTCAAACCATGCGCCCAAGGCCGTAATGAAGGAATGCAGGTAGGCTTCTCCCTCGATGCGGCCGTGCAGCCACTGCGCGGACGGATCGGTTGTCTGCTTACGGTTGGCTCGGCGTATCTCCTCCGTAAAGGGGAAGAAAAAGGACACAACCGTCTGCGCTCCCTCCAGCCATTCCTGCGGCTGCTTGAACCACGGGCCGATGACCGCGGGATCGAGGAACGTTTGAAACAGCGGATCCTGCGCGGAACCGATGCCCACCAGCGGCGCTTCAAAGATCGTAAGCCCTGCCAGTTCCGCAGAAATGGCCACCTCTTCCGCCACCTGATTGCCTGCGCAGATCGGGAACAACCGCTCTGCCGCCTGAATGACCTGCTGTTTCTCCATACAGGATCCCTCCTTTTTTTCCGTATTATACAACCTGCCTTCCATTTTTTCCAGCCCTGTTTTCCCGCATTGCAATCCGCCGTTTCCCGCGCTATAATGAAACCGATCACGAAAGGGAGGAACTGCCATGCATATCGACCGTCTGGAAACACCGGCTCTGATCGTGGAAGAAAAGATCCTGCGCCAAAACAGAGAGACCATGAAAGCGCTGCTGAAGGATTCTCCGCTTCAGCTTCGCCCCCACTATAAGACCCACAAATGCGCTGCCCTTGCCCATATGCAGATGAAGGACGGCGCCAAAGGCATGACCTGCGCCAAGCTGGGCGAAGCGCTGGACTTGGCGGACAGCGGCATTGAAGATATCCTCATTGCCAATCAGATCACCGACCCGAAAAAGATCCGCCGCATGGCAGAACTGGCAGGCGACTGCAGGCTGACCGTCTGCGTGGATCATGCGGAGAACATCGATGCCATTGCCAAAGCCGCCGCCGACCACAGCACAACAATCCACTGTCTGATCGAGTTCGACCTCGGCATGGAGCGCTGCGGTGTTTCGGATCCGAAGGAATTCCTCGCATTGGCGGAGCGCATCGGCAGCCATTCTCACCTGCGCTTTGAAGGCATTCAGGCTTACGCGGGTCACATTTCCCATCTGACCGACGCGCAGCAGATGAAGACGCTGACAGCGGAATACTCTGCCACGCTACGCTCCCTCATGGCGCAGCTCAAAGCCCACGGGATGCCCGCTGCGACCCTTTCCGGCGGCAGCACAGGCACCTCCGTGCTGAAGGCCGCCGAGGGACTTTACACCGAACTGCAGGCAGGCAGCTACCTCTTTATGGACTCCACCTACCGCGAACTGGAACTCCCCTTCCGTAATTCTCTGTTCCTGCTCTCCACGGTGGTCAGCCGCCGCGACGGTCTGACCGTAGTCGACGCGGGCGTAAAGACCTGCGGTGTGGAACAGGGCATGCCCGTTCCCATCGGCGGCAGCGTAGACCACATCGTCGACAGCGAGGAGCATTTCCAGCTGCACGGCTACACCGGCAGCGAAAAGCCGGGGGAACACATCCTTCTGATCCCCGGGCATTGCTGCTCCACGATCAATCTGCACGAGAAGCTCTACATTGTGGATGACTGCAAGGTCATCGACCGTCTGCCTATCACAGGCCGCTGCATCGGCAAATAACAGAAAGAAAGCGACTGTATTGATCGATACAGTCGCTTTTATTACGCATACAAATGATTCTGAAGTTCTTCTTCCGTCAGCGGACGGTTCTGTTCCAGCGCAGCTGCCATGAACTGCCGCAGAAAGGTGCTTCGGAGTTTCGCATCGGGGATTTCTTCCCGCAGGCGCAGCCGCAAGGTCTGCGCCCACAAAAGAATCTCCTCTGTCCTGTCCGGGATGCGATCCTCCAGCCTGTCGCGGATCAGCGCAGCCGCCGCGGGATAGACGCCGTTGGTGCCGACGGCCACGGTCAGTGCGCCGCGCTGCAGCACGGCGGGAAAATAGAAGGTGCAAAGCTTCGGCATATCCGCCACATTGACAGGGATCCCGCGGGCGGTACAAAGCGCAAAAACGCGGCGGCTTTCCTGTTCGCTGAGGCCTGCCGCCGCCACGAACAGCGGCCGATCCTCCAGATCCGCTTCCGTCATATGACCGCGGATCACGGTTTCTTCGGGAAGATCATCTTCCGTAAAGACCCGCAATTCTGCCCCCAAAGCGCGCAGCTTCCCGAGCCGCTGCCGCAGCAGATACCCGCTGCCTGTCAGCAGCACCGTTCCTTTTTCCAGATCCAGATACAGGGGAAAGCTTTTCATTTCTGCCCTCACCTTTCGCAGTAATAATGCCACCCGTTGGGTGTTTCCACGCGGCAGAGGCGCACACCGAACACGCGGTCGATGCAGCCGGATGCCCAAATCTCCTCCGCGGTACCCGAAATGTCGATCCTTCCATCCTCCATGACGGCGATGCGGTCGCAATGCTGCAGCGCCAGGGTCAGATCATGCAGCACCAGCAGGACGGCCTTTCCGTCCTTTGCCAGCCGTGCTGCCTCCTCCATCATCTGCAGCTGATGTCCCACATCCAGAAATGTGGTGGGTTCATCCAGCAGCACCGCAGGCGTATCCTGCGCCAGCACCATAGCGATATAGACCTTCTGCCGCATACCGCCCGACAGGGTGCCGACAGGCGTTTCTTCCAGTCCTGCCAGATCCATGCGTGACAAAGACTCCCGCGCGATCCTCAGATCCTCTGCCCGGTAACGGCGCGGATAGGAGAGATAGGGAAACCGTCCGTGCAGCACCATACGCAGCGCGGTGATCTCGGGAATCTGCCGTTCCTGCGGCAGATAGGCGATCCTTTGCGCCCGTTCCCTACCGGGCAATGACAAAACCGGAGTGCCGTTCACCGACACAGAGCCTGCGGATACGGGCAAAAGACCGCAGGCAGTCTTCAGCAGCGTGGATTTTCCGCAGCCGTTGGGACCGATGACCGCCGTAACGCTGCCCGCGGGAACAGACAGAGAAAGATCCTTCAATACTGTTTTTCCGGGATAGCCTGCGGTCAGACCTTTGATCTCAAGCACGGCCCGCACCTCCCTTCCGACGAATCAGCAGCAACAGGAAGCATGGACCGCCGATCACGGACATCAGAATGCCCACCGGGAATTCATGGGGCGCAAAGATGAGCCGCGCCGCCAGATCGCAAAGCGTCACAAAGCCCGCGCCGCCGATGGCGCAGAGCGGGATCAGCAGGCGGCTTTCTCCGCCCACCAGCTTTCTTCCCATATGCGGCACCAGCAGACCGACAAAGCCCAGAAGTCCCGCAAAGCTGACGCTGGCGCCTGCCAGCATCGCGGCAAGGATCAGAAACAGCGGGCGCACGGTTTTCACGGAAAGACCCAGGCTGCCTGCCGTCTGTTCGCCCAGCGACAGTACATCCAGCTCATTGGTCAGCAGCAGCACAGCCGCAAGGCCGACAAGGATCAGCACCGCGGCGGGGATCAGCCGCAGATGGGAAACAGAGCCGAAGCCGCCCACACGGAACGAGCCTGTCAGCATAGCGGTTTCGGGAACCAAGGTCGAGATCGCCTCGGACAGGGCGCTCAGAAAGCCGCCGATGGCCACACCGCCCAGGATCACCGTGGTGCGGGAAGCGCCTGTCTTTCTCGCGGCAAACACCACCAGCAGCACGGCAAGGACAGCGCCGCCAAAGGCAGCAGCCGCCACCGCCCAGCCGGACAGGACGCCGCAGGCGCAGCACACCGTCACCGCCAGACCCGCGCCGGAATTGACGCCCAAAATGCCGGGCGAAGCCAGCTGATTATGAAGCACCGCCTGGATCACCGCACCCGACACCGCCAATGCGGCGCCCGAGAGCAGGCAGGCCGCTGTTCTCGGCAGACGGGCATACCAGAAGATCCTGCCCGCCGCGTTCTGCGGGCCAAGGCAGACCGCCTGCCAGATCTGACGCAGAGAAAGACCCGCGGCGCCCAGCAGCAGGCTCAGCAGGGCTGCCGCTGCGGTCAACACCGCGGCGGCGATCAGGATCACGGTCTTTCTCTTATCCATTCTGCAGGATCTCCTCCAGCTTCTCATAAGCTTCGCCCCAGCGGTCATTGGGCTTCAGATTATATAGCCGCTTATCCATCATATAAACGCGCCCTTCCCGTACGGCGGTCAGCTCCGCCCACGCGGGATGGTCGGAAATAAACTGCGCAAGGTATCGCTGCATTCCCTCCGTGTCATCGCCGCGCTGGACGATGAAGATATAATCGGGGTCGGCAAGCAGGATCTGCTCCACGCTCAGGTCTTCCAGAAGCGTGGCATCGGAATCGGCAATGTTGACGCAGCCCAGTGCCTGCAGCATCTCGCCCAGCACGTTGCCCTCGCTGTTCTTTACCGTCAGACCCGCCGCGGAAGCGCGCATGGAAAGAACGGTGGGCGCAGCGGACGAAGCCAGGCGCTCCCTGCTTTTTTCGAGGACCGCATCAATCTGCTCCTGCACCGCGAGGCCGTAGGTCTCATAGCGATCCTTCTGCCCCGTCAAATCGGTACAAATATCGAGAAGGCGAAGATAATCCGCAAAATCCGCCACATCAAAATAGGCCACGGGAATTCCCGTGCTTTCAAGCGTATCCAGCCACTCCATATTCTGTCGGCGGTTGGTGCTGGCAAGGATGAAATCCGGTTCCGCGGACAGCAGCAGCTCCATACTCAGCGACTGGGTCGTGCCGAGATTGACGGTATCCTCCGCCAGATCCAGTTCAAAATCCTCCCACGCGTCATCTGCCGTGGCGCAGACCGTTCCGCCCGCCAGCATCCAGACCTGCGTAAAGCTGCCCAGCAGAGAAGCCACCCGCTGCGGCTGCTTCTCCACCGTGACCGTTCTTCCCAGGTCATCCGTAAAGGTGACCGTATCTGCCGCAGGCGCAGGCGCAGAAAGCTTGGCGGCGCAGCCGCTGAGCAAAAGCACCGCCAATAAAAGTGCAAGCATTCCGCGCATTCTTTTTCCGAAATTCAAACCGTATGTTCCTTTCTGTTTCCGAATTACTGTGATTATACCATAGGATCCCATGTGAATCAATTTCCGATTGGTTATCCGCTTTCATGAAGTTTTCAGCCTTCGGGTGTATACTTTACCCAAACCAAAAGAAGGAGCGAACCCCCATGAAACGAATTCTTGCATGGCTGCTGGTGCTTTCCCTGCTGCTGGCAGGCTGCGCCGCAAAAAACGAAACAGAAACGGACGTTCCGTCCGAACCGTCTGCCGCAGACACGAAACCAGGAGCTGCCGCTGAGGCAGGCAGCGAGCCTGCGGCTGCGGAACCCGCCCGCATCGCAGAAGCGCCCAAGGCAGACACCGTGATCGTGCTGAGCGATGACGGGATCACCGTCAACGGAGTTCCCGTATCCGAAGACAGTACGCAGGCGCTCTATACTGCCCGTGATATCGTCTACTATCCCGCAGGAATGGACTTTACCTTCGGCGAAGGCACGGAGGACGATGCCCATGAGGCAGAGGAAGCCGATGGCCACACCGTGCTGCACATTACACAGCCCGGCACCTATGAAATCAGCGGCAGGCTCTCCGCGGGGCAGATCGCGGTAGACCTCGGTGAAGATGCCGAAGAAGATCCCGAAGCGGTGGTCACGCTTCTGCTGAACGGCGTGGACATCACCTGTACCGTTGCTCCCGCCGTCATCTTCTACAACGTCTACGAATGCGGCTATCTGCAAGCTGTCGGTGCGGAAGTTGATACTTCCTCTGCCGGTGCCAATGTCTTCCTGGCGGACGGCAGCGTCAACAACATTTCCGGTTCCTATGTGGCAAAGATCTACAAGCCCGAAAGTGTGGTGCTGAATGACGAGGGAACGGAAGTGACCGATGCCAAGAAACTGCACAAGTATGATGCGGCATTTTATTCCAAAATGTCCATGAATCTGGACGGCAATGACGGCATTCTCAACATCCTCGCGGAAAACGAAGGGCTGGACTCCGAACTGCATCTGACCGTCAACGGCGGCGACATCCGCATCGAATCCGGCAACGACGGCATCAACACCAATGAGGACGGCGTTTCCGTCACCACCGTCAACGGCGGCAAGCTTACCATCACGGTCAACGGCTCCACGGGAGAAGGCGACGGCATTGATTCCAACGGATGGCTGGTGATCAACGGCGGCAGGGTATGCGCCTTTGCCTGCGGCTTCAGCGGTGACGCGGGCATCGACTCCGACATGGGTATCTATCTGAACGGCGGTTCTGTCATTGCCTCCGGCAATATGCTGGATCACATCGCAGGCGGTGACCTCTGCTATGCCGTATTCAACTTCGCTTCGCAGCAAAGCGGCGGCAGCACCTTCCTGCTGAAAAACGCGGCAGGCGATGCCGTGATCGAAGCCAATCCGCAAAATGACTGCTCCGTCCTCATCCTTGCCTCCGAGGTCATGACCGAAGGCGAATACACTCTTTGGCGTGACGGGCAGCAGCTGGCCGGCGGAAGCGGTATGGGCGCTATGATGCGTCCCGAAGGGATGGAGCGCCCCGAAGGCACGGAGCCTCCCGAAGGCATGGAACCTCCAGAGGGCATGGAGTTCCCCGAAGGCATGGAACCTCCCGAAGGCATGGAACGCCCCGAAGGGATGGAGCGCCCCGAAGGGATGGAATTCCCCGAAGGGATGGAACGCCCCGAGGGCATGGAGTTCCCCGAAGGCATGGAACGCCCCGAAGGCATGGAGCCTCCCGAAGGGATGGAACGCCCTGAGGGCATGGAGTTCCCCGAAGGCATGGAGTTCCCCGAAGGAGGATTCGGCGGACGGGGCGGCTTCGGGCGCGGAGAACTGACGGGAGAACAATCCTCCGTCTTCCGCATCGAGGCCGGCGGCAGCTACTTTAGTGGGGTGACACCCATCGAATAAGGCAGAAAACGACCCATACGGAATTCCGTACGGGTCGTTCTGTTTTTATACGTTTGCGGCTGCTTCTTTCCTGTCCGGCAGCTCCGCCAGCACCACGGCCGCCATCATCAGCGCGCAGCCCAGCAGTTCCCTGCCCGTCAGCCGTTCCTGCAGCAGCACGGCGCCGCCGATCACGGCAAACACCGATTCCACGCTGAGCAGCAGCGAGACCACGGTGGGATTGGCATCCTTCTGCGCGATGATCTGCAGCGTATAGCCCACGCAGCTGGAAAACACCGCAATGTAGAGCAGCGGCCAGATACAGGCCTGCAGACCTGCCCATGTGGGGGCTTCAAAGGCGAACATGGGAACGGACGATCCCAGCGCCACCACAAGGAACTGGGCGCAGGACAGCGCCATGCCGTCCACCTTCTGCACGAAATGATCCACGCACATGATCTGCACGGTAAAGAGCAGCGCGCAGGCCGCCACATAGAGATCCCCGGGCGCGACGGTAAACTGCTCCGTCATGCAGAGGAAGTACATGCCCGCCACGGCAATGGCCACCGCCAGCCAAACCTTCCATGTGCTTTTCTTGCCCAAAAGGACACCGCCCACGGGAACCAGCACGATATACAGGGCGGTGATAAAGCCCGCTTTGCCTGCGGAGGTGGTCTCGATGCCAAGCTGCTGCAGATTGCTGGCAAGGCACAGCGCCATGCCGCAGCAAAGCCCGCCCGTGATAAGGGCCTTCCAGTCCGTGATCTTCACCCGGCGCACCACACACATCAGAAGCAGCAGCAGGAAGGCAATGGCGCCTCTCGCGGCATTCAGCGTGCAGGCCTGCACATGGTCGGCGCACATGCTCTGGGCGGAAAAGGCCGTGCCCCAGATCATGGCCGTGATCAGCGGAAGGACAGTATGACGGATCTTCGGATTCATAGAAAACCACCAGCTTCAGAGAGTTTTGACTATCATACTCAACACGTCCGCTTCTGTAAAGTCAAAATTCTCTGCCGGGCAGCACCATCTGATCGGCAAGCTCCAGCATTTCCCGCTTGACGCTGCGGGGCGTGACCATGCCGGTGAACTGCACGAGGCAGACCGCTCCCGTTTCCTCCGGCAGCAGAAGCTGACCTTCGCCGAAGATGGGATGCCGCACCCATGTTCCCGCCGTCAACCCTTCCTCCCGCCTGCAGAAGCCGCAATCCGGTTCCGTGCGGCTGATGACTCTGCCCGCCTCCTCGATCAGCTCCGGATCCAGCGGAACAACAAAGTCGAGATTCTCCTTCCCGGCATTAAAGAGGAAGCGGGAAGGATAGCGGTAGGAGCCGTCATAGTTCGTTCCCGCGGCATCGGAGAGGAACAGGCGATCACAGGCGCGGGTACAGGCCACATAGGCCAGCCGCCGCTCCTCCTCCAGCTTTTCCCGCGTATCCGTCTTTTTGGAGGGGAAAATGCCCTCAGACAGGCCGCAAACGAACACCGCGGGGAATTCCAGGCCCTTGGCCGCATGCACCGTCATGAGCTTGACCGCTGCCACCCGCTCGGCTCCGTCCATATTGGTAAAGAGGGCGGCATGATCCAAATAGGCGGCCAGCGTGACGTCTTCGCCCGCCTTGGCCTCATAATCAAAAATTGCCTGCTTCAGCTCCGCCAGATTGTCCAGGCGGTCTTCCTCGCCCGAAAGGCGCAGCATGGCCTAATAGCCGCTTTCGGACAGGATGCCCGCCAGCAGATCCGTCAGATCCATCCTGTCATAGATGGCGCGGTATTTCTCGATCATGCGGGCATACTCTTTGGCACGGCTGCGGCGGAACAGATCCGAATCCAGATTTTCCAGCAGCGCCTCATAGAGGCTGCAGCGGTGCAGCGCGGCATATTCCTTGAGAGCAGCGATCCTTGTCCGCCCCACACCGCGGCGCGGTTCATTGACTGTGCGCAAAAAGGCCAGATCGTCGCCGCAGTAGACCATGCGCAGATAACAGATGACGTCCTTGATCTCCTTGCGCTTATAGAACTCCACACCGGAATAGAGCACATAGGGGATCTTCTCGCGGATCAGCGCTTCTTCCACCGTACGGGAGACATAGTGGGCGCGGTACAGAACGCCGATCTTCGAATGCGGAATCCCCTCCCGCACCAGCCGCTTGATCTTCTCCGCGATCCAGTCCGCCTCCAGCTCCGAGGTTTTCGCATGGAAGTAAAGAGGCTTCACACCGCCGGGTCGGACGGCCGTCAGCTGCTTGGGCAGACGTTCCCGATTCTTTTCGATGAGGGCATTGGAGGCCTGCAGGATCTCAGGCACGGAACGGTAGTTCTGATTCAGATAGACGGTCTTCGCGCCTTCATGGCGGCTTTCAAACTCCAGCATGAATTTGACGTCCGCGCCGCGCCAGGTATAGATCGTCTGATCGGGATCGCCCACCACAAAAAGGTTTTTGTGATAGCCGGAGAGGATCTCCGCCAGCTCATACTGATCCTTGTCGATATCCTGAAATTCATCCACCATGATATATTCCATGCGCTTCTGCCACTTTTCGCGGGTCTCCCGATCGGTCTGCAGAATGTGCAGGGCAAAGTAGACCAGATCGTCAAAATCCAGCCCGTAGCACTTGCGCTGCTCATAGAAATAGCGGTACATGACCTTATCCTTGACGGTGGAGGCGTCCTTTTCCAACTGCCGCAGACGGTCCAGATCCATATCGATCAGCGTTTTCACATAGCCTCTGCCGCCCTTGCGCCAGCCGATATAGTCGATGGCATCCTTTACCGTCAGATCCCGTGAGGTCAGCCCCAGATCGGCAAATACATTCCGAAGGATGCCCGCCTTATCCTCCTCATCCAGCACGATGAACGTGGAAGGATACTGCAGCACATGGCAATCCTCCTTCAAAAGCGTCATGCAGAAGCCGTGGAAGGTGGTGATATGCGCCAGATCCTGATCCGGCAGCGTCTGACGGATGCGCTTTTTCATCTCCGCCGCGGCTTTGTTGGTAAAGGTCACGCAGAGGATGGCAGAGGTGGAGATGCCCAGCGCCTCCACCAGATAAAGAAACCGTCTGGTCAGCGTGCGGGTCTTGCCCGATCCCGCGCCTGCCACCACGCGGATATAGCCTTCGGTGGTCTCCACCGCCTGCCGCTGCTCCCTGTTCAGATCATTCAGTTCCAGCATAAAGATGCCTCCCTTGGGTTTTCTTTCAGCATAGCAGAATACTTGTCCCATAAAGCGGTCTTTTTGAATAGCGGTTGCGTTTTTTTCCTGTTTTGGTATACTAACGGAAAAGGAGGTGTCTGCCATGGTTCCCGAGATCGTATATGAAGACCGCGATCTGCTGGTCTGCGTCAAGCCCGTCGGCTGCCTTTCCGAGGACGGCCCCACCGAAAACTGCATGCCGAAGCTGCTGGCCGCCCGATACAGGGAAGCGGGCAAGCCCGATTTTATCGCGGGCGTTCACCGTCTGGACCGCAATGTGGGCGGTCTGATGGTCTTTTCCCGCAAAAAACAGATCACGGGAAAGCTGACCGCCGCCGTGGCGGAACACCGCGTGACGAAGGAATACCTCGCCGTGCTGCGCGGTCATATCGAAGAAAAAGAGGGCATCCTGCAGGATCTGCTCTTCCGCGACAGCACGAAGAACAAGACCTATGTAGTCAAGCGGATGCGAAAGGGCGTCCGCGACGCCTCCCTCGCCTACCGTGTGCTGGCAAAGACCGATACGCTGACGCTGGTGCGGGTACGGCTGCATACGGGACGCACCCATCAGATCCGCGCGCAGTTCTCCTCCCGCGGGCTGCCGCTGCTGGGCGACATCCGCTACGGAAGCAAGGACCCCGCCTGCGACTGCGCCCTTTGGTCGTTCCATCTGGCCTTCTCCCATCCTTCCACGGGAAAACAGGTCGATCTTCTCCGCAGGCCGCCCGACGCCTATCCGTGGAATCTCTTCCCCGCGGAGCTGCTCACGGGCGGCAGCGGCGAGCCGCTGCCCGACCGCCCGATCGCGGAGCAGTCGTAAAAAATCCGTATTTTGCGTAGGTTTTTCCCATATAATGCAAAGTAGACCGCAAATTAAAGGGAATATATTTGCCATCCCTGTTGCTTTTGGAAATACAGTTTGTTATGATAAAGAATAACGGGAACAGGACTCCCGTTTTGACAGTTTTACGATTTTTTGGTATGTAACAGGTTTTGTAACAGAATTTGGATATACTGGTTTTGCATGACAGGACATCCAAAAGAAAGGAGGTATGCGAATGAAGGGCGAATTGAACAGGACCGTGATGGTCTATGTGGATTCCGTTTCGGACAGGATCCCGACCGGCCGGTATCACATGGCGTCCGATCCGGAGCCGAAGCCGTTCCACGGTTTTGCTCCGCTGCTGATCGGGATCAATGAGATGCTGGACCGCGAAAACTTCCCGCAGGCATTCGAGGAATTGCGAAAATTCCACATACCTTCTGAACTGTCAAAACCGTTCCTTCCCCGTGCAAATCAGAATAGCGGCACATTGGCGACCCTGTCGCTCCGCATCCTCTTCCGTCAGAATGCCAGCTGGCAGGGCTCTGTCACATGGCTGGAGGGGAATCAGGAGATCTTTTTCCGCAGTGTGCTGGAGCTGCTGGTGCTGATGGACAACGTTCTCGGTTTCGTAGAAAAGTAAGAGGCGTTTCCGTTCAGGGGCTATGATCCCGCTCCTCCGAACCGCTATTTCTGATGCTCTGTCCGCTATCGGAAACCGTCGGGAAGGAGGTACGCAGCATGAATGCAGAAACACTTCATGTGCAGATGTTCGGCACATTTTCTCTAAGCTATGCAGGCAGAACGATCAGCTGCAGCGAAAGCCGCTCCAAGCTTCTTTGGAACATGCTGGCCTATCTGGTGTGTCACCGCGGCGAATTTGTATCCGCGGAGGAACTGAGCGCCGTCATCTGGAAGTCCGAAAAGAACGGCAATCCCTCCAGCGCCATGCGTACCGCCATCCACAGGGCGCGTCAGATGCTCAGCGAGCTGGTAGACGATCCCTCCGTGCAGCTGCTGATCTCCAAAAACGGCGGCTATCTTTGGAATCCCGAAGTGGAAACCGTCGTGGATACGGACGAATTCGACCGTCTGGCGGTATCCCTTTCCGGCAGCAGCGACGATCTGGAGGCAGGTCTGGCCGCGTTGGAGCTGTATGAAGGCAAGTTCCTGCCGATGCAGTCCTCCGAGCTTTGGGTCATGCCCGTGCAGGCCTATTATCAGAATGTGTTTACCGCCATCGTGGACCGTGTGATCCCCCTTTTGGAGGAGCAGAAGCGGTATGAAGAAGATATCACGATCTGCCGGAAAGCGCTGGAATTTGACCCCTATAACGAAACCTTCTACCAGCACCTGATGCGAGCCCTTCTGGCAGAGGGCAGACGGCAGGAGGTCATGCAGGTATACGAGGAAATGAGCAAGCTGCTGCTGACCGCCTTCGGTGTCATGCCGGATCAGGAAAGCAGAGCCCTTTACCGCGAAGCGCTGCAGACGGATACCCGCGGCAGCGTGATCTCCCCCGAAGACGCGATCGCCCGGCTTTCCGAGCAGGACGAGATCCGCAGCGCGCTGATCTGTGATTACGATTTCTTCCGCATGGTCTATCAGGCGCAGGCCAGAGTTGTGGTACGCAGCGGGCAGGTGATCCACATCGCGCTGCTGACACTGAAGCCGCTCTCCCGGCGGGATGTATCGGAAAGAAGTCTCTCCCTTGCCATGGATAATCTGGAGCAGCATCTCGGCCGTTCCCTGCGGAAGGGGGATGTGATCACCCGATGCAGCGCCTCGCAGTTCCTTGTGATGCTTCCTTCCGCCAACTACGAGAACAGCTGCAAGGTATGCCGGCGGTTCATTTCCGCCTTTGAAAAGAAATATCCCCACGCACCTGTCTATGTGGATTTCTTTGTGCAGCCTCTGATGCCCAGCACCCGTTCTTAATACCGTCATTCCGAAAAAGCGGCAGTATCTGCCGCTTTTTCTTTTTGTCACAGATTACCATAAGTTACGCACACGGTATCTTTTGAATAACATTCCGCAAAATGTAACACGTTTCGTAACAGAAACAGGGTATACTGAACTTCAAAGCGAATGTGCGGGCATTCCTTCTGTTTTGCTGCGCCTTTTTCCCTCCCCGGAGATCCGCGCGGTAAGGACAGGCCGCAGGAAGCATTCCTGCTCTATCCAACGCAGAAATACATGTCAAAGGCAAACTGCCCGAAAGGACAGGACGCAAAACTATGGGGTCTAAGGCCGCAAGGCTATGGCAGCCCGGTCGCCGGTGTTTCGATTTTGCCTTTTGTTTGCAGAAAGGAGAACGAAATAATGGCAAATACTGTAAAGCGACTTTGCGCCCTGATTCTGGCGCTGGTCATGTGCGGAGGCTTATTCTGCACAACTGTCCTCGCGGCAGAGACGATCAACGGCAACACCTGGTACGGTGATGAAGTGTCCGTCGATGTCACCGCCGGTACCGAGGGCTACACCTTTATGTCTCTGTTCAGACAGCCCGTCCACGGCTACGAATTCAGCGGCCACTTCCTGGGCGATGGTGAAGGTCCTCAGACCTTCGTTGTGATCGACACGGTCGAGCATAACGGCACCACCTGGTCTCCCAGCGGGATCTACGATCCTATGACGAGCAACTATGAGGTTGCTTACTGCTGCGACGTGGAAACCATAATCGCGGACGGCACCTACTACAAGCGCATGAATCTGGAAGACAGCGAATACTACAACGAAGAACAGGCTGCCAAGATCCGTGCCATCGTTACCAACGCTTATCCCTATGTTTCTCTGGAAGCCATGAAGGCCGATCTGGCCGAAAACGGCTACGCGTATGCCGCAGAGCTGACCCGCAACGAGGCTCTGGCTGCCGTGCAGGCCGCGATCTGGGCTTCCGCCAACGGCAAGACCGCCGGGGACTTCCTGTACCAGAAGTCTTATAAGGTTTCCGACAACCTGCAGTGGGGCTATCCCCTCCATGACACCAGCGCCGAATCCGGTCTGAATGTTGCCGGCAAGAGAGTGTTTGAGACCTACAAAGAGGTCGGTACCCGCATTGATTCTCTGGTCGAATACCTGCTGGCACAGGAAGCCACCTATGCCGAAAAGGCACAGATCGTCATCACCAAGCTGGAGCTGAACGGCGAACCCGTTCTGATCGACGACAACAACGTCCGCGTCAATCTGAACATGGAGCTGAACAACAGCGGCAGCGGCTATGAAGATGACATCAAGATCAAGGTTCTCATCAACGGCACTGCCGTTCAGGAGATCCCTGTTGTGCTGGGTCAGGAGACCTACGCGCTGACCGTCGATGCAGGCCGCAGCGACACCGTCACGGCCGTTGTGGAAGGCACGCAGGTTCTGCCCTTGGGCGTTTACTTCTATGCTCCCAGACCCGCCGATACCAACGGCGACGGCATTGCCACCAGCCGTGAGGTTTCTCAGAATCTGGTCGACGTGAACATGGGCCCCACCAAGGTCTACGCCGAAGCGTCCCTGGATCTGAGCGCCATGGACATCCCCCTGCCTCCTCTCCCCGAACCCGAACCCATGGAAATGGGCAACAAGACCTCCGAACTGCTGGACCGCGAGGATGACCGCTATGAGATCTCCGTCAGCGTTCCCGGCCAGGACGGCTACACCCTCCACGACGAAGTCATTCTGATGGTCGACGGCTCCTACTCCGGCGACAAGGAATGGCCCGCCATGAAGGAAGCCATCAATGCCATCGGCGAAGCCGTTCTGAACGGCAGCGGCAGCACCAAGCTGACTCTGATGGCCTTCGGTATGGGCGACAACGAAGTCCTCGTCCAGATCGATGATGCTGCCGATCTTGCAGCCGCCCTCGGCGAGCTGCCCGGCAACCTGCTGCGCGGTGTTTCCTCCACCAACTGCGAAGCCGGCTTCACCGGTGTGGATGAATACATCCGCAACCACAGCACGGAACTCCATGACGCGGTCGTGGTCTACATCACCGACGGCGGCATCAACACCGACGAGACCCGCAGAGATTACAGCAAGTGGGCAGACGTTGCCACCAGCGCCGCCAATGTCAGAAACTATGCCTTCAACTATACCGATGCAGATCTGCTGACGGAAGCGCTTTCCGCAGCTACCGGCTATTCCACTTTGGAAGAAGCAAAGGCAAACGCTACCGAGGAACAGCTCAATGCCGCTGTTACCTACATTTGGGAAACTGTGTTCGCTTATTCCGGCATGGATCTCTACAACAAGACCTATCCCATTTCCGAAGCAGAACGCGCCTTCCTGAAGTACGATGAGGAGCACACTGCCGCTGCAACCAGCTTCTCCTTCCTCATCGCAATGAAGGGCAGCGCCTACGACAAGTATCCCGATGTCTGGAACCGCACCTACAACTCCGTCTTTGCGCTGGCAGAAAACACGCTGGTCGAACGTTTGTATCTGGTCAGATATCAGAATGACGGCCGCGCCACCTGGATGCCCGATGCCGCCGCAAAGTCCGAAACCGACAACATCTACTATGTCAAGTCCGACAGCATCACCACGCTGACCGACGCGCTGCAGGATACGCTGACCGAGCTTTCCATCGCGCCCTTCAACGATGTCGTTGTGACCGACTATATGTCCAAGTGGGTCAATCTGGATGCCGCTACCCTGAAGATCGTTGACAACACCACCGGTGAGGTCATCTGGTCCGCACAGGACGGCTGGAAGATTGAAAACGTCGAAGACCGTCCCACCGCACAGGAAGTTCCCGTTACGGTCGAGAAGGTCGAAGCTGCCGATTACGCAGCAGGCGGCGACGATGTGACCGGCAACACCTCCGGCGACATCTACAAGCTAACCTGGTACGTCAAGGACGGCGCCATGCTCCGTGCCGATACCTACTCTCTCAAGTACGAAGTCACAGTCGATACCGCTGAAAACGGCTTCGTTTACGAAGTGGAGCTGCCTGCCAACGGCAACACCGACCTGACCTATACCGACAAAAACGGCGATCGGCAGACGAACGAGATCGAGGTTCCCGATGTGGAAGCCGAGAAACCCGTTCCCACCGTACCCGAGATCCCCGGCACCAGCCCCAATCCTGTCGACAAGGAAACCACCATCGACAAGACCGCTGAGGAACTGGACGAAAACGATCAGACCGATGTTACCCTGAGCATCTCCACCGCGGCTGACGAAAGCATTGATGTCGTTCTGATCCTGGGCGGCAGCATGCAGGCAAACCGCGAGACTGTGGATTCCGCCATCAACCTCTTTAAGCCTCTGATGGAAGCCGGCAAGACCTCCGTCAAGCTCGGCCTGATCGCGCTGGAACGCGGCCAGGAAGTCATCATGGAGCTGACCGAGCTTGATCCTGCCACCTACGCAGCGCTGATCGAAGAGAAGTTCGCTTACATCAATTCCCTGCCCGTCGGCACCACCAACCTGCACAGCCAGCTGGTGGAAGCCAAGAGAATGCTGGATAATGACACCGCCGTAGATTTCGAAAACAAGTATGTCTTCGTGATGGCCACCGGCCGTACCTACTGGTTCGACGATGCCTACGGTGATCAGTCCACCATCGTCAACAAGGTAAACGATACCTACTACTGGGGTCATTATCTGTGGCAGTCCCAGCGTGGCGGCCACACCTCCCTGTACATGATCCCCGCCCGTTACAACAACAGCTGGGATGCTTACTGGGCAGATGTCTGCAAGTGGGTACAGGCAGACCAGAACGCCTATGTGTACTCTCCTCTGTTTGACAAAAACGATGTCAATGCCTATGCAACCTGGTATGCCAACAACGGCAAGGATCTGAGAGCACTGGGTCTTGAAGGCAGCCGCTTCGGCAACGGTATCGTGAACCCCGTTCCCACCGCGGAGAACTTCCTGACCAAGACCCCCGCAGCCATCGGCTCCGGTGCCAACCCCCAGAACGCCCTGAACTACGAGCGCGCCCAGTATGAAGCCGCCAGAGTTTACGCTTACATGGTCAACGCAGGCTACCACTGCTATGCAATCTGCAGCGAAAGCCCCAATTATCAGAACGGCTCCGAGTACATCACGCAGGGCGCTGGCTACACCGGTACCTCCACCATCCAGCTGGGCCACAGCTTCATGAACTATCTGGCCAGACTGGGCGGTCAGGCGGAAGCCCCCACCGTTTGGGATTACACCCGTGACGAGGCAGGCAACTTTGTTTCCGCCACCACTGTTCTGGATGAAAACTTCTTCGAGCCCATCATCAAGGATGTCATGGTCGTCATCCCCGCCGGCTCCTATGTGGAAGACTTCATCGGCAAGAACGACAACGGCAACTTTGAGTTCATCGAAGACGCTGCCAACCTGATTCTGACTCTCGACGGCGAAGCTTACACCGCTGCCAAGGTCACCACCAAGGAAGGCGCCACCGGTTCCTTCTCCTTCACCGCTCCCGGCGCTGCCGAACCCGCTTTCCTGCTGGATTACTACTACGGCGACGGTGAGACCACCGAAAAGTTCGTCTGGACCTTCTGCGTGGATATCATGAAGGGTCAGGAACTCAAGCTGACCTACAAGCTGCAGCTGACCGAAAAGCAGACTGTAGCCGGTGAATACATCGTCAACACCAACAATTCCGCAACACTGTATCCCGAGGGCGGCAATCCCAAGGACTTCCCCGTTCCCGAAGTTGATTACCCCGTGGAAGAAACTCCCGATGTTCCTCCCGTTGTCAGCTTCCAGCCCGGTCAGGCTTCCAACATCAGCTTCATGCTGATCGATCCCGCTACCGGCGCCGTCGAATTCCTCTATAAGATCGACATCGAGAACGAAACCTCCTTCGAGATCCCCTCCGAAGAAGGCAAGATCTCCGCTGTGTTCATCAAGCAGTCCACCTCCGGTCTGTTCTGGACCGCCGAGGAAGTGGACGAAGCCACCCAGCAGGCCGTCATCGATTGCCTGAAGGCCAACAACCCCTCCTATAAGGGTCACAATGCCTTTGTTTTCGGTACCGGCGATCATGAGCTGGAGTATAAGAACAACAAGTTCGCCACCTACACCTTCAGCGCAGACGGTGCCGCAGCCGTCATCCCCGAGACCGATGTTCCCGCCGCAGAGGCTCCCGAGGCTGAAGAACCTGTGGTCGAAGAGCCCGTTGTTGAAGAGCCCGTGGTCGAGCCCGAGGTCGAAGAACCCGTGGTCGAACCCGTGGTCGAAGAACTCGTGGTTGAACCCGAGGTCGAAGAGCCCGTGGTTGAACCCGAGGTCGAAGAGCCCGTGGTTGAACCCGAGGTCGAAGAGTCCGTGGTCGAAGAACCCGCCGTTGAGGAGAAGCCTTTTGAGTTGAACCTCGAATCCGGTAAGGCTTCCGGTGTCTGCGTCGTGCTGATCGACAAGGCTACCGGCGCCGTTGAGTTCCTTGAAACGACCGACATCAAAAAGCAGACCTCCGTTGAGATCGCCTCTGTTTCCGGCAAGATCACCGCCGTGTACATCAGAGAATCCAACTCCGGTATGCTCTGGTTCTCGGAAGAAGTAGACGAAGCCACCCAGCAGGCCGTCATCGCCTGCCTGAAGGGCAACTACAACTCTTACAAGGATGCCGATGCGATCGTTTTCGGTGAAGGCGACCATGCTCTGACCGCCAAGAACGGCAAATCCTCCACCTACGCCTTCGCCCGCAAGGCCTGACCGGCTGAAGTGATCCCGGCAAGCAAATAAAACAAGCCCTCCGGTCTGTACCGACCGGAGGGCATCTTTTATTCCGGTGGCGCTGCAGGATCACCGCCGATGTGATCCGTGCATACGCTGCGGCACTTTTCCGCCTTTGAAACCGTTGCCGCGGTACCTCCGCGTCCGCCCCCGCAAATAAAAAAGAACCCTCCGGGGAGGGTTCTTTCGATCGGAACGATTACATGGTGATCATGCAGAAGCGCAGGATGAAGAGAACGGCGATCACAGTAACAGCGATGTCGTTCTTCTTATACTTGCCGGTGCAGAGGGTGATCAGCGTATAAGCAATGCAGCCGATGCCGATGCCGTTGGAGATGGAATAGGTCAGGGGCATCATGATCAGAGCGAGGAATGCGGGAACGGCAGAACGAACGTCGTTCATATCGACCTTGGCGAAGCCCTTAAGCATCAGAACGCCCACATAGATGAGAGCGGGAGCAGTGGCGCAGGAGGGAACCAGTTTTGCCAGAGGAGTGAGGAACAGGCAGAGCAGGAAGCAGGCGGAGGTAACAATGCTGGCAAGACCGGTACGGCCACCGGCGCCAACACCGGCAGCGGATTCCACAAAGGTGGTGCAGGTGGAGGTGCCCAGAACGGCGCCGGCCACGGTAGCCACGGAATCGCAGGTCATGCACTTGTCCACATCGACGGGGTCGCCGTTTTCATCCAGCAGGTTGGCCTGAGAGGCAGCGCCGTACAGCGTGCCGATGGTATCGAACATATCGACCAGGCAGAAGGTGATGACCAGCATAATGGCAGAGAACACACCGCCGATGACAGGACCGGTGAAGGCATCCTTCCATGCGGAAGCCTGGAACACGCCGGTGATACCAATGGTGCCAAAATCCTTAAAGGCCTGACCGACCTGGCTCATATCGAAGGAAGGAACGGTGCCGGTAGCAATATAGTAAACAACGGTAATGCCAACGATGCTGATCAGAACCGCACCCTTGACCTTTGCCTTCTCCAGAATTGCGATCACGATGAGACCGATCAGCGCCAGCAGAGCAGGCAGCGAAGCAGAGACAAACTCACCGTTGGCAATGGCGCCGTGGAAATCATTGAACTGGACCAGCGTGTACTGGTTTGCCTGAATAATGCCGACATTCTGGAAGCCGATGAAGGCAATAAACAGACCGATACCGGCAGGAATTGCTTTCTTCAGGCAGTCAGGCAGAGCCTTTGCCACCTTGGAGCGCAGACCGGTGATGGAGAAAATCAGGAACACAATGCCGGACACCAGAATGATGACCAGACCGGACTGATAGCCGGCAATCAGATCGCCGCCGGAGACCAGCGCAGGGAGAATGAAGCTTACGAAGAAGAAGGAATTGAGGCCCATGCCGCAGGCCTGCGCAAAGGGCATCTTTGCGTAGAGCGCCATCAGAAGCGTTCCGATGACGGCAACCAGAATGGAAGCCACATAGACGGCATTCCAAATCTGACCCAGAGCGCCATCTGTGGAGAAACTGGTGATCTGATTGGGGTTGGTGATGACGATATACGCCATCGCGAAGAAGGTGGTTAAGCCAGCGATGATTTCTGTTCTAACATTGGAACCGCGTTCGGAAATCTTGAAGAACTTGTCCATAACCGTATCTCTCTCCTGTCATTATATTGGTCTGCAGAAACAAACCTTGATCCTATTGTAAATGAAACCTTTCCCAAATACAAGTAGATACCGGCGAAAAATGCCGCAAAAGATCAGATATCAGGAATTTGGGAGCAGATTTCTTCATTTTAATCATCAATTGACAAATTCCGAAACAATGAAGTATACTGATTGCAGAAAAAGGGCGGCAGCTGTGGTCTGCGATGCCAAAGGAGCGTGCATACAGCATGAAGCAATGTGATCTTCTGATCCGCAATGTCCGGATCCTGACACCGGAATACACCATCGAAGAGAACCGCTACGCGGCCATCCGCGGCAACCGCATCGAAGCCCTCGGCGCCGACGCGGAATGCCCCTACACCGCGCCGCAGACGCTTCGGGGCGAAGGCAAGCTGCTGATGCCCGGCCTTGTGGACGGCCACACCCATGCCTGCCAGTATATGCTGCGCGGCAAGCTGGCGGATGAATATCCCATGGTATGGACCAGGATCCTCGTTCCCTTTGAGAGCGGACTCAATGAGGAGGATTGCCATCTTTCCGGTCAGCTCTCCATGCTGCAGCAGATTAAGTCCGGCATCACCACCACCGTGGAATCCGGCAGCAGCCATATGCACGCGGTGGCGCAGGCCGCGCTGGAATCGGGCATCCGCGCAAGGCTGGCCCGCTCCACCATGGATCAGGGCGGCTTTATCCCGCCCCACTGGAAAGAGACCGCGCAGGAATGCATCGACCGCACAGAGGCCTTCTACCGCGACTGCAACGGCATGGGCGACGGCCGCATCGGCGTCTTCTACGCCATGCGGCAGGTGATGAGCTGCAGTCCCGCGCTGCTGGAGATGATCGCCGATCGTTCCCGTGCCCACAACACTTTTGTTCATGCCCATCTGGCAGAACACCGCGACGAGGTCAGCTACTGCCTGCAGCACTATCAGCTCCGCCCCGCGGAGGTGCTGGATCGGTTTTCCCTCGTCAATGACCGGCTGGTGGCAGCCCACTGCGTTTCCCTCTCCGAGCAGGAGATCGACCTGCTGGCAGAAAAGCACGTGAGGATCTGCCATTGTCCACGGGCAAATCTCGGCAACCACGGCATTCCCAAAACACCCCGCCTGCTCCATGCAGGGCTGAAGATCGGCATCGGCAGCGACGGCGGTTCCGGCTGCAATATGGATCTCTTTGAGGAGCTGCGTCTGCTGCGCTTCTCCATTCAGGCAGTGCAGGGACTTCCGATCTTTGACCCTGTGATCCTGCCCATCCGCACCCTGCTGGATATGCTGGTCTGCGGCGGCGCTCATTGCGCAGGATTGGAACGGGAAGCGGGCAAGGTACGGGAAGGTTACCTTGCGGATCTGATCCTGCTGGACGTAGAGCAGCCTCACATCCTGCCCACCGCCAGCCTCGTTAACGTGCTTGTGGAGGGCGTCCGTGCCTCGGACGTGACGGATTCCATCATTGACGGCAAGCTGGTCATGCGTGACCGCCGGATCCTGACCATGGACGAAGAAAAGCTGCGTGCCGACGGCACACAGCGCATGAAGGAGATCTACCGCAGAGCCGGGATCTGAATCGCAAATAGCCTGCTGCATATGCAGCAGGCTATTTGCGTCATTTGGTGATCCTGATGCGGATATTCTTTTTCTGCAGTTCTTCCGCTGCTGTTTGCTCCAGAGCGGCATCTGTAACCAGCCAGTCGATCTCCGAAGCCTCGCAGACATGGGAGAATCCCTCTCTGCCCAGCTTGCGGCTCTCCGCCGCTACGATGGTGCAGGCAGCCCGTTCGATCATCAGCCGATCCATCACCGCTTCCTCCGCATGGTAAGTGGTAACGCCCGTCTCGGAGCTGATACCGTCCACGGAGAGGATACAGTAATCCGCGCGGTAATTCCGCAGCTGCGCCTGCGCGTCCGACCCGTGGGTGAAGGAATACTGGGCATTGATGTCACCGCCCAGCAGGATCACGCGGAAGGTGGGATGGTCGCCCAGTTCGGCGGCGGCGCTGATGGAATTGGTGACGATATTCAGGTTTTTCCGCTTCTTCAGCTCCACCGCGACATAGTACGTGGTGGTACCGGAATTGAGCAGAATGGTATCGCCGTCACGGATCATCTCCGTCACGGCCGCAGCCAGACGCTTCTTAACCGCGCCGTTCTGCTGCCTGCGCTGCAGGAAATCCATTTGATAGGCATTGCCCACAGACTGCACGGCGCCGCCCTGGATCCGTTCCAGAAAGCCGTCCTTTTCCAGCGCGTCCAGATCGTTGCGGATGGTGACCGGCGTGGCATCCAGCAGCTTGCTCAGCTCTGCCACCCGCACCTGTCCGTCTCTGCTCAGGATCTGCAGGATCTTTTGTCGTCTCGCGTCAATTTTCAGTTTACCGCTGGCCATGGCGCGTTCCTCCCAAAGCTCCTTACTTTTTGTTCAGACGCTCACCGACTGCTCCGCCCGGATGGATCAGCGCGAACTGCTCATTCTTATAATCGGTCTCTTCGATCAGAGCGGTCTGCAGCGCATGGAAGATCATGCAGAGCGCGGTGGTGCTGGTGGTACCCTGCGCATTGTACTTGTCGGTCTCACGGTTGACATGCTGCTTCAGCACGATATCGGCGCTCTTGGCCAGAGGAGATTCCATATTTTCGGTGACGGTGATGATGGTAACGCCCTTTGCCTTGCAGATATCCACGATGGGCAGCAGTTCCTTGGTCTTGCCGCCGCGGGAGGCAAACAGCATCACGTCGCCTTCCTGCAGGAAACCGGTGGCACCGTGAACTGCTTCCGCGGGAGAGATAAAGCGGGCGGGGCGCTCGATGCAGCACATCAGATGGGCGAAGTGCTGGCAGATGATGCCGGAATGGCCGCAGCCGGCAGCGCCGATGCGGGGAGCCTTTGCCAGAGCTTCCACTGCCTTGCCGAACGCTTCGTCATCAAAATATTCCAGCATTTCCTGAATGCATTCTGCTTCGATCTGATAGGCCTTCTTTGCCATTTCCAGAGCTTCTTTTTTCATACGTCCTCCTAATAGAAAATAATATTTTCGTTTCGTCCGTTTTGTCGGGTTTTTCCCCTTAAATTCATTATATATTTTTGCCTTTCGAAAATCAATAGCAATTACATCGATAATATCATTGACTTTTCTTTTTCTGCATTTTATAATGAAAAAGTACAAAACCATTCCGTCAACAGGAGGGAACCATATGTATCCGAACTGCACGATCAAAGCACCTTTCTTTGAAATCGGCCCCAAGTCCTACCTCTACGGTGACGACATTCTGGATCTGGCTCTTGCTATTGATGCCGCTGCCGAAAAGTACGATGTGGACATCATTTTCACCACTCCCATCGTCGACATCCGCCGTGTCAAGGAAGCCACCAAGCGCATCCATGTTTTCGCTCCCCATATGGACGCTCTGACTCCCGGCCGCGGTCTTGCCGACATTCTGCCCGAATCCCTGAAGGCTGCCGGCGCAGAAGGCGTTATGCTGAACCACGTGGAAAAGCAGGTCACCATTGCCGAGCTGAAGGCCCGCATCCAGCGCGCTGACGAAGTCGGTCTTGCCACCATCGTCTGTGCCGACTCCATTGCGGAAGCTTCTGCCATTGCGCATCTGAACCCCAACATCATCGTTGCCGAGCCCACCGAGCTGATCGGCACCGGCAAGGCCAGCGACATCGAGTACGTTGAAGCCTCCATCCACGCCGTCAAGGACGTCAACCCCGACATCCTCGTGCTGCAGGGCGCCGGCATCAAGTGCTACGACGACGTTTACCGCAACATCTACGCCGGTGCAGAAGCTACCGGTACTTCCAGCGGCATCGTTGCTCTGCCCACCAGAGAAGCCAGAA
Organism: Oscillospiraceae bacterium; assembly: GCA_017440065.1. Classification (GTDB taxonomy): domain Bacteria; phylum Bacillota; class Clostridia; order Oscillospirales; family Oscillospiraceae; genus RGIG3159. Next base: position 509 of record JAFSHY010000116.1, on the reverse strand, counting down.
ATGCCATGGTCGACGAAATGATCCGTGCTGTCCGTGAAGCATGGGATGCACGGCATAATAAGTAAGCAAACAAAAAATAATATTTTTGGAGGAATTATATTATGGAATTCAAAGTTTTCCAGAAGGAAATCGAACTGCAGTCCCGCGGCTGGGTCCCCACCTTCCACGACATCTCCACCGACGTTATGAACATCGTTGCTGAGTCCGGCGTGAAGAACGGCACTGTCGCCATCGTTTCCCACCACACCACCTGCTCCGTTATGGTTCAGGAATGCTCTCATGACTTCGACACCTTCGACCTCGAGTTCCTGCAGCACGACCTGCTGGACATCATGAGAAAGATGATCCCCGACTACACCAACGAAGGCGACTACCGTCATCCCGGCCCCGTCCATGCACAGTTCGGCCGCTATGTTGACGAACCCGGCAACTTCACCTCCATGAACACCGACGGCCACCTGCGTTCCGTGTTCTTCGGCCGCAGTGAGACCATGACCATCAAGGACGGC
>JAFSHY010000115.1 GCA_017440065.1 Oscillospiraceae bacterium | reverse complement strand
TCTGTATGAACTTCCTTTATTTTTCTAAAGTGTTGCACTTGATAGTATAATTCACCCGCTGCATAAAGGCTCCCCTGTGTAAGGGGAGCCGGCAAAAATCTTTGATTTTTGACTGAGGGGTTGTTTGGGACAACTATAGTAGCCGGTACAGTACGATATTATAATCTTTCCCACCAATCCCTCCGTCAGCCTGTTCGGCTGACACCTCCCTTTACACAAGGGAGGCTTTTCACTTCCTGCTTTTCTTATCTTCCTCCGTTCTGATCGTCAGGTTGTATTCTGTTCATCGCCATAGGCTCTTTTGAACCGCGCGTCTAACGCGTGGTTTTCATTTATACAAAAAACGGAGGCATCGGTTTCCCGATGCCTCCGATCAATTGCGGATCAATAGTTTTCAGCGTGGACTTCGAAGTAGCTCTGCGGATGGGCGCAGACGGGGCAGACTTCGGGAGCCTCGGTGCCGACCACGAGATGACCGCAGTTGCGGCATTCCCACATGATGGCATCGCACTTTTCGAAGACCTTCTTGGTCTCCACATTCTTCAGCAGCGCCAGATAGCGCTCTTCGTGGCTCTTTTCGATGGCAGCGACCATGCGGAACTTGGCAGCGATCTCGGTGAAGCCTTCTGCTTCTGCCTCCTCTGCGAAGGTGGCATACATATCGGTCCACTCGTAGTTTTCGCCTTCCGCGGCGGACTTCAGGTTTTCAGCGGTGTCGCCCAGCAGACCCAGCTCCTTGAACCACATCTTGGCATGCTCTTTTTCGTTGTCGGCGGTCTTCTGGAAGAGGGCAGCGATCTGCTCATAGCCTTCCTTCTTGGCCTTGCTTGCAAAATAGGAATACTTGTTTCTGGCCTGGCTTTCGCCGGCGAACGCGGCCAGCAGGTTGGCCTCAGTCTTGGAACCCTTCAGAGTCATGGTATAATCTCCCTTCATTTACTGTAGGTATTTTATTCTTCCGATGGTCTAATCATACAGGAAATCGTTTCCAAAAGCAATTGGCAAAATATACAATTTTAAGAATCATTCTTATTATATTTTACTATACTTCTTCTTCCGCTTCCTGAAGATCCATCAGAGCAACACGCACAGCCTCCACCACGAAAGCCGAAAAGGTGCAGTCTGTTCCACGGATCGCATCCTCGATCTGCTCAATAATATCATTGGGAAAGCGAATGCTCTTATTCGTCGTGGGAGGATTGCTGGGAATTCTGAATTTGCTCATACGCACGATCTCCTCACAATACAATTTGCATGATTATTGTATTGCAATTTGTTTTGCGTATATGTATTATAAATGTATTACGTTTGTATTGCACTTGGAGGTTGAGGATGGAACATTTACCTGTCTTCTATACCATTTTGTTCAACGCCATTACCGATGCCATCATTGCCTTAGACCACAATGACTCCCATGCTGCAAAATGTATCCTTTTAGCCGCTCAACTTAACGCAGAAAATGCCTATTTAGAAAGTACCGACAAAGAATCTCCGGTTTAAACAAAGAAAAGGCTTCCGTTTTGGAAGCCTTTTCTTTGTTATACGGCATCGTTAAATTCATTGATGCGGATATCCAGCCCGATGACCTGATCGTAGAGTTCTGCCCAGAAGGCTTCGCTCCGGCGTTCCTCCGGCAGCTGCAGGGAGGCAAAGAGCGCCTTGCGCTCCGGATAGGTCAGCTCCTTCGCTTCGCAGCACGCGGCGGAAGCCGTTTCGGGCAGCACCGTCAGCAGCACATCATGTTCATCCAGTTCAAAATACGTTGCCACGGCGGCGCAGCAGCCGATGGGGTCGCTGCCGCTGCAGCGGACATCCAAATTGCGCACATTGCAGACCGCAGGCAGCGTTTCACCGCCCACCGCCAGCTTTGCCCGCGGATACCGCGTCTTGATCAGATCACCGGCAGCGGAAAGGCCGCCTTCCGCAGTGCCGAGGCAGACGCCGAACAGGCGGTCGCCCGTCCGCTTCTGCGTTTCAAAGAGGTCGCAGAGCGCCCAACCCGTGATATTATAATGCCAAAGAGCGGCACGCAGGTCGGTATCGGGATCCACCGCGTCGGTCAGCGTTCCCTGCCCCGTCACGAAGCCCGCCAGACGGCAGCCGAATTCCGCGCCTTCGCGGGCATCACCGCGCAGCGCAAGAATGCGGCACGGCACACCGGAAACCTCCGGCGCAATCTCCTCAAACCGCGGAGCCGCAAAGCCTGCCTGTTCCATTTCATACCAGCCCATGCCGAACATCGGCTGCTTCCGCAGCGCCTGCGGGATCAGATCCGGGGTGCGGATCTGGGCCAGATTGGGCAGGACGATGCCCTGTTCCCTCGCCAGCGCGATGTTATGTTCCAGCTGCTCTTTTCTGATCTGAAGATCGATCATATCGGATCCCTCCGTTTTCTTTCTGCCTGTATCATAGCACAATTCCCGCAAAAAGCAAACCCCGAAGACCTGCCGTCTTCGGGGTTTCATCGCAGTGTTACCGCAGAGAGGAAAGCTCCTCCTCAAAGCAGAGGCCGTAGCGGATCTCCGTGGGGATCGTGGCCTGAATGCTGCGGTAGGTAAAGTCCAGCGCTGTCTTTGCCGCATCGGCGAAGGCATCGCCCGCCACCAGTCTGGCGCACAGGGCAGAGGCAAAGGTATCGCCGGTGCCGGGGAAAAAGGTATCGGCATAGGGAGTTTTAAGGCAAGCCTTGAGGCCGCTTTCCCGCTCCGCGATCACGATGCCGATCTCTGCCTCGCCGAAGCGGACGCCCGTCAGCACCACCCGATGCACATCCAGCGCGAACAGGGCATCGAGGATCGTTCCGACCTCGTTTTCTTCGTAACGGTCACCGTTGTAGGGCATTCCCGCCAGCAGGGCGGCCTCGGTCATATTGGGCGTCAGCACATCGGCGCCGCGGCAATATTCCCGCATCTTTTCCACATACGCATCGGTATAGATATTGTAAAGCTCGCCGCAATCGCCCAGCACAGGGTCGATGAAGCGGAGCAGCTGCTTCTCCTTCAGATAATCCCGCACGATGGTGAGCTGTTCCGCGCTGCCGAAATAGCCGGTATACACCGCATCAAAGCGGATGTGCAGCGTTTCCCAGTGCCGCAGGATCTTTTTCATCACCCCGGTCAGATCCAGAAAAGAATTGCCCACAAAGCCGCCCGTATGGGTGGAAAGCAGCGCCGTCGGCAGGATCACACATTCGTGTCCCGCGGCGGACAGGATGGGCAGCGCCGCCGTATTGGAGCATTTTCCGAGGCAGGAAATATCATGGACGGACAAGATCCGTTTCTGCATGGTGATGGTTCCTCCTGACGCGCCCGCAGGCGCATGTTCGGCAGCCGCTGTATTCCGCGGCTGCTTTCCCCAGTATAACCGCTTCCCCTGCGGGAATCAAGCTATTTTTAGACCAGCTGCTGCTCGTTGATCATCAGCTTAAACTGCAGCCCCAGCCGCTCCGCCGCTTTACGGCACAGCAGCATCCGTTCCATAAAGATCTCGAAATAGTCCATCACGGAGCCGTAGCGGGTATCCACCGTCAGCTTCAGCTTGATCAGCGTTTTGGCCTCGTTGATCTTCAGCTCCGCCTTGCGGACGGAATAGTTCACGCGGTCATGGATATCCAGCTCCTTGCCCTCCTGCTCCCGCACACGGCTGCGGCGGACATCCGATTTATCCGCCAGGATCAGCGCCGCTGCCAGCGGAGAAACGGGTCTGCCCGTGCCTTCATCATGGTTGCCGATGGCGGTGACGATCTCCGCAACTTCCTCGGGGTCCATGCCCATCTGATCCAGCAGACGGAAGGCCATCACGGCGCCGCTCTGGGAATGCTCCACGCGGTTCACCAGATTGCCGATGTCATGGAGCCACGCGGCGATTTCCGCCAGCTCCACCGTCCGCTGCTCATAGCCCAGCGTTTCCAGAATATAGCGGCAGTTGGCAGCCACCATACCCACATGGGCAAAGCTATGCTCCGTAAAGCCCAGTTCCCCCAGCGAGGCATCGGCTTTCTTGATATAGGTTTGGATAGCTCTGTTCTGTTTGATATCGTGGAGTGTAATCATGGTATCACCTTTTCCGCAAGCAAATTTCGGTCTTCGCTTCGTGTTCCTTTGATAAAAGGATACCGAAAACGGAGAAAAATAACAAGTCCGCAACTGTAAATTCTTTCTGAACATTTCTGTCAAGATATTGCTAAGGATTTTCCGCAAGCTTGCTTTTCCTTTGGAAATTTTCTAAGATAATAAGGGGTATTATGGGCAGCAGGCGCTGCCCGATGCAAAAAGGAGGTCCGCATGAAGAGACAGCTTCCCGGTTTTTCCGTTCCTTGGCGGGATCCCGCCGCCTTTCTCATAATATTCATTGCCGCCGCCGGAATACATCTTCACCGAGGTCGGCGTCGGTTATCGGATGCCGGACTGCGATTAAAGGCAAAACGCACTGTCAACGACAGTGCGTTTTCCTCATTCTTCCAGCAGCTTTCTTGCCTGCCGGTAGCGTTCTTCCCGTTCCGGATCCCGCAGCTGCGGAGGTAGACGGGTCACATCGCTGTTATGGGCAAGATCTGCCAGCTTGACCGCCCGTGCTGCCGGGTTTTCCCGAATGGCCGCCACATAGTCCAAATACGGCACGGCAGGATCATGGGTCAGCAGCCGCAGCGCCTCCAATACCGCCGCTTTAAACCCCATGTCCCGCAGATCGTCCAACGTGTATTCGGTATCTTCCACGACATCGTGGAGCAGCGCGATCACGGTGGTAAGCTCATCCTCCATCTGCTCCGCCAGATGGATGGGGTGGAACACATAGGGAACGCCCGCCTTGTCGGTCTGCCCGTGGTGGGCATGATAGCAAAGCCGCATGGCTTTCATCGTCTGCTCGGTATAGATCATCTTCTGCCTCCTGTATCTGCAGCCGCTTGCAACCTCCCCCGTTTCCTGCTACAATAGCAGAAAAACAGCGAAGGGAGCTTGCCATGAGCCGCTATGATATGATCCTCTTTGATCTTGACGGAACGCTGACCGATCCCGGGCTGGGTATCACCTCGTCCGTTGCCCATGCCCTGCGCAGGGCGGGCATCACGCCTCCTCCGCTGCCGGAGCTTTACCCCTTTATCGGCCCTCCGCTGGTGGATTCCTTCGTCAAATACTACGGCATGACGGAAGAGGAAGGACGTATCGCCGTGACCTGGTTCCGCGAATATTTCCGCGACCGCGGTATCTTTGAAAACGAGGTCTACGAGGGGATCAGCGCCATGCTTTCCCGCCTGCGTGCCGCGGGAAAAACGCTGGTGCTGGCCACGTCCAAGCCGGAGGAATTCGCAAAGCGCATCCTTGACCATTTCTCCCTTGCCGAATACTTTACCTGCGTCACCGGCGCAAGTATGGATGAGACCCTTTGCCGCAAGGGCGATGTGATCGCGCTGGCGCTGCGCCGCTGCCCTCCCGCCGACCTCAGCCGCACCGTCATGGTCGGTGACCGCCTGCATGACATCGAAGGTGCAAAGCAGAACGGGCTGCCCTCCATCGGCGTCCTGTACGGCTACGGCAGCCGCGAAGAGCTGGAAGACGCGGGCGCGGACGAAATTGCCGCCACCGTTACCGAACTGGAGCAGCAGCTGCTTGCATAGCGCCATCCCATTTGCAATACAATGGCTCCCTCTGATGAGGGAGGTTTTTTGCCAATACCCGACCGATATGGTTTAATCCACACGCATGCTTCGATATTCCTCGCCGTTATCCAGATTTTTCCAAAGGAATGTGCCGTTTTCCAGCGTCATATAGCCGCGGCAGCTGCCTTCCTTGGGGATGGACACGGAGCCGGGATTCAGATAGATAAAGCTGCCGTGATCGGCACATTTCGGCACATGGGTATGGCCGCAGAGCAGAATATCACCGCTGCAGAGAGGCGGCGGCGTCTGCTCGCTGCCGTGATGGCCGTGGGTGGCATAGAGCAGGCGGCTGCCCACCGGCAGAACGGCATAGTCCGAAAGGATGGGGAAATCCAGCACCATCTGATCCACCTCCGTATCGCAGTTGCCGCGGACGCAGAGCAGCTTTTCCTTTACCGCATTGAGCATGGGGATCACCTGCTTGGGGGCATATTCCTCGGGCAGGTCATTGCGCGGGCCGTGGTAGAGGATATCGCCCAGCAGAAGCAGGCGGTCCGCCTGTTCCTCCGCGAAGCGCTCCAGCAGCATGCGGCAGAATTTTGCCGAACCGTGGATATCCGATGCGATCATCAGTTTCATTTCCGTTTCCTCCTGTTTGTTCTCTTTTGTTCAGTATACGGGAAAACGGGACAAGTGGCAAGTACAGAAAAAGACCTCTGCAGAGTCTGCAGAGGTCTTTTGCGCGTTTTTACTTAGCAGCCTTGGCGGCCTTTCTTTCCTCTTTGGTCTTGCAGAACTTTTCGAGCTGAGGCACGAAGAGCAGGCAGATCAGAGCAGCGGTGAATCCGCCGTTATAGAGGCAGAAGCCGCCATGCATATCGGGCACAGCCGTGACCAGCAGGTAGTGCAGACCCGCGGCCAGCATGCCCCAGCCGATGCCGTACTTGCCGGTGACGGGGCTCAGACCGTTGGCATAGCACAGGCCGATGAGGATGGACTGGCTGCCGATGGTCAGACCGTAGCTTTCGCCGCCCAGCAGCTTGAAGATGCCGGCGAACAGGAAGGAAGCGATCATATAGCCCGCCATGATGGGCCAGACATTGCCGGGATGAGAGCCGGAATTGCAGGTAGCCAGCATGCAGAAGACGATGCCGAAGGTCATACCCGTCCAGACATTGGCGCCGTCGATGGCACCGGCGAGGTTAAAGTAGGCCACGATCATGAGGCCGAAGACGCCCATGTTCATGAGGAAGGGAGCATTGCCGTACTTGGTGGAGAAGCAGACGCCGTGGCCGCTGTCCTTCATGAGGTTCCAATAATCCTTCGGGGTGCAGCCCATCAGAATGGCAAAGACGATGCACAGACCGAAGAGAATGATGCAGAAGATGTTGGTCAGAGGCCAGGAGGCCACATCCAGCGCACCCATGGTGCTGAGCTGACCGACGTCAGCCAGCTTCCAGCCGAGCATGACATTATACAGGACGGCGCGGAGGAAGAAGGCGGTCATACCGATGGGAACGGCAGCGGAATAATGGTCATAGCCCTTGTGGATATTGGGGGCATGGCCGAGGCCGGCAGGCAGCGTGAAGCCGATGACCAGGCCGACGATCAGCGCCAGCAGCAGGCCGAGGCCGTTGAAGCCCACATATTCCACACCGGGATAGCGGAACAGCAGATCGGAGATCAGGGGTGCGATGCCGGTGGAATACATCATGGCATTGGCCATGGCGCCGGCCTTTTCCTTCTTGACGATGCAGTAGAGCAGCACGCCGAGGATGGTGGGGATCATGTTGAGGGGGTTGATGCCCCAGGAAGCGAAGCCAACGGTGAGCAGCACGCCGAGCGTGGTGACATGGTTGGGCTTTGCGCCGGGCAGGAAGCACAGAGCGGTGCAGAACAGGCCCACCAGACCCATATTGAGGTAGGTCGCCGCGTAGCCGCCGAGGGCAAAGTAGTTGGTGGAGATCTTGCAGGTGCCGGTCAGGATGTTCCAAAGGCCGGAGAACATCGTGCTGCGGTCGGGCATAAAGAAGCCCGCGATGATAAAGGCGAGGGACACAAAGGCGAAGAGCAGCTTCAGAAAGCTGGCTTCGGGGAGTTTGCTGATTTTTTTCATAAGAAATCCTCCATTTCCGGGCTGGCCAGGTGTAAAAAAGGACAATCCAGCCCCTAAAACTGAATTGCCCAGACGGTCGGCATACGAAGCGGGGACAATTCTTCCCGCTCCGCGAAGACTCTTACACTTCCCCGCGGTCATCCGCGTATTCCGTCAGTCATGCAAGAGGATGGTTGTGTTTTATTCTGAACCGTCCCCATCCCGCGAAATCGCGGGATGGGGCAGGATACAGCAGATCAGATTCTTTCGGCAGCTTCCACAACGTGCTTCATCAGAACGCTGGTGGTAACGGAGCCGACACCGCCGGGAACGGGGGTGATAGCGGCAACGATGGGCTCGACTTCGTCGAACTTGGCATCGCCGGCGATGGCGCCGAGGCCGCCGCGGGCATTGGGCTTGTTTTCGTCCCAGTTGATGGAAACGTCGATGACGATCTGGCCG
>JAFSHY010000015.1 GCA_017440065.1 Oscillospiraceae bacterium | reverse complement strand
GTGATACAGCCGACCCGAGTCATCCGCAAGCTGGACAATGTCCCCCGGAAGAAGGGCTTCGCGCTCAACCTCTTCGGCAAACGGCCCAACCCCTGTGTTGGAAAGGAGAAAATCGGATAAAAACCGCGCCCCCGTCCAGGAAGGGGAGCGCTGATTGATGTCGATGTAATACCAGCCGAAGGTGGGTGTGAAATTCATCACGCCGCACCCTGCGTAAATGCATTGTGAGGCAAAATTCGTGCAATCTCCGCCCAAATCATCGAAATTATAATAGCGCGGATTGCGGGCGTATGCCCATTTTCGCGCGTAAAACACCGCGGCTTCGCGGTCATAGGGAAGTTCTGTCGTCATAAAAAATCACTCCGATGTAATCTATGCGATTCATCGGAGTGATGTTCTTTTTACGTATACGAGCGGTCAATGGTGATGACCGCAAAGCAGTTGGGGTCGTCCTCGTGAATCGCGGCTTCCAGACGTGCTTTGATTTCCGCGGCACTTGTCTTGCAGGTGTACGGCACCACAACCGAACCCCCTGAAAGGAAGTGCGAACGGATGAATGCACAATCCGCCATCCTTTTGATCCCCGACGATACGGGCCGCACCGGAGCTTCCCGTCCGCTGCTGCTGCAGCGCATTATGGGCACGCCTCTTCTCTGCTGGCTTACCGCATCCCTGCAGGGTCACGGTCTGCGCCGCTGCCTGCTGGTCTGCCCCGAACGTTGGCTGGAGACCGCCAAAAGCTGCCTGCCTGCCGACCTCGACGCCATCGCAGTCACCGAGCCCTCTGCTGACCTGCTCAGCGCCTTTCTCGCAGAGGAAGACGGTGAAGTTCTGATCATCACCGGCCCTGCCGTATATATTCCCGGCAATGCCATCCTCACGGAAGAGGATCTGACCGACGCTCCCACCGGTGTCTGCACCGTTTCTGCCGATTATCTGACCGCCTCTTTGGATGAGAGCTTCTCCATCGGAGCATTCCTGCGGGAGCATGGCGATGTCTGCACCGAAGAAGACGGCTTCTTTGCCGTGACCTCTGCCGACGAGCTGGCCGACTGGCAGCCCATCCTCAAGCGGCTGTTCCTCTACGGTCTGGCCGCGAACGGCGTGGAGATCTGGGACTACGACAACTGCTATATCGATCCTACCGTACGCATCGGTGCCGGCACGGAGATCCTGCCCGGTACGATCCTGCGGAAAGGCACCGTGATCGGCGAAAACTGCACGATCGGCCCCAACGCCCTGCTGGAGCAGGCGGTGATCGGCAATGGCGTGACCGTCAATGCCTCGCAGATCTACGAATCCTCTGTGGGCGACAAGACCACCGTCGGTCCCTTCGCCTATCTTCGTCCCCACTGCCGGATCGGCAGCGATGTAAAGCTGGGCGACTTTGTGGAAGTGAAAAACTCCGTTGTGGGCGACGGCACCAAGGTTTCTCATCTCACCTACATCGGCGACAGCGATGTGGGCAAGCGCATCAACTTCGGCTGCGGCACCGTCACGGTCAACTATGACCGTGCCAAAAAGCACCGCACCGTCATCGGCGATGACGCTTTCATCGGCTGCAATACGAACCTGATCGCTCCCGTCACCGTGGGCAAAGGCGAGTATATCGCAGCCGGTTCCACCATTACAGATGACGTCCCCTCCGATGCGCTCAGCATCGCGAGAGCGCGCCAGATAAATAAAGACGACTGGGCTTCCAGAAACAAAATTAAAGAAAAGAAATAAGAGAGGTAACGAACGATGATTGCACATGGTAAGGAAGTAAAGATTTTTGCCGCCAACGCATGCCGCGATTTTGCCGAACAGGTCTGCCATCAGCTCAACCTTGAACTGGGCGACAGTGAAGTAAAGACTTTCGCTGACGGCGAAGTCTCCGTCTCCATCAAGGAAACCGTCCGCGGTGCCGACGTTTTCATCATCCAGTCCACCTGCAAGCCCGTCAACAACAATCTGATGGAGCTGCTGATCATGATCGATGCCTGCCGCAGAGCTTCCGCAGGCCGTATCACTGCTGTCATCCCCTACTTTGGCTATGCCCGTCAGGACCGCAAGGCCAAGTCCAGAGACCCCATCTCCGCCAAGCTCGTGGCCAACATGATCACCGCTGCCGGCGCTGACCGCGTTCTGACCATGGATCTGCACGCCGACCAGATCCAGGGCTTCTTCGATATCCCCCTGGACAACCTGCGCGGCAACCCCCTCTTCGTCAAATACTACTACGACAAGTTCCCCGCTGATGTTCACGAGGATATGGTCGTTGTTTCTCCCGACGTCGGCTCCGTTGCCCGTGCCCGTATCTTCGCTCAGAAGCTGCATATGAACCTCGCCATCGTGGACAAGCGCCGTCAGAAGGCCAACCAGTGCGAAGTCATGAACGTCATCGGTGACGTCCGCGGCCGCGACTGCATCCTGTTCGACGACATGGTCGATACTGCCGGCTCTCTGTGCAATGCCGCCAACGCTCTGAAGGAAATCGGCGGCGCCAAGCGCGTCTTCGCCTGCGCCACCCACGGTCTGCTCTCCGGCCCCGCTGTGGAACGCATCGAAGCCAGCGCCATCGAAGAACTGGTCTTCCTGGACACCATGCCCCTGCCCGAGAACGCCAAGAACTGCGCCAAGATCAAGCAGATCACCGCTTCCGAGTACTTTGCAGAAGCCATCCGCCGTACCTTTGAGGAAGAGTCCCTCTCCGTCCTGTTCTAAGCCATGCTGTTTCGATCCTCCGGCTGCGATTATCTCATCGTCGGCTTGGGCAATCCCGGCAAGGAATACGACCGCACCCGCCACAATGTGGGCTTCCGTGCCGTTGACCTGCTGGCCGAATCCCTCGGCACGAAGATCAACCGTCTCAAATTCCGCGCGCTGGTTTCGCCCATCGTGAACTGCGGCGGCAAGAAGGTCGTTCTGATGAAGCCGCAGACCTATATGAATCTCTCCGGTGATGCCGTGAAGCTCTGCGGCGCGTTCTACAAGCTGCCGCCTGAGCGCATTCTGGTGCTGTTTGACGATATCTCCTTGGAACCCGGACGCATCCGCGTCCGTGCCGACGGCTCTGCCGGCGGCCACAACGGTCTTAAGAGCATCATCGCGCAGCTGGAAAGCCAGAATTTCCCGCGGGTCAAGATCGGTGTGGGTGCCAAGCCGCATCCCGAATACGATCTGGCCGACTGGGTGCTTTCCACCTTCTCCTCCGCGGAGGAAAAGCTGCTGAAGCCCGCGCTGGAAAACGCCGCTGCCGCGGCAGAGGATATCATCGCCCACGATGTTCCCCACGCAGCCAACCGCTATAACGGGAAATAACAGAAAAGCCGCTCCGTTTTTGACGGAGCGGTTTTTTGCCGCCGTTTTTTGTTTGCGGGACGATGTTGATCCCAATGATCTGTCATTCTGAGGAGCAGCGCGAAGAATCTCCGGCGTTCCGTTTGTCGTCTCCTTGGCTCCCCCTTTGGGGGAGCTGTCACCGAAGGTGACTGAGAGGG
>JAFSHY010000114.1 GCA_017440065.1 Oscillospiraceae bacterium | reverse complement strand
GTCGTTGTTCTTCTTCAGGATCTCGATGGCATCGGTATAGGTGATATGACCAAAATCGGAGGTCATAACATGGTGCAGGCGCTCCAGCAGACCCTTATCCACGAACTTATTGAAGAAGGACATTTCTTCGGGGGCATGCTCCATGACGTAGGAGATGATATACTTGATCATATCCTCAGCCAGCTTCATATCGTCGCTCAGATCGGCAAAGGCGATTTCGGGCTCGATCATCCAGAATTCCGCGGCATGGCGGGTGGTATTGGAGTTTTCGGCGCGGAAGGTAGGGCCGAAGGTATAGATGTTGCGGAAAGCCTGGGCGAAGGTCTCGCCGTTCAGCTGGCCGGAAACGGTCAGGCTGGTGTGCTTGCCGAAGAAGTCCTGCGTGTAATCGATCTCGCCGTCTTCGGTTCTGGCGGGATTGCCGAGATCCATGGTGGTGACCTGGAACATTTCGCCTGCGCCTTCGCAGTCGGATGCGGTGATCAGAGGCGTATGGACATAGACGAAATCACGGTCCTGGAAGAACTTATGGATGGCATAGGCAGCGAGGCTGCGGATACGGAACACGGCCTGGAAGGTATTGGTTCTGGGACGCAGATGGGTGATGGTGCGCAGATATTCCATGGTGTGGCGCTTGGGCTGCACGGGATAATCGGGGGTGGAGGGGCCTTCGACCTCGACGGTCTCTGCCTGCACCTCAAAGGGCTGCTTGGCATCGGGCGTTTCCACCAGCGTACCGGTAACGATCACGGCAGCGCCGATGTTCAGCTTGGAAATGGCGGTGAAGTTTTCCATGCTGTCGTTGATAACGATCTGTACGGGTTCGAAGAACGTACCGTCGCTCAGCACGAGGAAGCCGAAGTTCTTGGAAGCGCGGAGGTTTTTGATCCAGCCGCCGACCTGAACGGTCTTACCGGCATACAGGGCGGTGTTTTTATGAAGTTCTCTGCAAGAAATCAGATCCATGGTGATCTTCTCTCCTTCTCTTTCTTAATTAATCATATTATTTACAGCAGCATAATGCCGGCGTTTTCACAGGTGGTGCGGGTCATCTCATCCCAAATGGAGCACTGCACCTCGCCGATATGGGCGCAGCCCATCATCAGCATGCAAAGGCGGCTCTGACCGATACCGCCGCCGATGGTCAGCGGCAGCTCACCTGCCAAAAGCGCCTTATGGAACGGCAGCTCCGCGCGGCTTTGGCAGCCGGAAAGCTCCAGCTGACGGGCCATGGCAGCTTCGTCCACACGGATACCCATGGAGGAGATCTCGAAGGAGCGCTGCAGCACATCGTTCCAGTAGAGGATATCGCCGTTCAGCGTCCAGTCGTCGTAGTCGGGCGCTCTGCCGTCATGGGGCTTGCCGGAGCGCAGCTTGCCGCCGATCTGCATGAGGAAGACGGCCTTATCCTTGTTTTCCTTCAGGAAGGCGGTTTCTCTTGCGGAGCCGCTTTCCAGTTCGGGATAACGGTCGGCCAGTTCCTGCGAGGTGATGACCACCAGTTCGCGGGAAAGGTTCGTCTTGAGCTGCGGGAACTGGATCTTCAGCATCTCATTGGTAACATAGACGCAGTTGACGATGCGCTGCACCGTATCAATGATATATTCCGGTGTGCGCTCCTCGCGGGAAATGATCTTCTCCCAGTCCCACTGGTCCACATAGACGGAGTGGATGTTATCCAGCTCCTCATCGCGGCGGATGGCATTCATATCGGTATAAAGGCCGACACCGTGGTGGAAACCGTAGCGCTTCAGCGCCAGACGCTTCCACTTGGCAAGGGAGTGGACAACAACACTGTCGGCGCCCACATCGGGAACATCAAAGGAGACCGGACGTTCAAAACCGTTGAGGTTGTCATTCAGGCCGGATGCCTCCTCTACGAACAGCGGGGCAGATACCCGCCGCAGATTCAGGGCATTGCAGAGATTCTCCTGAAAATTCTTCTTGATAAATTCGATTGCGCACTGGGTCTCGTAGACAGGCAAGGGTGTTTTGTAACCCGCAGGGATCACTACTTTGGCCATGCTCGGTCCTCCTTCTTTTCATATTTTTATGTTCGTGCGAAACATGCTATATAGTATAAGCCATTTAACGCGTTAATACAAGCGGAAAATTGACGTTTTTGCGGTTAAAACGGCTTTCCCGTCAGTACAGTCTGCCGAATAAAACGGCACATTTCCCTTTCTCCCTTTTCCGCGAGAAGCTTCAGCAGAAAATGCAGTTTTCGCCTTGTTTCGGGGTGGATGTTGGCGCCTTCGCGGGCCCGTTCCAGATACTCCAGCGCAGAGGCATCGGTATAGGCTTTCCCCTGATAGGTCTTGCAGGCCGCGATGCGATCCATGACCATCTCCGCCAGATAGCGCGGCGGCATTTCCACAGGGCCGTATTCCCTCGTTCCCGGCACCAGATCCGTCCAGTATTCAAAATGATGGCGGTTTCTGCCCTTGTGGTGCATCCATGCCTGCGAATAGCCGAAAAGCTCCCGCTCCTTCGTGTTGGGACTGCGGTTGCCCTGATAATAGCGCACCCCGACAAAGAACTCAGAAGGAGAAAACTTGGAAAGGTCATGGGTCAGTCCCTGCCATACCAGTCCCACGCGGAAGCAGCCCTTCATCACCAGATATTTATGATGCAGCACAGTATTGAGATGGCCGAAGAAATTCATGTCTTCCCTTCCTTTCCTTCTGTTCCGATCCATTATAGTACGGTTTTTCCCGCTGCGCAAGAACGATTCCCCCAAAAAGAAAACGCGCACCACGGTGCGCGTTTTTCTGATTCAAAGAATGGAAACGTCCCGGAAGCCCTGCTTCGTCATTTCCTTCACAGAGGTGAAGCCAAGGCCGCGCAGACGCTCCACGGTTTCCGCAAAGGCATAGTCCACATGCTGCGCCTGGTGACTGTCCGAAGAGAGGATCAGATCGCCGCCCAGCAAGCGGATCATCTGCAGAACGGGATCGGCGGGATAGGCTTCCTTCCGCCATCCACGGGACATGGCGCCGGTATTGACCTCCACCACCTTGACGGCAGGCAGTACGGCCTTCACCGCTTCCTCAGCGCAGTACCAGTAGGCATCGGAATACTCCACCATGGAGAACTTCGTCAGCAGATCAAAATGCCCCAGCACATCGGGCTTCACGCGCAGCGTATGCTCCGTCAGCGAAGCATAATAGCGCTTTGCCACCTCAAGGCTGCTGCCGCCGCAGGCATCCAGCAGCGCCTGAAAATGGGGAGGATCGT
>JAFSHY010000113.1 GCA_017440065.1 Oscillospiraceae bacterium | reverse complement strand
TCTGCCGCGGTAGGAAAACGTGGCCTTGACAGTAAAGGAGAAGAATTTCTCCTCCGTCTGCATCTGAAATACCGGGGCATTGTCATTGCGGAAATGATAATAGGTGCGCTGCCACAGGTCGGTATGCGGCTGCGTGACGATTTCCAGCCGTCCCTCCCCGATCTGAAATTCGGCAGGCTGTCTTGTCCATACAAACTTCGAAAGCTCCATCTCTTCCTCCTTTTTTGAAAAACCGCCGCAGAAAAGTCTTCTCTGCGGCGGTATGCTTGTTTCCTCTTCGATCAGCGGCTCAGCCTTCCGTTTCTTCCTCTTCCTCGATATTCACGCGGACGGTGCATTTCAGCACCACGTCCTCCAGTTCCACGGAGACGGTGGCCTGACCCTTGCTGACCGCGGTGACCGTACCGCGTTCATCGACGGTGCAGATCTCTTCATCGGAGGAGGTCCAGGTATAATCGCCGTCACCGGTGGTGCCGTCCGCGAGGATGACCTTCAGACGGAACTGCTCGCCTTCGTAGAACAGGGTCATATCGGTCAGATTCAGCGTTTCGGTGATCTTGACGCCGGGTTCCGTGCCGAGATTGCAGCGGACGATACAGGTAAACTTCTGTTCGCCCACCTGCGCGGTAACATTGCAGGTGCCGGTGCCGGTGGCGGTGACAAGACCGTCCTCGTCCAGTTCGATGATGACATCGTCATCGGCAGACCAGACAACGGTCTCGCCCTCGGGCAGATACTTGACCTCCAGCTGCAGCTGCTCGCCGGGGTTAAACAGGGTAACATCGGTATAGTTGAGGCGGATGGTGGTATCCTCGGGTTCTTCTTCCTCTTCCTCGGGCTCGGTCTCGCCTTCCTCGCCTTCGCCGCCCTCTTCGCCCTCTTCGGGCAGATCTTCGGCGTTCTCGCCTTCGCCTTCCGCGGCAGCGGAGAGATCGACGGTGACCATGCAGGAAGCGGCATAATCACCGCAGGTCACGAGAATGTTCACATTGCCTTCGGAAACGGCGGTGATCAGACCCTCGCTGTCCACGGCAGCGACCTCGGGATAGGAGCTGATCCAGTTGACCTTATCCGTACAGCCCTCGGGAAGGATGGAGGCATGGATCTTCGCGGTGGCGCCGATCTCCGTCAGGGTGACTTCGGTGAGATCGAGAGAGATGCCTTCACAGGGCAGATCGGGATCCTCTACAGGCAGCTCCAGAGAGGGCTGCTCATCGGGCTGCTCCTCAGCAGGCTTACCCAGCAGGGCATCCAAAAGGCCTGTGGTCTTGGCCACGAAGAAGATCGCGGCCAGCAGGCCGAAGATCAGCACAAGGCACAGAACGATGGAGATCGCAGCGCTTGCATTGCCCTTTTTGCGTTTTTTTGCTTTGGGTTCCGGCGCAGGCTCCGCGGCCTTTTCAAACACGGGCATCACACCCGCAGCGGATTCGGAAACAGGTTCAGAGGCAGGTTCCTTCTGCGCAGCCTCCTGCTCCGGTACGGCTGCAGCCGCGGCGGCAGGCTTGGCGACCGCTTCAAAATCATCATCCAGAAAATCAAAATCGTCTGCCACACGGGGCGCGTTGCTGGCGCCGCAGAGCGGACATTTCGCGGCTTCGGTCGTATATTCCGTGCCGCAGAATTTGCAGTAGATCTTTTCCATGGGATCCCTCCTGTAGGTTATGGCTATTACAATTTGTAACCTCTCTTTCCGAGTATTCTAGCATACTTCCGTTTAAATGTCCATTACAATCTTGGGAATCCGTGGAAATCCTGTTTTTCGGCAAAACTCCCTGACATTTCTATTGCAATTTCGATCAAAATCCACTAGAATAAATCTGATATGATTACGAACGCTACGAATCATGAAAGGATGCGATATTTATGTCCGATCTGCCGCAGATCTCTCCTCTGATGGACGGTCTGACCGTTGAGGAGCGAATCGCCGCCAAGGACGATTCCCGTGTTTACCGCCTGCAGCACACCGCCTCCGGCGTTTCCTGCGTGGTGAAGCACATTTCCGTTCCCGCTTCTTCCATCGATACCAACGCCCTCATTCTGACGGGCGCCGTACAGAACGAAGAAGAGGCCCACGCCTACTTTGAATCCATCGTCAACACCTTCCGCGATGAGCTTTCTGTCTATCGCCAGCTGACTGCTTCTCCCTACCTTTGCAGCTATGCCCGTTTCCAGGTCGTGCCCAAGGATGGGAAGCCCGGCTTCGATATTTACCTGCTGGCGCCGCTGCGCACCTCCCTCAAGGCTTATCTGGAAGAGAATGCCATCACCGCCAAGATGGCGCTTCAGTTGGCCACCGACCTTTGCCGCGCACTGACGGTTCTGCGGAGAAACGGCTACATCCATCAGAATCTGAAGCCCGAGAACATCTTCCTCAATAACGATGTGTTCTCCATCGGTGATTTCGGTCTGACCTCCGTGGAGGACCTGCAGCACGCTGCCATCCCCGCCAAGTATGTGGGCAGCTTCACGGCACCCGAAGCCTGCCAGTCCGGCGGCTCGCTGAATCTGACCAGCGACCTTTATTCCATCGGCATGCTGCTCTATTACATCTATAACGGCAATCACGCACCCTTCGAGGAAGCCAATTCCACCAAGAAATACGCGGAAAACCGCCGCATCTCCGGCGAGGAGCTGCCCGCTCCCATCTACGCAGACTACGAAATGGATGCCCTTATCCGCAAGGCCTGCGCCCTCGATCCCGCCGACCGCTACCAGACCCCCGAAGAGCTGCTGGCCGCCCTGGAAGGCTACATGGAGCGCAACACTGTGGATGACCGCAGCGTAGTTCCTCCGCTGGTCGTGGATGAAGCGCCCGTGGAATCCGCCGCAGCGGAGGACGAGGACGAAGAGGACGATCTCTTCGCGCCGCTGAACCGTCAGCCCATCTCGGATGATTTCCGTGAAAGCTTCAAGCCTGCCTCCGAAGAAGAGGAAAAGCCCCGCAAGAAGCACATCTGGCTGCCTATTCTGCTGAGCGTTCTGGTGCTTTTGGGCGCTGCCTTCTGCTACTACTATTTTGAGCTTTCCGCCGTTACCGTCGATTCCATCACGGTCGTTGACAAGGGTACGGATTACCTCACGCTCGCCGTGGAAGCCTCCGATCTCGAAGCGCTGATGATCACCTGTGCTTCCGAAGGCGAAGAAGGCGTCACCTACTACTGCGAGGATGAAGTGACCTTCTCTCAGCTTAAGCCCGGCACCATGTACACCATCACCGTGGATACCATCGATTTCCGCTATATGCACGGCACGCAGGGCGGCACCGCCGTGACCGCCTCCATTACGGAAGTGCTTGCATTCGAAGTGAAGGACAACGGTGACGGCACCTATTCCGCCGATTTCCGTGTCAGCGGCCCCGAACCCGAGGCATGGAAGCTGACCGTTTCCGCGGAAGGTCATGAACCCATGGTCTTCTCCGCAGAGAACCACACCTGCGAGCTGACCGGTCTGCTGCCCAACATCAGCTATATGCTCACGCTGGATACCGGCAGCGGTTACCATCTCACCGGTCTGACCGCCACCACCTTCTCCTACGCCAAGTCTGTTACCGGCTCCGATCTGAAGGTCGAGGAAGTCACCGCCGATTCCATCACCGTGGTCTGGTCCACCGATGACGAGGAAGACGAAACCGTCTGGACCGCCGTCTGCTCCGGCGATAACGGCTATGCCTCCACGCTGGAGGTCACCGAATGCCGTGCCGTATTCGAAAACACCTCCGTCAGCGCCGAATACACCATTGCCGTTTCCAACGACTATATGGCCATGCCGCTGCTGCTGACCGTGGATTGCCCCGCCGCCGAAGTGACCGAGATCACCGCGGAAGTGGAAGGCACGTCCGCCACCGTTTCCTGGGAGGCGGAAGGTCTTGCAGTTCCCGAAACGTGGATCCTCACCTACGGTGTGGAATCTATGGGACAGACGGAAGAGATCGATGTCAGCGGCAACAGCGTGACCGTGGAAGGTCTGCTTCCCGACGCAGAATACATCTTCACCCTGACCGATCCCGCAGGCGGCCGCATCAACGGCACCATGGAGACCGTCGCCACCACCGAACCCGCCGCCGAATATGAAGGTAACCTGCCTGCTCTGTTCCCCGGCCTGTTTGCCGAACCCAAGGCGGAAAACTGGGATCCCAGCATGATCTCGGACGGCAGAAACAGCTTTGCACCCGGCGAGCCCATCGTCTTCGCGCTGGAACCCATTCCCAAGCCTGCCGCGCAGGAAGAGCCTGTGGATGTGGAAGTCATGCTGATCATCCGCAACGCGGACGGCGCTCCCGTCACCTATTCTGTAGAGACCATGTCCTGGAACGATATGTGGAAGTACAAACTGTTTGCCGCCTGTATCGATGATGTTCCCGAAGAACCCGGCACCTATTCCATTGAACTGTACTTTGACAGCATGCTGCTGAAGGTTCGCGAATTCCTGATCGCGGAATAACAAAAAAAGCTCCGACACCTGTCGGAGCTTTTTTATATTGTGCGTTGCCGTACCGATGTGCTATACTTAGAGAGACATCATTTGATGGAGGGAATCAACTATGAACGCAAAACCGTTCCGCGCCCCTGCCGTACCGCTGATCACCCATGACCCGATGTTCAGCGTCTGGAGTTTTGCCACCAATCTCACCGATGATACCACCCGTCATTGGGACGGCGTCCGCAAGTATCTGTTCGGTCTGATCTCCGTGGACGGCATCCTTTATGAGTTCCTCGGCACTGTTGCGCCCAATATGGAGCGCTACTACACGGGCTTCCGCAAGCTGCCGCAGACCGGCTGCACCGTTCGTCCCATGACTACTGTTTACAACTTTGAAAACAGCGAGATCGCGCTGGAACTGACCTTCACCAGCCCGCTGCTTTTAAACGATCTCATGATCCTTTCCCGTCCTGTCAGCTACCTTTCCTACAGGATCACCGCCATGGACGGCAAAGACCACGATGTTCAGCTGCATTTCGGCTTCGGCGGAGAATTCTGCGTGAATGATAACACCCAGTCCGTATCCGTCGGTATTACCCCCTATTCCATTTACTTTACCAGCGGAACGGATATGATGCTGCGCCGCTGCGGCGACGACCACCGCATCGAATGGGGCTCCTTCCATGTGCTGGCGCAGGATTTCGAGCAGAAAGCCATGAGCCTTCGCAGCCATCAGACCGAGCTCTGCAATGAATACTCCAACAAACTCCGCTATACCAATCCCATCAACAGTCAAGGCCCGCGCAGAGAGCGGAAAGGCCCCACAGCCTACAACTGCTATGAGCCGGACACCGTTCATCCCAACTATCCCACCATTGCCCTGCGCAAGAACATGGTGCTGGGTGCCGAGCCGGTCGAAGGCTATTTCGGCGTGGCCTATGACGATGTGAAGTCCATCCAGTACTTTGGTGAGAATATCGATGCCTACTGGAAAAAGGACGGCGAGGACTTTGCCTCCATGGTCTGCCGCGCCATGCGGGAATACCCCGAGGTTACGGAAAAAGTCCGTATCTTTGAGGAGGAACTGCTGGAAAAGGCGAACCGCGTTTCTCCCCGCTATGCCGATCTGCTCTCTTTGGCTTACCGCCAGACCATCGCCGGCCACAAGCTGACCTTCCATGACGGCGAAATTCAGTTCTTCTCCAAAGAAAACTACTCCAACGGCTGCATCGGCACTGTGGACGTGACCTATCCCTCCATTCCCCTGTTCCTGCTCTACGCGCCCGAACTGGTGGAGGGCATGCTGAATCCCGTTTTCAAGATGTGCGAAAAGGGCATGTGGCCTTACGAATACGCGCCCCACGATGTGGGTACTTATCCGCTGGCCAACGGACAGGTCTACGGCTTCAGCTTCTTCCACCGCAATCTGCGCGCCGATCCCGCCGATTCCCAGATGCCTGTGGAAGAATGCGGAAATATGATCCTCTGCGTGGCTGCCGTCTGCGCCAAGAAGCAGGATACCGCCTATTTCCTCCGCCACCGCTCCATCCTCACCCAATGGGCAGACTATCTGCGGAGGGTCGGCTTTGATCCCGACAATCAGCTCTGCACCGACGACTTCGCAGGTCACCTTGCCCACAACTGCAACCTCTCCGCCAAGGCCATCTGCGCCCTTGCCGCCTTTGCCCGCATGCTGCGGGATTCCGGACTTGCGGAGGACGCAACTCCCTACGAAGCTGCCGCCCGTGATTATGCTGCCAAGTGGGAGGAAGCCGCCTTTGACGGCGACCATTACAGGCTGACCTTTGACCAGCCCGGCACCTGGAGCCTTAAGTATAACATGGTGTGGGACAAGCTGTTCCGCATGAACCTCTTCAGCAGCAAGGTATATGATGCAGAGCTTTCCTGGTACAAAAAGATGATGAACCGCTACGGCATCCCGCTGGACTGCCGCGGCGACTACACCAAAACCGACTGGGAGCTTTGGTCCACCAGGCTCTTTGACGATGCCGAATACACGAACATGGTCGTGGACGCGATCTGGCATTCGCTCTGCGACACGCCGGACAGAGTTCCCTTCCCCGACCTTGTCTTTACCTCCGATCCCATTGTCCGCAGCTTCCATGCCCGTACGGTTCAGGGCGGTCTCTTCATCCGGCTTCTGGACTTCTGATCCGCACAAAAAAATCCTCTGACGGATTCCGTCAGAGGATTTTTCTTTGTATTTATCCCAAAGCGGTCAGACCCGCGAGAGTACGCAGGCGGTTGCAGTAGTACTTGTTGACCGGCATGAAGGGGTAGTTGATAACGATCAGGTCATCGCAGCCCGTGACTGCGATGAGGTCGGGCAGATACAGCTTGGGGCTGCTGCTGGTATTGAACTTTCTGGGGTCCACGATGACGACCTTGCTGTAGTGGCTGGTGAGGAAGGGAACGAAGGAGTTGCCGTAGGATTCCTTCAGCACGATGACGACCTTATCGTTGCCCACATCGGTCTCGATGATCTCGATGGGCTGGTCGCCGCCGATAAAGACCATGTAGAGGTACTTATCCCAGCTCTGCTTGGCTACGGTGGTCACGCCGTTATAAGCGCCGTAGAGGACGCCGCCTGCTTCCAGCGAGGTATAGGCCGTAGCATCCGTGCCGACGACGGGCATAAAGTACTCCAGCTGATCGGGGTTGGCTTCCATGGCAGCGGCAGCCTGCGCGGAGGAACCTGCCACATTGTTATAAAGCGTGCCGAGGAAGGTGGTGGCGCCGGTATCCGTATGGGAAGCATAACCGGTTTCAAACTGATCCAGCGGAACGGGATCCAGATCGGCTGCCTCGCAGAAGGCGGTATAGGCATAGTAGGCGCCGCGCTGTGTCCAGTGGTGGTCGGTACGGAAGTAGATATACTCGTCCATGTGCTTGACCAGCTTTGCGTAGGCATCCACGGTGGTGACGCTGCTGTCCATCATCTTGTAAACATCCGTGATCATCGTGCACTGGTTGGTGCTGCCGCCTTCACGGATATCGGCGGGGCCGTAGAACTGGGTGCTGTTGGGCGTCAGCAGAGAATAGGTGTTGACGCCCGGGCCAACGACCTTGGCAAGTTCATTGACGGCCTCGGCATAGAGCGCCATAACATCATCATTGCGGTAGACGATCTCCATGGCGCGGTCACCGCTGACCAGCATACTGTTGACGGTCTGGGCATCGGTGGGGTTCTCGAATTCGGGATCCTTTTCCGGTTCGGGCGTCGGTTCCGTGGTGGTGCCGGTCTGGCCGGGATCCTGGATCTCAGGATCCTGCATGGTGACGCCGGGATCGGAAGAGGGATCGTCGGGATCGGGAGAAGGCTGCTGGGTATCCTGTCCAAGGCCGCCCATACCGCCCTGGCCGGCATTGCCGGTGGTCTCGATGATGATGGTGGCATTGCCGGAGCTGCCGCCGGGAGAGAACAGATAGAACTTGTTCATGCTGGCGTTCATGGGCATCAGGCGGTCACGGAGCGGGAACTGGTCGGTATAGTAGGTATCCAGCTCCTGCATATAGGTGCCGTCAAAGAACTTGGCGAGGGTAAATTCGGGTTTCTGGGCAAGGCCGCGGTTTTCTGCCTGAGAGATGTCATCGTCCTTATCCACAAAGGAATAAAGGCCGAAGGACAGAAGGCAAAGGAAGACAACGCCGAGGAAAAATGCATAATATTTTTTCATTGGATTCCCTCCTTAGAAGCGGAAATAGAGGAATGCATTGTAGCTGGAGCCGACGAGGGAAATGACGGACAGAGCCAGCAGGAACAGATCCATGATGCCGGTAGCGACCACGTAAGCCCGCTTGGCCAGCGCGTTGGAATCCTTTCTCATGCAAAGTGCCTTGAAGATATTGCCGACGGAGCGGGGCAGCGAAGAAGCGGCAACGATGCCCAGCAGCAGCAGCGGCAGGTTATTGAGCAGGGTGATGCCGGAGATGGTGTTGGTGAAGCCGGAGCCGTAGAGGCCAAACATGCAGCCCAGCGTCTTCCAGACATTGGCCATATCCGTGTGATAGAACAGCACCCAGCCAATGGCCACGAGGAACAGGGTGGAAAGATGGCGCAGCACATCGGGAATGCCTTCCAGAATGTCCTTCATGCTCTTTTCGATGAACAGCAGAAGGAAGAAGTACATGCCCCAGAACACGAAGTTCCAGCTGCTGCCGTGCCAAAGACCCGTCAGCGACCAGACCACGAACATATTGAAGGTCTGTCTTGCCTTGCTGCAGCGGCTGCCGCCCAACGGGATATAGACATAATCACGGAAGAAGGAGGAGAGGGAGATATGCCATCTTCTCCAGAATTCGGTGATGGATTTGGAGGTATAGGGCAGATCAAAGTTTTCGGAGAACTTAAAGCCGAAGATGCGTCCCATGCCGATGGCCATATCGGAATAGCCGCCAAAGTCGAAATAGATCTGCAGGGTGTACATGATCACGCCCAGCCATGCGCTGATGACCGTAGCCTGTCCGAGATCACCGCCGAGGATCTTATCCGCCGTGGCGCCGCAGTAGTTGGCGATCAGCACCTTCTTGGCAAGGCCGATGCTGAAACGGTTCAGACCGTAGAAGGCGCCCTTCAGCGTAGTCTTGCGGTAGGTCAGCTGCGGCTCGATCTCCGAATAGCGGACGATGGGGCCAGCGATCAGCTGAGAGAACATGGAAACATACAAAAGGAAATCGCGATAGGAACGCTGCACCTTCACCTCACCGCGGTAGACGTCGATGGTATAGGTCATAGTCTGGAAGGTGAAGAAGGAAATACCGATGGGCAGCGCGATCTGCGGCACAGGAATGGCAAGGCCTGTCAGCGCGTTGATGTTTTCCACTATCCAGCCGCTGTACTTGAAGAAGCCAAGAAGACCGATGTCAATGATCACGCAGAGGATCAGCCAGGCCTTGCGCATACCGGGCTCATCCTTATGGGCGCCCATCATGCGGCCGGTATAATAGTTGATATAGGCCGAGAAGAGCATCAGCAGCACATACACAGGTTCGCCCCATGCATAAAACAGGATACTCATGATGACGAGCGCATTATTCTTGGCGCTGATGGTATTGCTGCAGAAATAGAACAGTATCGTCAGCGGCAGAAATACAAACAGAAAAACAAGGCTTGAAAAAACCAAAAGCGAACACTCCTATCTATCGTTTTCGCGTCATGTTCGTAACACTCCAGTTAGCATATCATTTTTTAACAAAAAATTCAATCATTTTTGTATCATTTGTAAATCTTGGCAACGAATTTACGCGAATAAGAACCCGCTTCGGAGCATTCGAAGCGGGTTCTTCGGTTCGTGATCAAGCCGTACAGGCAGAAAGCAATTACCAGATCTCAGGCTTGCAGTCCGCGGGCAGCGGATTGGGATAGGTCTCGCCGCCCAGACGGTCGAGCCAGTTCTCCCTTGCCTTGGCGACCAGTTCGGGGTCGCGGAGGAAATCCACGGCCGTGCAGGCCATGATGGCCGCCGCCAGCAGCATGCCCTTGTGGCAGACGGAGGACTTGCCCTGCGCCGTACGCAGCCAGTGATGGCCTGTGGTACCGGCAGCATAGCAGGCCGTGCGGATGATGGAGGTCGGGCAGACCCAGCTGACGTCACCGACGTCATTGGAGCCCTTTCCGCCCACGAGACCCTTGGCATGGAAATTCCAGATGGGCATCTGCGCCGCTTCCTTTGCCTTCTCAGTCCTGCCGAAGAGCTGCTGCGCCTGTGCGGCAACGGCTCTCTTTTCCGATTCGGGGATGACTTTGCGGAAGCCCTCCAGATAGGCGATCTCTTCATCGGTATAGTCCAGCGGCAGGAATTCATCGAGATAGGCTTCAAAGCGCTCGTTGATCACATCATTGGCAATGGTATTGGCATAGGCAGCCACCTGACGGATGGTGACCTCGGTCTCTGTCATCATGGCGGCACCCTTGGCGATCATTTCGAGGCGGTCATAAAGCTCCTTGACCTGCGTGACCGTGGGAGCGCGCATGGCATAGAGCAGCTGGGCATCGGACTGCACCACATTGGGCGCGGTGCCGCCGACGTTGGTATAGGCATAGTGGACTCTCGCTTCGGAGATCATATGCTCGCGCATATAGTTGCAGCCGACATTCATCAGCTCGCAGGCATCCAGCGCGCTGCGGCCCATGTGCGGGGCGCCGGAAGCATGGGCGGAGGTACCCTTAAAGGTATAGAACACGCGGAAGTTTGCCAGAGAACCGCCCTGATCGGCCAGATTCTGATTGGAGGGATGGTAGGAAAGGGCGATATCCACATCGTCAAACAGACCGTCACGGACAAGGAAGGCCTTGCCGCCCGCGTTTTCCTCGGCAGGACAGCCGTAGAATCGGATGGTGCCGCTCATGCCGTTTTCTTCCATATAGTCCTTCAGCGCGGTGATGGCGGCTGCGCCTGCGGCGCCCAGCGTATTATGGCCGCAGCCGTGACCCTGTCCGCCCTCTTCCACGGGCTTCGGTTCGGTGCAGTCCGCTTCCTGAGAAAGACCAGCCAGCGCGTCATATTCACCAAGAATGGCAATGACGGGCTTTCCGGAGCCGTACTCCGCGATGAACGCCGTTTCCTCCCCTGCCAGACCAAGACGGATGCGGAAGCCCTGCGCTTCCAGCACGCGGCAATGGGCCGCGGCGGATTTGTACTCGGCAAAACGGGGTTCCGCGTATTCCCAGACCTCATCATTGAGATCGGTGAAGATCTTCTTCTTTTCTTCCAGCAGCTGACGGATCTTTGCGCTGTGTTCCATAATCTTTCCTCCCTGTTTCGTTTTTTTCATTATACCACGGATTTCCGCAACATGGAAACGCAACTGCAAACAAAAGAAACTCCCGCGCGGAAGATCGCACGGGAGTTTGCTGTTATTCGGAAAGGATGGTGATCGCGCCGTTCTCCGCGGTAAGACGGATGGAGGTGACGGGATGCTCGAAGGCATCGATCAGCTTTTCCGCCACGGGATCTTCGATCTCCCGCTGGATGGTGCGGCGCAGATTTCTTGCGCCGTAGGTAACGGAGTAGGACTGTTCCGTCAGCGCATCGAGAACGGATTCTTCCCATGCAAGGGTGATATCCCGCTCCTCCAGCACCTTGCGCAGGTCGCCCAGCATGATCCTGGCGATCTCGCGGAAGTGTTCCTCCGAGAGCTTATTGAAGCAGATGACCTCATCCACACGGTTGAGGAACTCGGGACGCAGGAATTCGCCCAGCGCCTTCATGGCCTTCTCGCGGGACTGCTCGGTCAGCGTTCTGCCGAAGCCCACAGAGCCGTCCTTGCGGTCGGAGCCTGCATTGGAGGTCATGACGATGATCGTGTTTTCAAAGTTGATCTGTCGTCCCTGCGCATCGGTGATGCGACCGTCATCGAGGATCTGCAGCAGGATATTCAGCACATCGGGATGGGCCTTTTCCAGCTCGTCAAAGAGGATGACGGAATAGGGCTTGCGGCGGATCTTCTCCGTCAGCTGACCTGCTTCGTCATAGCCCACATAACCGGGAGGCGAACCGATCAGCTTGGAAACAGAGTGCTTTTCCATATATTCGGACATATCCAAACGGATCAGCGATTCGGTAGAATCGAACATATCGTCCGCGAGGCACTTGACCAGCTCTGTCTTGCCCACACCGGTGGAGCCGACAAAGATAAAGGAAACGGGATGCTTCTTGACGGAGATGCCCACACGGCTGCGGCGGATGGCACGGGCGACGGCGGCAATGGCCTCGTCCTGACCGACGATGCGCTGCTTCAGACGGCTCTCCAGCTGACGGAGCTGATCGTATTCCTGCGCCTTGACCTTGCTGGCGGGGATCTTCGTCCAAAGCTCGATGATACGGGCAAGGTTTTCCACCGTCAGTCTGGGGCGGGGTTCTGCCTGCAGGGCAGCGACCTCCTGCTTCAGCTGGAAGCTCTGGCTGCGCAGATGGGCAATGCGCTCATAGTCGGGCGCTTCGGTATTCTCCGTGAGCATGCCGATCTCCAGCTCCACGTCTGCCAGATCCTTTTCCTTCGCGGCAAGGTCATTGATGGTCTTGTTGTGCAGGTTCACATCGGAACAGGCTTCGTCCAGCAGGTCGATGGCCTTATCGGGCAGGAAGCGGTCAGTGATATAGCGCTCGGAAAGGATGACGGTCTCACGGGCGATCTCGGGCGGGATCTCCACACCGTGGAACATCTCATAGTAATGGGCAATGCCGCGCAGGATGGCAACGGCTTCCTCGATGGAGGGCTCATTGACGGTGACGGGCTGGAAGCGGCGCTCCAGCGCGGAATCCTTTTCGATATATTTGCGGTATTCCTTGAAGGTGGTGGCGCCGATGACCTGCACCTCGCCGCGGGACAGGGCGGGCTTGAGGATATTGGCGGCATTCATGCTGCCCTCGGCATCGCCTGCACCGACCAGATTATGGACTTCATCGATGACAAGGATGATATTGCCCAGCTTCTTGATCTCGGAAATGAGGCTCTTCATACGGCTCTCAAACTGGCCGCGGAACTGGGTTCCTGCCACCATGGCCGTCATATCCAGCAGGAAAACTTCCTTATCCCGCAGCTTCTGCGGCACGGTGCCTGCGGCAATGCGCTGCGCAAGACCTTCCGCGATGGCGGTCTTGCCGACACCGGGTTCGCCGATGAGGCAGGGATTGTTCTTCTGGCGGCGGTTGAGGATCTGAATGACCCGCTCCGTCTCCACATCTCTGCCGATGACCTGATCCAGCTCACCGCGACGGGCACGGCCGGTCAGATCGAGGCAGTAATTATCCAGGAACTTCTTCTTGCTGCCCTTTTCGCGGCGGTTTTCCTTGCCCTTGGGGGCATCCTCTTTGGGCAGATCCTCGACAGGCTGCATGGCTTCGCTGTTGCCGAAGAGCTTATTGAGGAACGGGAAGGTGGCGGTACGGCTTTCGATCTCCTCCTCATCGGCGGGATCAGCATCGGTTTCGCCCTCCTCGGTAGCGCTGAAGAGGGACATCATTTCATTGGACATGGATTCCAGATCTTCATCCGAAATGCCCATGCGCTTCATGATGTCATCCACCTGCTGCAGGCCGAG
Organism: Oscillospiraceae bacterium; assembly: GCA_017440065.1. Taxonomy (GTDB): domain Bacteria; phylum Bacillota; class Clostridia; order Oscillospirales; family Oscillospiraceae; genus RGIG3159. The sequence continues at coordinate 4,851 of JAFSHY010000113.1, read as the reverse complement.
TCCCTTGGCGCACTTGAGGCAGAGACCTTCATTGTAGGTCTTTCCGTTTTCGATGCGGGTGAGGAAGATCACCGCGACATTTTTCTTACATTTGGAGCAAAGTGGTGGGTTCATAATGGGTCTCCTTTAAAGCTTTCACTCCGGCACGCGGCGCTGAACACCGTTTCCGTTCCGCACGATGGCAGAACCGTCGGCACAGATCGCAGAGGCAGAAGCCTCCGTCACCGCACAGAGCTGAAGCGACTTATCATATACATACAGATGCTCCGGGGTCTGCACGGCGCAGAACCCTCCGGCAGCGGAAACCGAGAGGACTTCCTCTCCGAGATACCGCTCTGCCAGCAGGCTGCCCGTACTGTCCAGCAGCACAAGGGTATTGCTGTTTCCCGCCTGATACTTATTCAGGATCAGGGCGGTAAATCCGTCGCCCTCTGCAGAATAGTCCATGAGATTCATTCCGCTGTAGTCATAAGACCCCAGCAGTTCCCCTTTCGGGGTAAAATACACGGCCGCGTGATCACCGACGGCGCAGACCGTATCGCGATCCAGGAACCGCAGTTCCCAGATCATCTGCTCGCCCAGCGGCACTTCCGCCAGCGGTACCTCCACATCGGTTTCGAAGAGGACAGCCGCACTGACGGTCTGCAGTTCCTCTTCCTCAATCGCGGCAGCACAGAGCAGCTTTGCGTCCTCCGATACGGCGCAGCGGGTCATATAACGGCTGGCGGAATACCAGCGGTAGATCTGATTCTGCTTTTTGTCGTAAACCGTCAGCACCGCCTTATAGCCGGGCAGCGTTTCTGCATAGCAGAGCGCATCGCCCGAAGACAGATCCGCATCAAGGATCGTGCCGTCCGTGGTGAGATCCATGACCGCTCTGCCCGCGGCATCCAGCACGGATAGGCGGCTGCCGCCCAGATCGCAGACGGCGCCCAGACTTCCGCCCGAAAGCAGCAGGGGCGTTTCATAATAATGGCGCACACCGCCGAGATAGCCTCCGCCCGCGTCATACAGGGTAAAGCCATCCTTGCCCGCGGCAAGGATACCGCCCCGATGCGCCTTGAAGGCCGCGCCTTCCTGCAGCGGGAATTCCGCGGCAGCTTCCTCCCGATAGCGGAAGGGGCCTTTGGGCGTTCTCTCTCCCAGCTTCAGAAACAGAAGCAGGAACAGGATCAGCATCAAAAGCAGGGTCATTCCCGCGCCCAGCAGGATAAAGCGAAGATCCGGCAGGGGTTTCTTAATTTCGTTCTCTCTCTGTTTGATGTCCGGGACCTGCGGAAGCCGCCGGGTCTCATTCTTCGACATGGAACGAAACCTCCCCGTCATCATACCAGAGTTTTGTCATATACAGACCGCCGGGAGGAACGGTGGGACCGGCAGCGGTACGGTCACCCCGCTCGAGAATGCCGCCGATGTCCTCCGGCGCGAATTTGCCTTCCGCCGCATAGACGCAGGTTCCCGCCATGGCTCTCGCCATGTTATAGAGGAAGCCGTTGGCGCAGACCCGAAGCGCAATGAGATTTCCCTTCCGCTCGACCTCATAGTAATAGACCGTGCGTACCGTGGAGCGGACTTCCGTTCCCACGGAACGGACCGCGGCAAAATCGTGGGTGCCCACGAACTGCTGCGCTGCCCGCTGCATGACCGTTTCATCCAGATGCTTGGGATAAAGCCACGCGCGGTTCACATAGAAGGGATCGCGGATATGGGAATTATAGATGAGATAGGTATATTCCTTGCGGATGCAGGAGCCGATGGCATTGAAATGCTCCGGCACCTCCCTCGCGCCCGTCACCGCGATGTCATCGGGCAGATGGGTATTGAGGGCATAGGGAATGCGGTCCGTGGGAATACGGGCAGAGGTATGGAAATTGGCCACATAGACCTTCGCGTGGACACCGGCATCGGTTCTGCCGCAGCCTGTCATCTTGACGGGATGACCCATCACACGGGCTGCCGCCAGTTCCAGCGTTTCCTGAATGGTGCGTTCCGTTTTCTGCATTTGCCAGCCATGATAGGCCGTGCCTTCATAGCGGAGAAACAGCGCGATATTCCGCATGGTGCCTCCTTCCTTCCGTATCAAAGCGCGAACACGCGCAGCACGATCACCGCCGCCAGCAGCAGAAGACCGATGCTCAGCGTGACCCAATCCCGTCCCGCCATGGTCAGCTGCTTCATCCGCGTTCTGCCGATGCCGCCCTGATAGCAGCGGCATTCCATGGCCGTGGCCAGATCGTCGGCACGGCTGAAGGACGAGATGAACAGCGGCACCAGAATGGGGAGCAGCGCCTTGGCGCGCTGCAGCAGATTGCCGGATTCAAAATCGGCGCCTCTTGCCTTCTGGGCGGACATGATCTTATCCGTTTCTTCGATCAGCGTGGGGATAAAGCGCAGGGCAATGCACATCATCATGGAAAGCTCATGCACCGGCACCTTGATCTTCTTGAGCGGGTTCATCAGCAGCTCCAGCCCGTCCGTCAGCGCGATGGGCGAGGTGGTATAGGTCAGAAGGAACGTACCCGCGATCAGCATGACGATCCTTGCGACCATGAAGAAGGCATTATAGAGTCCTTCCTTTGTGATGGTGATGATCCAGAACTGCACAAGGGGCTCTCCCTTGGAATAGAACAGATTGATAAATGCCGTGAGGATGATAATGATCATCAGCGGCTTGAGACCCTTAAAGAGAGCCGAAACACGGATCTTTGAAAGGAACACGGAAACCGCAAGGAACAGGAACACCAGCCCGTAGGAAACGAAAGCTTTGGCTGTAAACAGAGCGGCGATGTAGAGGATGACCATCAGCAGCTTCGTTCTGGGATCCAGCTTATGCACCACGGTATTGCCCGGGAAAAACTGACCGAGCGTGACATCCTTCAGCATACGCCCTCCCTTCCCGGCAGCAGCTGGCGCATGGCCTGCTCTACCGTATAGACAGAGGGATCCACATCCATCCCCAGCTCCCGCAGACGCAGGAACAGACGGGTGATCTGCGGCACATCCAGACCCATGGAAATCAGCTGATCGGCGTGGGCAAAGATCTCGGACGCCGTGCCTTCCATGGCGGCATGGCAGTCATTCATCACGACGATGCGGTCGGTGAGCCGCGCCACATCCTCCATGCTGTGGCTGACCATAACGATGGCGGCATTGTGTGCCTTGCGGAAATCCTCAATATTCTGCAGGATCTCGGCGCTGCCCCTGGGATCAAGGCCTGCCGTAGGCTCGTCAAGGATCAGGACCTCCGGCTCCATGGCGATGACGCCCGCGATGGCCACGCGGCGCTTCTGACCGCCGGAGAGGTCAAAGGGAGATTTCTGCAGGGCGTCCTCGGGAATACCGACAAAGCCGGCAGCCTCACGGACACGGCGGTCGATCTCACGGTCGCTGAGGCCCATATTCCGCGGGCCGAAGGCGATATCTTTATAAACGGTTTCCTCAAAGAGCTGATATTCCGGATACTGGAACACCAGACCGACGCGGAAACGGGTCTTCCGCAGAAATTCCTTGCTCTGATGCAGATCCTCTCCATCGATGAGGATCTGACCGGAGGTCGGCTTCAGAAGACCGTTGAGATGCTGGATCAGCGTGGACTTTCCCGAACCGGTATGGCCGATGATGCCGAGAAATTCCCCCCGTTCGACCCGGAAATCCACATGATCCAGCGCAATATGTTCAAAAGGCGTGCCCGCTCCGTAGACATGACAGAGCTGACGCGTTTCAATGATAGGAGCCAAAAGAATTCCTCCGTAACGGGTTAAAATGTATGGGAAAGGATCGCCTGCGCGCATTCCTCCACGGAAAGCGCATCCAGCGGCAGATCATAGCCGCATTTTCGAAGCTCATAGAGCAGCGCCGTGGTATCGGGAACACCCAGTCCCACACCGCGCAGCAGCTCCACCTGAGAAAAGACCTCGCCGGGCTTGCCGTCCGCTACGATCTTTCCTTCCGCCATGACAACGACGCGCTGCGCCTCGGCGGCTTCGGACATATGATGGGTGATCAGCACGATGGTAATGCCTTCGGCATTGAGCCGCTTGATGGTGGCCATCACATCGCGCCGTCCCTGCGGATCCAGCATGGCGGTGGGCTCATCCAGCACAATGCATTTGGGGCGCATGGCGATGACGCCCGCAATGGCAATACGCTGTTTCTGTCCGCCCGAAAGCAGGTGCGGAGCATGCCGGCGATAATCTTCCATCCCCACCACGCGAAGCGCTTCCTCCACACGGCTGCGGATCTCCTGCGGCGGAACACCGAGGTTCTCCGGCGCGAAAGCCACGTCCTCTTCCACCACATTGGCGACGATCTGGTTATCGGGATTCTGGAAGACCATGCCGACGGTGCGGCGGATCTCATAGAGCAGCGCTTCCATGCGGGTATCCATCCCGTAAACGGTCACGCTGCCGCCGGAAGGCAGCAAAACCGCGTTGCATTGCTTGGCAAGGGTGGATTTTCCGCACCCGTTATGGCCCAGCACCGCAACGAAGCTGCCTTCTTCAATTGAAAGGGAAATGCCGTCAAACACAGGGACGGCAGGCTGATCCTCCGCCGGCGGATAGGCGAAGGACAGCTTCTCCGCAATGATTGCTTGCTTCATGAATGGTACATTCCTTAATGATGATTACTTGGCGATCCAGCGGCCGGTGGAGCCGCAGGGCAGGGTCAGGCCGTTTTCTTTCACGGGCAGCCCCAGCTCATCGCACTCGGAGCTGCCGGCATAGCGGGAGCCCACCACCGTATCGAGGATATAGCCCAGCACGGAGGGCGCAAGGCCCGTGGTATAGGAATTGATGATGACGAACAGGGGCTGATCGGACAGCACCTTGGAGACCAGCTCCACAAAGGGAT
>JAFSHY010000014.1 GCA_017440065.1 Oscillospiraceae bacterium | reverse complement strand
GAGCGAATTCCTTCGTCCGCTCCACCGCGGCACAGGCATTGATGGTATACGGCGCATGGGCAACGATTTTACCGAAGCCCTGCTCCCGCAGAAACGCGCAGAGTGCGGCGGCATCCGCTTCATCCAGCGGCTTGGCTTTTCCCCCGCGGGGATTTCTCGTAAAAAACTGGAAGGTATCCGCACCGATGGAACGGGCGGTCTGTCCCATGGCAAGGTAGCCTGCCGAGGGAGAAAGATGGCAGCCGAAATAAGGCACAGGATCACCTCTTCTGTAGAATAGGATCATGATTCGTCACTGCGGCAAAAGAAAAGATTTCCTTTTTCCCTTCCGTGTGGTATGCTTGGATCAGGAGGGGATCTTATGCCGAAATCCGAGAATCAAAAACAAAAACTGCTTTGCCTCAAAGACTTCTTTGAGCGGGAAACAGATGAAGACCATCCTGCCGCGATGGCGGATATCATCAGCTATCTGGCTGCCAAGGATATCAAGGCAGAACGGAAAAGCATCTATTCCGATATTCAGACGCTGCAGGACTATGGCATGGATATCGTATTGCAAAAAGGCAAAACCGGCGGATACTATCTGGCATCCCGTGAATTTGAGCTTCCCGAACTGAAGCTGCTGGTCGATGCCGTGCAATCCTCCAAGTTTCTGACCGACCGCAAGTCCATGGCGCTGATCAAGAAGCTGGAAGGGCTTTCCAGCCGCCATGAAGGCAGCCGTCTGCGCCGCCAGGTCGTGGTTAGCGGACGGGTCAAGACCATGAATGAGAGCATTTATTACAACGTGGACAGGATCCACGATGCCATTGCGGATAATTCCCAGATCTCCTTCCGTTATTACGACTGGAATCTGGACGGCAGCCGCCATTACCGCGAAGGGCCGTACAAGGCAAGTCCTTATGCCCTTTGCTGGGATGACGAAAACTATTATCTCATCGCCCATTCCGAACGTCACGGACTGACTCATTACCGCGTGGACAAGATGGACAGTATCCGCGCCACGGGACAGGAGCGGATCCGAACGGAGGAACTGGATTCGCTGGATCTGGCCTCTTATACCAAAAAGGTATTCGGTATGTTCAACGGCGACGAGACCACGGTTCGGATGAGGTTCCACCGCTCCATGGCAGGCGTCGTCATTGACCGCTTCGGTCATGACTGCATGCTGATCCCCGACGGCGAGGAGCATTTCTGCTTCACGACCTCCGTGGTGGTCTCTCCGCAGTTCCTCGGCTGGGTGGCAGGCCTCGGACAGAATGTCCGTATCCTCTACCCCGAAAGTGTTGTTCAGGAATACCGCGACCTGCTGGAAAAGACGCTTTCCCAATATCAGACCGAATGACGGATCCGAAGCAGATTCCGGATCAGATCGGCGCAGTGCTCCATGGCGATCAGCGGGAGGCTGCGCCGTTCGTTTCCTTCAAGTGTTCCGATCTCTATGAGCGTGTATTCTTCTTTGCTCTGCGCTGTCTGAACCTTTCCCACCGATGCCGCCGCTTCGCAAAGATCCCGCCGAAGTGCCGGATACGTCAGATCAGAAAAGCCGATCCGTATGCTGCCCAAAGGCAGCGTATCGGAAAGTATCGGCATAATACCTCCGCTTTCCGCGGAAAATTGCACACGGATCTCACCGGCCGGAACGCAGCCGCCCATTTCCTCCATGCAGCAGAGAATCGACGCGCAGACCTCAACCGCATGAGATGCAGCGTCCGACGGAAGACACAGAACGGTATAAGGAACGGCTGCATCCGCCCCTGACGAAAGAACCGTTCCGCCGTCGGGCAGGCGCAAAGCGGTCATGCTGCACTGCTGAAGCCTCAGCTTCAGAATACGATGCAGCTGTGCTGACGGGATCTCACACAATCCGCGATACGTCTGAAGCAATCTGATATCCATGACCGCACCTCCTTTTTCCTTCATTTTATCACAGAACCGCAAAAAGAAAAAGCGGTATCTTTGGATACCGCTCTACACGAGGTCATAAGTGGTCAG
>JAFSHY010000112.1 GCA_017440065.1 Oscillospiraceae bacterium | reverse complement strand
GGTTCTCTTTCTAACGAAAAGAAAAAGCGGTATCTTTGGATACCGCTCTACACGAGGTCATAGGTGGTCAGACCGAAGGTGGAAAACACCTGTGTCGCCACATCCCGATAGGTCTCGCCCAGTCCTGCCTTCTCCGTCATCGTCATCACGTAATAATGATCCTCCGCCGCGATCAGCGCTGCGCGGGAAACCGTTTCTCCCTCCTCATTGGAGGAAGACCATGCGAAATGATACTCGGGCATCGGAAACCTCTGCAGCTTCAGCACCGTAAGTTCATCCGCAGGCATCCCGCTGACCGCTTCGATCGCTTCCTCTACCGAAGTGGCCTCCATTATTTCCGTAACGATCCGATAATCTCCGTTTGCCGCTTCATAGACCTCTGCTGCAGAATCCTCTGCCATGACGGTCTGTACGGCATCCTGCGGTACGCCGAATACGATCTGATAGGGTTCTGACAACGCAGCGCCCGCCCCATCCTCCACAAACTCCACCGGCTCCGATGCCTTTGCCCGACAACCTGTCAGCAGCAGCAAAAGGGCCAGCGCCAATCCCGCTTTTCTCATCATGAAACCTCCCGAAAGGAATGATACGATGCAGAACCTTCTGCCTCTGTACCTGCTTCTAATGAATGCAGCAGGACTCATAATTATGTATCTGGACAAGCAATTCGCCAAAAGGAAACTCCGCCGCATTCCCGAAGCCACTCTTCTGTTTACGGCACTGATGGGAGGAAGCCTCGGCTCTCTTCTGGGCATGATGCTCTTTCGCCATAAAACCAGAAAGCCCGCATTCCGCATTCTGATCCCACTATTCCTTCTGCTGCATACTATGCTCTTGATCATAATATAAAGAAGACCTGCAGAGAAAGATGGAGAGTCATAAAACAGTTGCACTCCCGGTAGGATTATCTGCCGGGAGTGTTCTTGTATATCTTACAGCTGTGTGATAGAATCAACTAAACAATTAGACAAACTCTAATTTGACGAGGGATTAATATGAACTACACACATTTTGTATCAGTTGCAGGACTAGTGACCAATGACAATGGCGAGGTATTGCTAATCAAAAGTCCAAGACGAGGTTGGGAATACCCTGGCGGTATGGTTGAACCTGGTGAAACACTCCAAGATGCTTTGTTGCGAGAGTTAAAAGAAGAAGCGGGCATTGATGTAGAAATTATGGGTTTCATCGGTTTGTGCAAAAATGTTGAGAAGGATATTGTGAATATTGATTTTGTGTGCAAGGCCATTGGCGGGCAATTGACAATAAGCGACGAAAGTTCGGAGGTTATGTGGGTCAAAAAAGATGATGCTCTTGGCATGGTTACATTTCCTTTGACAAGAAAACGCTTAGAAAATATGCTTTCAGGGAGTGAGCAAGTTAATTGTTTCTGCTTCAAGAGAGAACCTTTTGAAATCGTTGCCGAAAACAGTTATTATGTCGGAGTACAATAAATCAATTTGTCGAACAGATAAAAGGCGCACTTCTATACACCCTTCGGTGTAGTGCACAATAAGAAAACCGACCTATGATCATAGCCATAGGTCGGTTTAACTGTTTTACGAGTCCCCGCCTAACTGCAGGTCTTTTCGTTATTTCTTGCGTTCCAGCTTGCGTTTATTGCCGTGTTCATCCACGATCACTACGCTGTCCAGCTGCTGCATCATATTCTGACGGAAGGCAGCGAGGTATTCCTTGCGAAGCACATCCCGTTCCTTCAGTTCTTCTTCGGTCAGACCGACAGTCTTCGCCTTCTTTGCCAGTTCATTGATCCGTTTCAGCCGTTCTGTTTCCATCTTTTCTCTCCTTAACCGTAGGCAAATTCCGATTTCATGACCGGCTCCAGCTGCTCGTCCAGAACGACAACAGCCGCGTCATTGCAGAAATACCAGTAGTCTCCGATGCGGAATGCTCCCGTATCCGCGGACACATAGCCAAGAACCGCATCGCCCAGCGCAGTGAATTCTCCGTTTTCCCATAGGTACATGCTGTATGCCGTGCCGACAGGGATCGCCACGATCTGTTCCTCGCGGAAGATCTTGACGGATTCCGGTGCGTTCATTGCCTGATCCCAGTTTTCCGAAACCTCGATCTCCGCCAGCAGCGCAAGATCCGCTCCGTAAGCGCCAAGGATCAGCTTCTCTTCCTCCGATACACGGAGGCCAAGGGTAATGCCCTCTTCCAGCGCGTACAGATGATGGCCATACGAGGTAAGACCGTCGAGCGGCTCCGCGGAAGCTTCCGCCACGGAAAGATCCAGTGAATAGTCGGGGATCATATCCTCATGAACCGTCACATAGACCTTGCTGCCGTCAAAGCGGAATTTATACACATCTTCCGGAGCGGAAACGGCTTCCACACGCTTCTGCGATTCCAGAGAAAGATCCAGCACACAGAGATCCAGCTGAGAAGTACGTTCTCCCAAAACCTCGTTGACAAAGCCATAGGCAGGATCCGTAAAGACCTGATAGGAATACGTGCTGCAGAGCGTTGCAAGGCTGATGCCTTCATTGGTAAGGGTGATGGCGTCATCATCAAAGAGATGACCGTCCAGCATGGCATCGGCAGTCACGGAAAGCGTGCCGTCCATTTCCATGCGGATCAGGCGCGTATAGGTATTAAAGGCATAGTCACTGACCGAATACTGCGCCTCTTCATAAGGCTCGCTGATCTCAAAATAATAGGAAGAGCCGCCGAGATACAAACCGCTGCCGTCGGCATCATTCCAGGTGTGATAGCCGGTCACGGCTTTGCTGCTCAAAAGTGTGCCGTCTGCGGTATCCACGGCGGATACCACCGTATAGTCTGTGGAGTCCAGCTTCGGGCAAAGGATCACGGAAGAAGCCTCCATGGTGCGGTCTTCTCCGTTTTCTGTCAAAACGGGGACAAAGGTCGCGGGATCCTCCGCGTCGGGCTGCCATACACTGTGGGCACTGATCACATAGACGTTGCCGTCCGAAAGATAAGAATCCAGATATCTGCCGCTCTGGGCAAAATCGGAAATGATCACAGGCGCGGCGGGATCGGAAACATCATAGCGCTTCACATGGACACGTTCCGCGGAATCATAGTCCACTTCTCCGTCCTTCTCATAGTTCCGGTAGAGCGATTCATAGGTGATCACGGTCACACAGTCACCGCTGACGTAAACCGCCTGCGGCAGCTCGCCGCCGTTATAGCCGTCGGGTGCGGGACTGGTCACAAAGGCTCGTCCCAGTTCGGAGGTATTCTCTCCGTCCGCTTCCATGATGACCAATTCACCGGTGGAGATCATATAAATGCGGGAACCATCCGCAGCAGACAGAGCGCCGCGAAGGACATTCTCCCGTTCCTGCACAGGATACAGGGGATCACCGTAGCGCTCCGCTTCGGGATTCGACATCGGAGTGCCCATAATGGGATCGTTTTCCGTCATGGAAAAGATGAGGTTGGCATTCTCCTGCACCGCAGTAAACAGTTCAAAGATCTCGTCATAGTCCGCGGCTTCCCGCAATTCCTCGATCACAGGCATCTGAACAGAAGGCGCATCGGAAACTTCAGGTGTTTCCGCGGGTTTCTCCTCCGCAGGCTGCTGCTCGGGCGCTGCGTCCTCTCCGGCAGGAGTTTCCTGCATAGGTGTTTCCTGCTCCACGGGAAGCTGCGCATCGGGATGGGCAGGCGCGGGAGATGCCTCACAGCCAAGTAAAGATAACAGCATCACAGCCACAGCAAAGAGAGCCGCGATGCGCTTCATTGCATGATTCATAATGTTCCTCCATATGGGTCGGGTTGCTTGGATATGCGGCGCATATCTCCATCAATATACCCCACGGGCGGAAAACTGTCAAGTTTTTCGCCGGGTCTTGTCCTTTTCCCGAATTTATTGTATACTGTTTTCACATTGTTTTATGAAATCTGAGGTGAAATTATGCGAGTTCTGGTCATTGGCGCCGGTGCATCCGGTATGATCGCGGCTCTAACCGCCGCCGAAGATCCCAACAACCGCGTTACTCTGCTGGAGCGTCATGCCCGCGTTGGCAGAAAGCTGGCTGCCACAGGCAACGGACGCTGCAATCTGACCAATCTATATACCGATCTGAGCCGTTACCACGGAGAAGATCCCGCATTTATAACGCCCGCGCTGGAACAGTTCGGCGTATCCGATACGCTGCGCTGGTTCCGTTCTCTCGGCCTCGTCACGGTGGCGGAGGATTCTGGTAAGGTCTATCCCTTCTCCGACCAGGCAGGCAGCGTGGTGGATGTGCTGCGTCTTGCCATCGAGCAATCCGATATCGATCTTCATACAGGTTCGGAGGTTATCTCCCTCACATGGCAGGAGGATGCTTTTTTCGCCCGGACTCAGGAACGGCTTTACGCAGCCGACCGCGTGATCATTGCCTGCGGCGGTAAAGCCGGCGGAAAGCTGGGAGGAACGGGAGCCGGCTACTATTTCCTCAAGGGCTTCGGCCACACCTGCACGAAGCTGTATCCTGTTTTGGTGCAGCTGAAAACCGATCCCACATGGGTGCGTTCTCTGAAAGGCGTTCGTGCGGAAGCGGAGATCCTGCTGACCTGTGGAGAAGAACTCCTGCAGAAAAACCGCGGCGAAGTCCAGTTTGCCGAATACGGACTGACAGGCCCTGCTATTTTTGAGATCTCCCGTGCCGTTTCCGTTACGGAAGGTGATCTTTGCGTGACGTTGGATCTGATGCCGCAGCTGACCGAAGAAGAATTGTTCGAAGAACTCAGCGCAAAAATGCAGCGATTCCCTGCTCTTCTGCTGGAAAACTATCTGACGGGCATGGTGCAGAACCGTCTCGGACGTACGGTCATCCGTGCCTGCGGGCTGCCGCTGGAAGTGCCTGCTTCCTGCCTCAAAAAGAAAGATCTGCGGGCCATTGCCACCATGCTCAAAGCATTCCGCTTCCCTGTGACGGGTACGATGGGCATGGACTATGCGCAGGTCACGGCAGGCGGCAACAAAACAGACGAATTCGATCCCCGCACGCTGGAAAGCAAACTGATCCCCGGGCTGTATGCCTGCGGCGAAGTGCTGGACATTGACGGCGATTGCGGCGGACTCAACCTGCAGTGGGCATGGTCTTCCGGCAGACTGGCCGGAAAACTGGGAGGTACAACATGATCCGCATCCGTGATATTTCTCTGCGTCCCGGCGAAGGGATGATGCAGCTGATCCAAAGCGCTGCAAAAACGTTAAAATGCACCCCGAAGGAGATCCTGCGTTTTCAGATCGTCAAGCGTTCCATCGACGCCCGCAAGAAACAGGATGTCCGCGTGATCTATACGGTGGATGTTTCCGTGAAAGGCGATGAAGCGCAGCGTATCGCAAGGGCGAAAAGCCCCAAGGTAACGCCCTCTGATTACCGCCCCTATCATCTTCCGATGCCTGCCGGCCTGCCGGAACACCGTCCCGTTGTGGTCGGTTTCGGCCCCGGCGGTATGTTTGCCGCCCTTACGCTGGCAGAGGCAGGGCTTCGCCCCATCGTGCTGGAGCGCGGACTTGACGCACAGACCCGCCATGAAAAGGTGGAGCATTTCTGGAAAACCGGAGAACTGGATCCCTCCTGCAATGTTCAGTTTGGGGAAGGCGGCGCCGGTACATTCTCTGACGGCAAGCTGAACACCGGTACAAGAGATGACAGGCAGGGCTTCGTCTTCCAGCAGCTGGTCAATTTCGGCGCGGATGAATCCATCCTCTATGACGCGAAGCCTCACATCGGCACAGATGTACTGCTGAATGTGGTGCAGAATCTCCGCAAACGCGTGATCGAATTGGGCGGTGAGGTTCATTTCGGCACGAAGCTGGTAGCGATTGATGCCGTTGATGGCACAGTTTCTTCTGTCCGTTACGAAAAGGATGGCGAAGTTTTCTCTCTGCCCTGTTCGCATCTGATCCTTGCCATCGGTCACAGCGCCCGCGATACCTTCCGCATGCTGTTGGAAAGCGGCGTTCCCATGGAACCGAAAGCCTTCTCCATGGGTGTTCGGATCGAACACAAACAGAAGGCTGTGGATGCAGCCCAATACGGCGGCTTTGCCGGTCATCCCGCTCTTCCCGCTGCGGATTACAAGCTGAACTGCAGGCTTCCCGACGGAACCTCTGCCTACACCTTCTGCATGTGTCCCGGCGGCTATGTGGTCGCTGCGGCATCGGAGGACGGAGGCGTTGTTACCAACGGCATGAGCTATTCCGGTCGCGACGGCAAAAATGCCAATGCCGCCCTTCTTGTGACCCTCCATCCGGAGGATTTTCCCTATGAAGGTGTTTTGGGCGGAGCCAAATGGCAGCGGGAGATCGAAGAAAAAGCCTTTGAGGTTGGCGGAAGAAACTATCACGCGCCTGCGCAGCTTGTGGGAGATTTTCTTCAGAAGAAGCCTTCTTCCTCCCTTTGTTCCATCGAGCCTACTTACAAGCCGGGTGTAACCCTCTGCGACCTGCATGACGTTCTTCCCAGGCGCATCACCGATACGCTGGAACAGGCGATCCCTGTTCTCAACCGCTATCTGAACGGCTTCTCCGATCCCGAAGCGGTACTCACCGCACCGGAAACGAGAAGCTCTTCTCCCGTCCGTATTCTGCGGGACGAAAGCTGTCAGTCCTCCCTGCGCGGTCTCTTCCCCTGCGGAGAAGGCGCGGGCTATGCGGGCGGCATCACCTCCGCCTGTACCGACGGTGTCCGCTGCGCGGAAGCGTTGATCGCATCGCTATAAGAAAAACGAAGCAGCCTCGGCTGCTTCGTTTTCTTTTACTAAATCGACGTTCGATTCTGCCGTTACAGATATTCACGCAAAATGTGAACCGTATTTCCATGACGGTCCTTCATCGGACCGGCATAAAGACTGATACTGGCTGATTGCGGACTTCGATTGGATCCCGTCGCCTGTAGCTGGCCGTTGGCGGAACCATTTTGAAAGCTTTCTATTCTTTTCTCTTATCGGTCTATTTAATCAAGCAGCCAACACTGAATGGTGTTGGCTGCATTGGTACGCCGGACTGTGGCATTTTAAGTTCGAGTCCCTTAGGCACAAAAACCAAAAATCCGGATATCCATAAAGGATAACCGGATCTTTGGTACGCTGGAAGGGACTCGAACCCCCGACCTACTGATTCGTAGTCAGTCACTCTATCCAGCTGAGCTACCAGCGCATACGTTTTCTTAACGCTTGGATATAATAGCACAGACATTCTGAAAATGCAAGTACTTTTTTCAATATCCTTGAAAATTTTTTCCAAAGGTTATTTTGCAAGCAAACGCTTCAGCATAAACTCCCTTGCGGAATTTTCAAACGAATCATCCAGCGGCGCCAGATCGCAGCTGCCGTACTTGGCGGTAAGAGCTGTTTTCAGAATATGATCCGCCAGGGCGGGATTCTTGGGCAGCAGGCAGCCATGGCCGTAAGAGCCGAAGAAATTGGCATAGCGGACGCCTTCCAGCCCGTCTTCCCCGTTGTTGCCGTGGCCGCAAAGCACCTTACCCAGCGGGCGGACATCGCTGCCTAAGTACAAACGTCCGGGATGATTTTCAAAGGCCACGACAGGCAGACCGTCCAGTTCCTCGCAGGAGAACACATAGTCACCGATCAACCGCTTGGAGCCGTTCTCGGTATGGATGTCAACGACACCGGCAAAATCCGTTTCCGCGCCGTCAGCGCCCTTGCAGGACATACCCATGAGTTCCATACCGCCGCAGATGGCGAGGAACGTCTTTCCGTCCCGGCAGGCAGAACGCAGGTGCGGAGCCTTTTTATTCATCAGGTCTTCCAGCAGGATTCCCTGTTCAAAGCTCTGACCCGCTCCGATAAAATAGAGATCGAAGTCGGACTGCGGCGTATCACCGACGCAGCATTCCTCCACGGAAACATCGATGCCGCGCCATGCAAGACGTTGACGAAGACAGGTAATATTGCCGCCGTCGCCATAAAGGTTGAGCGCATCGGGATAAAGATGACAGATCTTCAGTTCCATATCTTCACCTCATTCCCAATAATCGCGGAAGCCCCAGCGCTTACTCAGAAGTTCCCGCATATGGAGCATGGCCGTGTAGTTCGGCATGATGTAAACAGGCTTTTCCTGTCCCGCACAGGTTTCCAGCAGTTCTCCGAAATCGCGGCAGACAGAGATGTTTTCGGACGCAAAGCCTGCATACTTGAGGCGAAGCGCCATATCGTCGGCCCGCATACCGCCCACGATCAGGCGGTCGATCTTTCCGCCCAGCAGCAGAAGCTTCTCAAAGTCCACGTCCCAGATCCAGCTGACATCTTTGCCGTCGCCCGTCAGGTCATTGAGGCAGATGGCGAACACGGAAGGCTCGGAGAGGTTGGCGAGGAAATTCAGCACCTGATTGCAGCCCGCGGGATTCTTGATGAGGATCATGCGGACGGAAGTATTGCCCATCTCGAACTTTTCCATTCTGCCGAAACCGCAGGCAAAGGAAGACAGAGAACGCACCACCACATCAGTGCTGAGGTTCAGCGCCTTGCCACAGGCAACGGTGGAAACGGCATTATAGATGTTATATCCACCCGGCAGGTTGACCGTTGCGGGATAGGAAGCACCGTCCGCGGTAATGACGATCTCGGAATGCTCGGCATCGGATACCTTGACCTCGGAAACCGCCACCTGCGGCTCCGATCTGGAAAGACCGCAGGCAGAACAGCGGTAGCCGCCCAGATGACCGTAGGTCACATAGTCATAGACATACTCCCCACCGCAATGGAGGCAGTAACGGGCATCGGAAAGTTCCTCGACCCGCTCCCGATAAATGGGAACATTGACACCGTACCAGACGATCTCATTGGGAATCTCTTCAGCAATCGATGCACAGAGAGAGTCATCCGCATTGAGGCAGACGACGGCATTGGGAGAATTCCGCACACCGTCGCAGATGCTTCCGATGGTCTGAGAGACCTCGCCAAACCGGTCCAGCTGATCACGGAAAACATTCGTGACGACGACCGCCTTGGCATCCACATAGCGGCTGACATGACGGAACGCGGCTTCATCCGATTCGATGACCGCCATCTTGCAGCGGCATTTTCCGCCGAGAGTGGAGTGCATGGCGTACTCCGCAAGAATACCGGTCAGAAGGTTGGCGCCGGACTTATTGGCAAAGTAAGAAATTCCGGAATCGGCAATGCTCTGCTCGATCATGCGAGCGGTGGTAGTCTTGCCGTTGGTGCCCGTGACGATCACCGTCGTCACGTTCTTTGCCAATATGCCCAGCAAATCGGGACATATTTTCATTGCAAGGCGGCCGGGGAAGTCCGTTCCGCCTTTGCCGAGGAGACGGATCAGCTTGCGGCTGAGCCTGCAGGCCAGAATGGCCATCATTACTCGTAACTTTTTCATGCGAGGAGTATACCACAAATCGAAGTGGTTTACAATCATTTTATTCCTGTTTCAGCAGGAAAGAAGCCGCCTGCGAAGCAGACGGCTTTTCGTTTGTTAACCTTGCAGACCGAATGATACGGCAATGGCATTATCGACCTTGCTCATCAGCGCCTCATCCAGCCTTCCCATATGTTCCCGCAAACGCTTCTTATCAATGGTGCGGATCTGCTCCAAAAGCACAACGGAATCACGACTCAGACCGTAGCTGTTGCCGCTCAGATTGATATGGGTCGGAAGTTTCGCCTTCCCTGTCTGGCTGGTGATGGCAGCGGCGATCACCGTTGGAGAATGACGGTTTCCCATATCATTCTGAATGATCAGAACCGGACGCATACCACCCTGCTCACTGCCCACCACGGGACTCAGATCCGCATAGAAGATATCGCCTCTCTTCACGTTTGTATCCATGGCTCCACGCTCCGCGATTTCATGTTCTTCCCCTGATGGGGCTGACACTATTTTCCCACGCAGCAGGTCAAAATATACCTGAAAAGACTTCCCGACATTCTATGACAAACTACGCCCCAAAGGTGAATCCTTCGAGCTCAGCCGAAAGCAGCAGCCGTTCCTTACGGTATACCTCCGCACAGATCGGCGTAAGCTCCGAAAACCAGGTTTCCAGGATCAGTTCCTCCTCGCCCGTTCCGTAACGGTAGGTAACACGGAGGTATTCTCCGTCCACTCCTGCGCAATCGATATAAGCGCTCCGCCAGCATGCATTCAGCAGCCACGGCAGATAGAGCGGCGAGGTCATCACATCGTCCATCGTTCCGAATGTAAGACCCACGCCGTCAAACGAAATGGTCGCATCCATGGATGTGATCTGCGCGGAGATGTCCGCAATGGATTCCGGCGCCAGCACACGGACGGAGGCCGTATCCTCCTTACAGGCGCTTTCCAGCAGGAACACATAGCCCCGTTCCTGTACCTCCGCTGTAATCTTTGCGGTGAAGCGGCAGGAACCGCTTTCCAAAAGCTTTTCCCGAAAGGTTAGCGCATCCCGCAGATGGTTATTCCCTGCAGCGCAGGATGACAGCAGCAGGGTCATCATCATCAGTACAGCAGCCACTTTCTGCCGCACGATCTATTCCTCCGTTATCTGAGAATCTGCGGGATTTCCATGATCAGATCCGATGGCAGCATTCCGAACTCGCCGAGCCGTTTTGCCGCCCGATCTCCGGCTGCCCCATGGATCCATGCGCCCAAGGCAGCAGCCTGCAGAGGCGGAACGCCCTGCCCCAGCAGCGAGACCAAAATACCGGAAAGCACATCTCCCGAACCGCCCACCGCCATGCCGGGATTGCCCGTTCTGTTGCGGTAAACCGTCTTTCCGTCCGTGATCAGCGTGCGATGCCCTTTGCGCAGAAGGAAACAGCCCAGTTCTTTCGCCGCACAAACCGTTTCCTGACAGCGTTCCAGACCCGAGTCCGAAAACAGGCGGCGGAATTCTCCGTCATGGGGCGTCAGGATCAAAGGACATGGCCTGTCCCGCAATACATCCTTATGCGCCGCAAGCCCGTTTATGCCATCGGCATCCAGCACCAAAGGAACGCTGCATTCCCGCAGAAGCACCGTAAGCAGCTGCGTCAGTTCCTCCGAACGTCCCAGTCCGGGGCCGATCAGAACGGCATCCATGGCAGGCAGCCGTTCACGGATCACATTCCATGCGCGGAATGAAAACCGGCCCTTTTCATCGGAAGGCAGTGGAAACACGATGGCTTCTTCCTGCCCCGATGCCACAATGGGATAGACCGCCTCGGGAACGCCGAGATACACAAGACCCGAGCCGGTACGCAGCGCAGACTTTGCAGCAAGGCGGGCAGCGCCGGTAAAGCCCGTACTTCCGCAAAGCAGCAGAACTTTGCCGTAATCCCCCTTATGACTCTCCTTCGGACGCGCAGGCAGATACTTGCGAACCGAAGCGGCGCCGAGTTCACGGAAGGCCCTGATGTCGGTATGCATGGCGATCCCTCCCTTTCTTTTTCCTTATTGTATTATTTTCCGCCGAAAAGGTCAATTCTTTCTATATTATGCTTGCATGATTTTGAAAACTGTGCTATTATGTTTGGCGATATCAAAAAGGCAATGAACAGGCTGTCTGTGCATCGGAACGCGGCTACAGAGAGGACGGAGTGCTGAGATCCGTCTGCTGCTGATGTTACGGGCTTTCTCCTGGGAGCCGCGGTCTGAACCAGCAGTAGGACTTGCCGGGTTGCTCCGTTACAAGCAAAGAGTGCGCTGTCAGGCGAATTGCGGGTGGTACCGCGGAAGATGCTTCCGTCCCCTTGGTGGGATGGGAGTCTTTTTTATTCCCTGCGCACAAAACGTATATAACCTGAAAAGGAGAGATCATACCATGAAAGAGCAGTTGGAACAGATCAGACTGCAGGCTCTCACCGCCATGGATGAGGCCAAAGACGCTGCCGAACTGGATGCCCTGCGTGTCCGCTTCCTCGGCAAAAAGGGCGAGCTGACCGCCGTCCTCAAGCAGATGGGCAAGCTTTCCGCCGAAGAGCGCCCCATCATGGGTCAGGCTGCCAATGCCGTCCGTGCCGCCCTGGAGGAAAAGCTGGAGCAGCGCAAGACCGAGCTGCAGGCTGCCGCCCTTGAAGCACAGCTGAAGGCAGAAAAGCTGGACGTGACCATCCCCGGCACGCCTGTTGCCACCGGCTACAAGCATCCCATGACCAAGGCGCTGGATGAAGCCACCGACATTTTCGTCAGCATGGGCTTTACCATCGTGGAAGGCCCCGAGGTGGAACTGGCTGATTACAACTTCACCAAGCTGAACACCGAAGAAGGCCATCCCGCCCGTGACCGCAGCGATACCTTCTATATTACAGAAGACGATTCCGTGCTTCTCCGCACTCAGACTTCTCCCATGCAGATCCGCGTCATGGAGCAGATGAAGCCTCCCATCCGCATCATCGCTCCCGGCCGCGTGTTCCGTAAGGACGAAGTGGACGCCACCCATAGCCCCATGTTCCATCAGATCGAAGGTCTGGTCGTGGACGAAGGCATCACCATGGGCGACCTCAAGGGTACGCTGGAAATGCTCGTCAAGAAGCTTTACGGTGAGGATTCCGTGATCCGTCTGCGTCCCCACCACTTCCCCTTCACCGAACCCAGTTGCGAAGTTGACATTCAGTGCTTCAAGTGCCACGGCGAAGGCTGCTCCACCTGTAAGGGCGAAGGCTGGATCGAACTGCTGGGCGCCGGCATGGTGCATCCCAAGGTACTTCGCAACTGCGGTGTCGATCCCGATGAATACTCCGGCTTCGCTTTCGGCTTCGGTCTGGAACGACTGGCTATGGGCCGTTTCAAGATCAGCGATCTGCGCCTGATCTTCGAAAACGACATCCGCTTCCTTGAGCAGTTCTAAGAGGAGGATACAACGATGAAATTATCCAGAAAATGGTTGAATGAATTTGTAGAGCTGGGCGCTGTGGGCGACCGCGAGTTCGCCGAGGGCATGACCCTTTCCGGCTCCAAGGTGGAAGTGACCGAGGTTCTCAACGAATCTCTTAAAAATGTAGTGGCAGGCCGCATCGAAAAGATGGAGCGCCATCCCGACTCCGACCACATGTGGATCTGCCAGATCAATGTGGGTGAAGAAGAATTTGTCCAGATCGTCACCGGCGCGTGGAATGTCCATGTGGGCGACCTCGTTCCCGTAGCAAAGCACAAGTCTTTGCTCCCCGGCGGCATCAAGATCGAAAAGGGCAAGCTGCGCGGCGTACCCTCCCACGGCATGCTCTGCTCCCTCAAGGAACTGGGCCTTACCGCAGAGCACGACTATCCCGAAGCTGCTATCGTGGCAGCCGCTCTTCTCAACGACTATAAGCCTCTCGATCCCGAAAAGCCCTCTGTTCCCGCGGATGTGCAGCCCGGCCACAAGATCTACGGCCCCGTGGTAGCTGCCAAGGTCCTCAGCGTGGAAAGCGCCGGCAAGTCTTTCAGCGTAAAGGCTGATATCGGCGGCAAAGAAATGGAAGTTTCCACCCCCTGCCAGAATATCCATGAAGGCGACATGGTTGCCCTCAACACCAAGGCTGCTTCCATCTGCACTCTCGCAGATCTCCACGCCCAGCAGGCGGAATTCCCCCACTGCATCGAAGACGGCATCTGGATCCTCACCGAAGAGGGCATCAACCCCGGTGACGATATGGCCGCTGTCATCGGCGCGGACGACCATGTGGTGGAATTTGAAATTACCCCCAACCGCCCCGACTGCCTCAGTGTCATTGGTCTCGCCCGTGAAGCTTCCGCTACCTTCGGCGCTCCTTTGAAGCTCCACACTCCCGAGATCCGCGGCTGCGGAGGCAACATTGCCGACCTCGTGGATATCGAGATCGAAGACGGAGACCTCTGCCCCCGTTACACCGCCCGCATGG
>JAFSHY010000013.1 GCA_017440065.1 Oscillospiraceae bacterium | reverse complement strand
GGATAAGGTCACGCTGTACTCCATCATGGAAGATCCCATGACCTCCTGCGGCTGCTTCGAATGCATCTGCGGCATCGAGCCCATGTCCGGCGGTCTGGTCGTTGTCAACCGTGAATACGCGGGCATGACGCCCACCGGTATGACCTTCGGCGAACTGGCCTCCATGACCGGCGGCGGTGTGCAGACTCCCGGCTTCATGGGTCACGGCCGTCACTTCATCGCCTCCAAGAAGTTCGCTTCCGCCGAAGGCGGCATCGAGCGTATCGTCTGGATGCCCAAGGAGCTGAAGGAAGACATCGCAGAACGCCTCAATAAGACCGCGAAGGAACTCTACGGCATCGAGAACTTCACCGATATGGTGGCCGATGAAACCGTCACCACCGATATGGAAGAGCTCTACAGCTGGCTGAGCGAAAAGGGTCATCCTGTCCTCGGCATGGAGCCTCTGATGTAATCCAATCGATCCTCAAAAGGTCGGAGCTTCGGCTCCGACCTTTTCTTTATTTAATAATTTTCAGTTGGTGTGACAAAAACGATGCAGAGATCGTCTAATCTGTGAGCGCTCGAAATGAGGTGATAACCATGGAACTGACAGAACTCTATCAGCAGCATAAGCAATCCGTCTACCGGCTGGCCGTGACGTGGCTCCGTTCTGCCTGCGAGGCAGAGGATGTGACGCAGGAGACCTTCCTGCGGCTCATCGAATGGAAGGGAAAGCTGCAGCCGGGAAGGGAACGTTCGTGGCTGCTGACGGTGGCGGCAAACCTGTGCCGCGATCGGCTGCGGCTGCGCAAGCGGCATCCGGAGGAACCGCTTTCGGAGCAGCTGCCGGGCATCGGCCCGAAGGATTATGAGGTGCTGGAGGCTGTGCTGGAGCTGCCGCTGAAGGAACGTTCCGCGGTACACCTTTATTACTTTGAAGGCTATTCCACTGTGGAGATCGCGGCGATCATGGGCTGCTCCCGATCGGCGGTCTCCAAATGGCTGGGGATGGCACGGAAACGGCTGAAACACAGATTGGAGGCGTTCGGATGACGGAACGGTATAAACGCGCCATGGAGCAGGTGACCCTGCCCGCGGAGGCGGATGAACGGATCCTGGCGGAGCTTGTCCGTGCGGACGCTCTGCGGAATCGGGAGGATCCCAATATGAAGCATTACGGAAAGAATATCGTTCGGGCGGTGCTGGTGGCGGCGGCCGTGACGGCACTGCTGGCGGCAACGGTTTACGCGGTCGGCGGAAGGATCAAAATGAAGATCACCCGCGGCAGGCAGGAGGAACAAAAAGTCAGCGTGGAACTGGTGCAGACAGACCGAACGCAAAACGAGCAGATACTGCTTGAGGAGAAGCTGACGGAGACGGAACAGGAAATGTCGGTCTACGAGGCGCAGTATCAGTTCCCGAAGGAGGATCCCGGCGCGTATATCGAGTTGGGGGACTGGAAGCCGTCAGAGATCCCGGCGGGCTATGAGGAATCGTTCCTTTCGGACAGAGCCTACGGCGCGCAGGTGATCCTTTATGAAAATGAGGACGGCGAGGAGATCCGCTTTGAATACGCGAAGCCGTCCGGCTTCGGCGGTGTGACCATGTACGGCGTGATCTCCGAGGAAACCGTGGACATCGGCGGCAGTGAAGGCAGGCTCTTCCGCAGAACGCAGGGCGGCAGCCTGTTCTGGCTGCGGGAGATAGATGGCATCGGCTTCTATCTGACATCCTTTGATCCCGATGTGGATCTGATCGCCATGGCGCGCAGCGTGTCGCGCTGCGATCCCTACGGCTCTGCGGAAGCGGATGCCAACACGGAGGCGGCGCTTTTGCAGCTGGGGGACTACAGCGCCGCATGGCTGCCGCAGGGATTCTCGGAGCGGGATATCATGGGCGTTCCCGTGCAGGAGGGCGGATGGTACGGCTATGTGCGCCGCTTCTATACGGACAAGGAAACCAACCGCGAAGCGGTATTCTGGTATGAGCCGTTTGTTGTCCCGCCGGATGCCGCTGAACAGGATGCGAACGAGCATTTCCGTTCGATCCACAATGAGGATGCCCATGTGGCCACCACCATCGATGAGGCATCGGTGAACGGTCATGTGGCCATGATCCATGTGGCGCCCGCGATGAATTCGATCCATTGGCTCGATGCGGAGCAGGGGCTGGAGTTCGGCATCTCTTCCTCTGCCCTGACCGTGGAGGAACTGGTGCAGATGGCGGAAAGCGTGGCTTCCTCCGAATCCGCGCAGTGACATTCCCGCGTATCGGAAGCTCGAAAACAAGCGGGCGGGCGGGGACGCCCGCCCCTGTGAGAACCACGGAACGATGCATAGAATCTGTCCTTGCCTCTCCCTATGGGAGAGGTGGCCGCGCG
>JAFSHY010000111.1 GCA_017440065.1 Oscillospiraceae bacterium | reverse complement strand
CAGGAGCCTGAGATCGCCAAGATCAAGCAGCAGATGAAGCAGTACGGTGCGCTCAATGCGATGATGACCGGTTCCGGTTCTGCCGTGTTTGGCTTGTTTGAAAGCCCCGACGATGCTTTTAAGGCCTGCGAAAAGCTCTCCAAGAAGTATCCCGAGACCTTCCTCGCCACCAACCATATCGACGAAGACTGATTAAAACCGAAGATCACCGTCTATACTTTCCGTATAGGCGGTGATTTTATTATGAAAAAATGTTGTACTTATTTGATTTTGCTTACCCTTTGCTGGCTGTTTCTCGCGGGAACGGTGCTGCGGCAGCAGACGCTTGCCTCAAAGCTGATCCGCATCCATGTGCTGGCGGCGTCGGATTCCGCGGAGGATCAGGCGGTCAAGCTGCAGGTGCGGGACGCGGTGCTGCGGCAGCTTTCGGAACTGACGGAGCACTGTGCGGACAGAAAGGACGCGGCGGCGGTCATGATCTCCCACGCGGACTTGCTGGGCAAAACTGCAGCCAATACCGCAGGGCGGCAGGTCAGCCTGCAGCTTTCGCCCGAATCCTACGGCACACGGCACTACGAAACCTTCTCGCTGCCTGCGGGGGAATATCTCTCTCTGCAGATCCGCATCGGAGAGGGAAATGGAAAGAACTGGTGGTGCGTGGCATTTCCCATGGTCTGCATGGCGGCCACGGCAGAGGAACTGGAAGCAGCAGCGGTATCAGCCGGCATCGATGGCGGGGAACTGCGGCTGATGACAGGGGAGGAAACGGATATTGAAGTCCGCTTTATCGTGCTGGAATGGCTGGCGTCGCTGAAGGAGCGATTCTTCTCTTGATGCTCGGCGGCAGATTCGTTATAATAATAGAAAGAGAAAGAAAGGACGAACGCTGCCATGCTGGAACTGATCTTAAGCAGAAGCAGAAAACAGAATACCGCTGCCGTCATGCAGGGGATCTCCGCGGCGGTCTCGAAGTGCCGGGAAGGGCAGATCCTCATCGTGCCGGAGCAGTTTTCCCATGACGCGGAACGGCTGCTCTGCGAGACCTGCGGGGATACGGTCAGCCTTTACGCGGAAGTGCTGAGCTTCACGCGGCTGGCCGACCGGGTATTTTCCGTCTGCGGCGGCATCTGCCGCGAAACGTTGGATGACGGCGGTCGGCTGACGGCGCTGACGCTGGCGCTGGAGCAGGTGCTTTCGCGCCTCAAGATCTATGCGCCCGCCAGAAATAAGCCGGAAATGATCGCGCAGCTGGCGGCGCAGATCGAGGAATTCAAGAATTACGGCATCACCTATGATGCGCTTATGGATGCCTGCAGCCGCTTTCAGGGTGCGTTCGCCCAGAAGCTGGAGGAGCTGGCGCTGATCCTGGAGGGCTATGATGCCGTTTGCGCCACGGGCAGAGCCGATCCATCCTCCAAGCTGGAGCGACTGCGGGAACTGCTTTGGGAAACGGATTATGCCAAGGGAAAGACTTTCTGGCTGGACGGCTTTACGGATTATACCGGCCTGCAGATGGAGATCCTCCGTGTGCTGCTGGAGCTGGGGGCGTCCGTAACGGTCACGCTGGTGCTGGACGATGTGCGCAGCGGTGAGATGATCTTCGAATCCGCGCGGGAAGCCGCAAAGCAGCTGATCCGCGCCGCCGGTACATCCGAAGTCCGCATCCGTATGCCGGCGGAGGAAGAAGATCCCGTATCCCTCTTCCTGCGGCTGCATCTGTTTGCCCACGATGCCGCAAGCTGGGAAGGGGAAAGCAATGTGGTCATCTGCCGCGGCATGTCCGCGGAGGAGGAATGCCGCATGGCGGCGGCGCAGATCCGCAAGCTGATGATGGGCGGTCTGCGCTGCGGCGAGATCGCTGTGGCCTGTACCGACCGTGCCGCGTATCTTCCCGTTTTGCGCCCGCTGCTGGAGCGGTGCGGGATCCCTGCTTACTATACGGGCAGAGAGGATATCCTGCGCGAGCCGATGCTCCGCGCGGTGCTGGCTGCGCTGGAAGCAGCCACGGGCGGCATGGAGGCAGAGGCGGTCTTCACCTTCCTGCGTTCTCCCATCGGCCCGCTGGAGCGCGATGCCTGCGACAGGCTGCAGAACTATGTCTTCACATGGCGCATCAGCGGTACCCTGTGGCAGAAGGAATGGACGATGCATCCCGATGGCTATGAAGGGCAGAAGGATGAGGCCTCCGACCTTCGGCTGAAAGAACTCAATATCTGGCGGCAGCAGGCTGCGCAGCCGCTTTTGGATCTGAAAAAGAGCCTTGAAAAGGCGAAAAATACGGAGCAGCAGGTGCAGGCACTCTGGGAATTTCTGCAGCTGGTCAAGGCGGAGGAAAAGATGCGCCTTCTCGCGGAAGAACGCAGCCTCACGGATCAGCGGGCGCAGGAGCTTTCCCAGCTGTATGACGTCTGTGTTTCCGCCATGGAGCAGCTTTCTCTGGTGTTGGGCGCCACAGTGCGTCCCGCGGAGGATTTCGCCGCCATGCTGCGGCAGCTGCTTTCCTGCTATACGCTGGGCACGATCCCCGCACGGCTGGATGCTGTGACCGTGGGCGATCTTTCCTCCCTGCGGCATCAGCAGAAGCGGGCGCTGCTGGTACTGGGCGCGGGCGACGGTCAGCTGCCGAAGTTCTCGCCCGATACGGGCATTCTGACGGATCAGGAGCGGACGCTGCTGGAAAGCGAGACAGGCCTGCATCTGGCACCCGACCGCACCGGCAGAATGGACAGAGAACTGGCCACGGTCTACGATGTCCTTTGCTGCGGGGCAGAGCATCTGATCATGAGCTACAGCGGTGAAACGCCTTCCTATCTGGTGCGCCGTCTGCAGCTTCTGTTCCCCAATGCGCCCGTGAAAACCAAAGAACTGCTGCTGACCGATGACCGCATGGCGGGCAGCCTGCTGGCAGCCTGCGATGCTGAGGACCCCTTCGGCGCTCTGCTGCGGGGGCTTGGCCGTGAGGAGCTGCTTTCCGCGGCGGAGGAGATCAAGGCTCGGGCGGATTACCTGCTGGGCAGCCTTTCCGAGGATGCGGTCCGCCTTCTGTACCGTTCGGTCATTCAGCTTTCCGCTTCGAAGATCGATCTGTTTTCCGCCTGTAAGTGTGCATATTTCCTGCAGTACGGTCTGCATGCGAAGGAGCGCAAGGAGGCTTCCGTTGACGCGCCCATTTTCGGTACCTTTGTCCATTATGTGCTGGAGCATACGGCGCGGGATGTGCAGGAGGAAGGCGGCTTTTCCGCCGTTTCCGAAGAACGGATGCAGCAGATCGCGGAGCGGCATATCGCCGATTTTACCGCCATGCAGATCGGTAATATGGAAGAAAAGGATCCCAGATTCCGCTATCTCTTTGAACGGAATCTGCAGGAGGTCCGCAATGTGGTGGACGGTCTCGGCGACGAGATGCGAAAATCCTCCTTTGAACCGGAGGCCTATGAGCTGGATTTCCGCTTCGGCGGTACGCTGCCGCCCGTGGAGGTCACCGCCGAGAAGGGCAGTGCGCAGGTCGTGGGTTTTGTGGACCGCGTGGATCTCTATCACGCGGAAGAGGCGGACTATGTCCGCGTGGTGGATTATAAAACAGGCAAAAAGGCCTTCTCCTATTCCGATGTGCTCAACGGCATGGGCATGCAGATGCTGATCTATCTCTTTGCGCTGGAGCAGTACGGCAGCAAGCTGTGGGGCAGGGAAGTCCGTCCCGCGGGTGTGCTGTATTTCCCCGCGCGGCTGCCCTTCCTCTCTGCCAGGGAACGCCCTTCGGAGGAAGAGGCCGCCATGGAGCATCAGAAGAATGCCCGCCGTTCCGGTCTGCTGCTGGATGACGAGCGGTTGCTGCGCGCCATGGAGGAATTTGAGGATCAGCCGGAATATCTGCCCTGCAAGGCAGATAAGGAAGGCGTGCTCAAGGGAGATCTGGCCACGAAGGAGCAGCTGAAGCTGCTGCGCGCCCATGTGGATGCCACGCTCAGAAAGATCACCGATCAGATCCTCGAAGGCGAAGTCCGTCCCGATCCCTATTTCCAGGGCAATGAACGTTCGGCCTGCCGGTTCTGCCGTTTCGGTGCGGTCTGCCATCTGGACAGCTGCGACCCGCAGATCCGCCATTTCGCTTCGAAGAAGCCTGAGGAATTCTGGAAAAGACTGGAGGAGGCGCGCCATGGCTGAAGTAAAACTGACAAAAGCCCAGCAGGCGGTGGTCGATGACCGCGGCGGCGCGCTGCTGGTCTCCGCAGCTGCCGGTTCCGGCAAGACGAAGGTACTGGTGGATCGGCTGCTATCCATGATCCTCGATGAGAGCGACCCCAAAAACATCGATGATTTTCTGATGATCACCTACACCAAGGCAGCTGCCGCCGAACTGCGGGGCAAGATCCTTGCCGCCATGCAGGAAAAGCTGGCGCAGCTGCCGGGAAACCGCCATCTGCAGCGGCAGCTGACCCGCATCTATCTGGCGGATATCTCCACGGTGCATGCCTTCTGTGCCAATATCCTGCGGGAGAATGCCTACCGCCTGGATATTCCCGCGGACTTCCGCATGATGGAAGAGCTGGAAAGCCGCGCTATGCGGCAGCGCGTGATGGATCAGACGATCCTTGTCGCCTACGAGCAGCCCGATGGGCAGTTTATGGCCTTTGCCGATACCCTCGGCAGCGGCAGAGATGACCGCAGCCTCGGGGAGATCACGCAGACGATTTATGAAAAGGCGCAGAGCCACCGCGATCCCGCCGCGTGGCTGGAAGCCTGCGCGAAGCAGTTTTCCTTTGATCCGGATAAGGACTATGGCGAAACGGTCTGGGGCGGCATTCTCTTGGCGGATCTGCATCTGTTTTTGGAGGATGCCGTCGGAGAACTGGAAAAGGCCTGCGCGCTGATGGCGGGCGAGGAATCGCTGGAAAAGGCCTATCTTCCCGTCTTTACCGCCAACGCGGAACAGCTTCGGCAGCTGCGCTGCTGCGAAAGCTGGGAGGCGGTACATACCTTCGGCATGCCCGACTTCGGACGGCTGAAGGCCGTTCGGAACTGCGGCGCGCCGGAAGTGAAGGAAACGGCGCAGTTTATCAGAAAGCAGTGCGCCGACGATCTCAAGAAGAAGCTTCGCGTCTTCAAGCTGACTTCGGAGGAAGCGGCGGAAGAAACGAAGGCCATCGCCCCTGCCATCCGCGGCGCCCTTTCGCTGGCAGCGGAATTCGGCAGAAGGTATGAGAAGGAAAAACGCCGCCGTCATGCCATGGACTTCAGCGATCTGGAGCATGAAACGATCCGCCTGCTTTACGGCGGCTCGCTGAATCAGCCCACGGCGGTCGCCCGCGAGATCTCCGACCGTTATCACGAGATCCTCGTGGACGAATATCAGGACAGCAACGAGGTGCAGGATGCCATCTTCCGCGCCATCTCCAAGGGCGAACGGAACCTCTTTATGGTGGGCGATGTCAAGCAGTCCATCTACCGCTTCCGTCTGGCAGATCCCGGCATCTTCCTGCAGAAATACAAGGAATTCGCGCCCTATACGGAGGCGGAGGAGGGAAAACCCCGAAAGATCCTCCTTTCGGAAAACTTCCGTTCCCGCGCGCAGATCCTCCATGCCGTCAACGATGTCTTCCGCCGCTCCATGTCCGAGCGCACGGGCGAACTGAACTACGGCGATGAGGAAGCGCTCCGTGCCGGCATGCCTTATCCGCCCGTGCAGCATCCTATTGTGGAGCTGCACTGCATTCAGAACGATCTGGAAGGGCAGGAGGACAGCCGCGATCCCGATAAGACAGAGCTGGAGGCGGCCTTTGTGGCCCGCCGTCTGGCGGCGCTGCTGCGCCTCGGGCTGAAGATCACGGACAAGGGAGAGGAACGCCCGCTCCGTCCCGACGATATCGCCATTCTGCTTCGCTCCCCCCGTTCCGCCGCCGCTGCCTATGTGGAGGCGCTGCAGGCGGCGGGTATCTCCTGCGTCAGCGATACGGGCGAAGATATCCTCAAGACCACCGAACTGCAGGTGCTGACCTCGCTGCTGGAGGTGGTGGAAAATCCCCATCAGGATATTCCGCTGCTGGCGGTGCTGGCCGGCCCGCTCTACGGCTTCGCGGCTTCGGAACTGGCATTGGTGCGGAAGGACGGCCACCGCTGCGATTTCTTTGACAGTCTGCGGAATTGCGGAGAGGAAAAGGCGCAGCGTTTCCTGCGGGAGCTGGAAGGCTTCCGCCGTGTTGCCGAGACCGACGGTCTGATGGCTGTCTTTGACCGGATCCTGCAGGAAACCGATGCCCTTGCTGTTTTCGGCGCCATGAAGGGCGGCGCGGTTCGCAGGAACAACGTACAGGTGCTGCGGGGGCTGATCGTGACCCATACGGAGAACGGCGGCGACCTTGTGTCCTTTGTCCGCTCCCTGCAGGATCTGCGGGAAACCGGTGTGCCATTGCCCGCGGGAGAAATCAGCGGAGCGGTCACGCTGACTTCCATCCACAAATCCAAAGGCCTTGAGTATCCCGTGGTGGTGCTGGCAGGCCTGTCAAAGGCCTTTAATATGGATGATCTCCGTCAGCCTGTGCTGGTGCATCCCGATGTGGGCGCCGTTTCCAATGTGACGGATGTAAAGCTTCGGATGCGCTATCCCTCCGCGGCAAAGCAGGCGGTCTCCGCGCTTCTGCGGCAGGAAATGATCTCCGAAGAGCTGCGCGTGCTGTATGTGGGCATGACAAGAGCGAGAGAACTGCTGATCATGACCTACTGCTCCGACTATATGAAGACCAAGCTGTCCCGTCTGGTGCATCTGCGCAACTGCGCCACGGGTGCCCAGCTTTCCGCGCAGGTGGCTTCGGAAGGAGACTGGATCCTCGCCGAAGCACTGGGCAGGACAGAAGCGGGCGAACTGCACGCGCTTTGCGGAAAGCCGATGGATGCGGCCGTGAGCGAAGAGCCGTGGATGATCCGCCTGCACAGCGGGCAGGAGATCCTCCGTCAGCCTCCGCTGCCGTACGAACAGAAGGCAGAAAAGGCGGCAGAGATATTGCCCGATGCGGCGGAGCTCGTGCGGATGCTGGATTACCGCTATCCCGGCCTTGCGGCCTCCGAACTGCCCAGTAAGCTGACCGCCACCCAGCTGAAGGGACGCCGTGTGGACGAAGAGGTGCGGGAGCATACCCCCACCGTTCGCCGCATCCGTCAGCGCCCCGGTTTCCTGCAGAAGGAGATGACGGCGGCGGAAACGGGCACGGCTACCCATCTTGCCATGCAGTTCCTGCGGTATGAAGCCTGCGCCTCCGCGGAAGGCATCGAGGCGGAGCTGGATCGGCTGGTACGGGAGGAATTTCTGACGCAGGCGCAGCGCGATGCCGTGGATGCCCGGAAGATCCTTCGGTTCTTTTCCTCCGAAACGGGCAGGCGGGTGCTGAATGCTCCGCAGCTGCGCAGAGAATTCAAATTCTCCGTGCTGATGGATGCAAAGGAACTGGGCGGTGCGGCAGCAGAGGGGAAGATCCTGCTGCAGGGCGTTACGGACTGCTGCATCGTGGAGGAGGACGGCATCACCGTGCTGGACTTTAAGACCGACCATATCTCAGCGGGCGGAGAAGCGCAGCGGGCGGAATACTACCGCGGCCAGCTGGAAGGCTATGCCTCCGCGCTGCAGCGCATCCTGCAGAAGCCCGTCAGGGAAAAGATCCTCTATTTCTTTGAAACGGATACGGCGATCTCCATCTGAATATGAAAAAACAACGCATCGGACACTCGGTTCGATGCGTTGTTTTTCTTGCGGGTTGTAACCGACGGAAGCGGATTCCGTCTGTATAGAAGGACTGATCAGGCCTTTCTGCGGAAGAGGGCCTTCTCCACGCGCTTGTAAAGCAGGAAGGTCAGCGCGGAGACCACGACGCCCTTGAGGATATTGAAGGGCACAACGGCAAAGAGGACAAGGGTGGAAACGCTGGTAATGGAGGCGTTGACGTCCGTTCCCATGGCGATAATGGCCTCCAACGGGATGCCATAAAGCTCGGAGAATTTGGGCAGCAGATACACGGCATTGAAGAAGCTGCCGAAAACGGTCATGACCAGCGTGCCGACCCCGAGACCGATGAGGGCAAACCGCTTGGATTTTTTGCAGTGGTAGAGGATGGTGGCGGGAATGATCATGGAGCAGCCCACGAAGAAATTGGCAAAATCACCCACAAAGGCGGTGGAGGTGCCCTTCATGACCAGCTTCAGAAGGATCTTGAGCAGCTCGCAGGTCACGCCTGCCGCAGGACCGAGGAAGAAGCCGCAGAACAGAACGGGGACTTCGCTCAGATCCATTTCGTAGAAGGACGGGGCGAAGAACAGCGGGATCTCAAAGAGCATGAGGATGGCTGCCAGCGCGCCGCAGATGGCGGTGATGGTCACATACCGTGCGGGCGTGACGGAACGCCGTGTTTTCATGATGCGCTCCGCGGCGGAGGCGATCAGCACCAGCGCGGCAAACACCGCAAGGCAGACGAGCAGGAAGGAAAGATTCTCCTTCATGGAAACGAGCAGTTCTTTCATATGCATACCTCGCTAACAAAAAATGCCTGAGGATCGGATCCTCAGGCAAGAAACGATGCAAAAGCGATGCAAATACGATGCCGTAATGTGGCATGATCTTCTCACATCCAGACTGTACTGTCGGTACCGGAATCACACCGGTTCTGCGCCGAAGCGCTCGCGGACTTTACCGCCGGTCGGGAATCGCACCCTGCCCTGAAGACCCTTGTTCAGTTTGTGGCATTATTATACTGTATGAAGGCATAAAGTGCAAGTCTTGAATTCATGCGGATATGATGCTAAACTCTTAAGACCGAAGTCTGCCCTCAGGCGGCTTCCTCCGGTGCTTCTGTCAGAGCGGCAGGCTCCGCGGCTTCTTCTTCCGCGGCAGTCTCCTCGGGATTCTCCGCATCGGGCAGGGAAGCGTTTGCCTGACCCGGCAGCGCGAAGCCGTGCATGCGTCCGCCCGCACCGGTCACGGTGATATCTCCCCCGATCACCTGCCCGTTGTGTACCAGAAGGGTGGCATAGACCGGCTCCGCTGCGCCTTCGTAATTGATGATGCTGTAGACGTACCGTGTGACCTCCTTGCCCGCGAATCGGGTGAGGTCATAGCCCTGACTGCGCTGCAGCTCGTTATAGCGAAGCAGCACTTCGTCCGGTTCTTCGGGAATGCGGACATTCTGCACATCCACGGGCTGGGCATCCACGGTCCAGCCGCAGGAAGAAAGCCATTCGATGCGGCCTTCGTTGGTGCTGACATCGAGATCCGGTGTGCCGGGCGTGGGTTCTCCATTGCCGGAAAGCACCACCAGCGTGATGCAGACAATGGCGGCCAGCAGGCAGACAACGGCGATCAGCTTCGGTTTTTGTACCTTTGCGGTCATTACTACCATACTCGTTCCTCCGATCCTGTGATGGTGGTAAAGCCTATGAGGACAAGAAAGCATTTATGACAGGAGGCAAATCATGCAGCGACTGGATAAATTTTTGTCAGAGGCAGGTGCTGCCACCCGAAAAGAAATCAAAGCCATGGTCAAAGCGGGCAGGATCGCCGTGGACGGTGTTCCCGCCAAAGCTGCCGACCAGAAGATCGATGAATCGGTCGCAAGCGTTACCGTGGACGGGCAAAAGGTGGAAGCCTTCCGTCTGGTCACGGTGATGCTCCATAAGCCCGCGGGCTATGTGACCTCCACGGAGGATCCGCGGGACAGAACGGTCATGGAGCTCATCCCGGAACAGTATCGTCGGCTGGGGGTAGTACCTGCCGGACGGCTCGATAAGGAGACGGAAGGGCTTCTGCTGCTGACCAATGACGGCGCGCTGAACCACCGCATCACTGCGCCCAGGCACGGCATGAAAAAGGTCTACTATGCCGAGCATGAGGGCGAAGCGGACGCGGCGGATGCGGCAGCCTTCCGCGAAGGGCTGACTCTGCGGGACGGCACGGTCTGCCTGCCTGCGGAACTGGAACCCCTCGGAGCGGGGAAGAGCCGCATTACCGTACAGGAGGGTAAGTACCATCAGGTGCGAAGGATGATGGCATCCCGCGGCATGACGGTGCGCTATCTGCGCAGGGAAACCGAGGGCGGCCTGACCCTTGAAGGACTGCCTTTGGGCGAAGTCCGCGAACTGACGGCAGATGAGGTTCATGCGCTGGACGCATGACGATGTCCCTTGGTGCATTTTTCACAAGGTAAAAATGACGATTCGGACGGTTTTACAGACCCCGTTTTCGGTGAAATGATGAACCTTTTAAGCAAAAGGTACAAAAATCGCATCGAAATTTAAAAGAAAATGACAATGGACTCTTGAAACTTGTACAAATTTGTTATATAATTCCCACGTTGGATTGTAAATTTGTATGAATACAGAATTGCCATAAATGGGGGAGTCAAAATGTCCAATCGAATTTTCCAGAGCGTGATCACGCAGCTGAAGGAAGCTACGGAGCGCACCATCGGTGTCATCGATGCCGACGGCGTTGTGGTATCCTGCAGCGAGCCTGCTCTGACCGGTGAAAAGTGGCAGGAAGCAGTGCTGAAGCTGGGCAGCGTACAGGACGGTATTGCTGTTTCCGGCAAGCGCACCTTCAAGACGCTGGGCAGCGCGTCTTCCTATTTTGAGTATGCTGCCTTCGCGGATGGCGATGACGAAAATGCCAGAGCCACCTGTATCATGGCGGCTGTCGCCCTCGGCGGGGCCAAGCTCTATTATGAAGAGAAGCATGACAAGGGTACCTTCGTCAAGAACATCATCACCGACAACATCATGCCCGGTGATATCTACATCCGTGCCAAGGAACTGCATTTCACCACCGATGTGCAGCGCGCTGTGTTCCTCGTCCGCCAGATCGGCCGTGCCGATGTGGCTGCCGTGGATATTCTGCAGAGCATGTTTGCCGATAAGCAGCAGAACTTCGTTCTCAGCATCAATGAGACCGATATCGCTGTCGTCAAGCAGATCCAGACCGGCATGGAAACGGAGGATCTCATCAAGATCGCCGAAACCATCGAAGAGACCCTCAAGAACGAACTCTTCACCAAGACGGTCATCGGCATCGGCACCGTGGCCAACCACCTGCGCGAGCTGGCGGATTCCTATAAGGAAGCGCAGGTCGCCATCGAGGTCGGCAAGGTCTTCGATACCGAAAAGAGCATTATTACATATGAAAACCTCGGCATCGGCCGTCTGATCTACCAGCTGCCCACCACGCTCTGCGAGATCTTCCTCTCCGAGGTCTTCAAGAAGAATTCCATCGATTCTCTCGATCAGGAAACGCTCTTCACGATCAATAAATTCTTCGAAAACAATCTGAATGTTTCCGAGACTTCCAGAAAGCTTTTCGTCCACAGAAACACGCTGGTCTA
Organism: Oscillospiraceae bacterium; assembly: GCA_017440065.1. Lineage (GTDB taxonomy): Bacteria > Bacillota > Clostridia > Oscillospirales > Oscillospiraceae > RGIG3159. The sequence goes on along the minus strand of JAFSHY010000111.1, from coordinate 2,559 downwards.
CCGTCTGGAAAAGATCAAGAAGCTGACCGGCCTCGATCTGCGTGAATTCGACCATGCCATCGTCTTCAAGGTGGCGCTGATGGTCAAGAAGTATCTGGCTTCCCGCGAAAACAGAATGATCTGAGGAAAAAAAGGATTCGTATGATTGATTTAAAAGATGTAACCAAAGTTTATCCCAACGGCACCCATGCCCTCAACGGTCTGGATCTGCACATTGACGACGGTGAATTTGTCTTCCTTGTCGGCCCTTCCGGCTCCGGCAAATCCACCCTGCTCAAGCTGCTCACGGCAGAGCTTCGCGCCACCACCGGCAGCGTCATCGTCAATGACTTTGATCTTTGCAAGATCAAAAAGTCCGTGATCCCCTATATGCGCAGAACCGTCGGCGTCGTCTTCCAGGACTTCCGTCTGATCCAGAACAAGTCCGTTTATGACAACGTCGCCTTTGCCATGCGCGTCATCGGCGCATCCGAAGCCGATATCCGCAAGAGAGTTCCCTATGTCCTCGAAATGGTCGGCCTGGATTCCAAGGGCCACCGTCTTCCGGACGAGCTCTCCGGCGGCGAGCAGCAGCGTGTTGCCATTGCCCGTGCGCTGGTCAACAATCCCGCCATCATCATCGCGGACGAGCCCACCGGCAATCTGGATCCGGCCCGTTCTCTCGAAATCATGATGCTGCTGGAAAAGATCAACGCGTTGGGCACGACGCTGGTCGTTGTTACGCATGAACGCGAGCTGGTCAACCGCTTCACCAAGCGCTGCGTCGCCATCAGTGAAGGCAAGATCATCAGCGACGGAATGGATGGGTACTATCAGTATGAAGAATAAAAAATACTATGTGAAGAACAAAAACTACGGATATCTGGCCAAAGAAGGCGTCCGGGGCGTGTTCCTCCACGGCTTCATGTCCTTTGCCGCCGTCTGCGTCACCGTAGCCTGCCTGATCATCATGGGCAGCTTCAGCATGATCATGCTGAACCTCGACCATATGGTGCAGGAACTGGATCAGCAGAATCAGGTGCTCGTCTATGTGGACGATTCCCTCAATGAAGCGGAGGCCCACAGCATCGGCTCTCAGATCAATCTGATCGAGAATGTATTTGATCAGGAATTCGTGACCAAGGAACAGGCGCTGGAATCCTTTGTCGCGGAGCAGAACGACCCCACCATGTTCGCGGGCCTTTCTGCCGATACGCTCCGTCACCGCTTTGTGGTCACCCTGCAGAGCAGCGAAAAGATGGCGGAAACGGTGGAGAAGCTCAAGGCGCTGGAAGGCGTTGCCGATGTCAATGCCCATCTGGAGGTGGCGGAAGGCTTCGGCACTGTTCGCAATGTTCTGCAATTCGTTTCCTATGCCATCATCATTATTCTGCTGGTGGTCTCCCTCTTTATCATTGCCAATACCGTCAAGCTGGCGCTCTATGACCGCAAGGACGAGATCGGCATCATGAAGATGGTCGGCGCCACCAACACCTTCATCCGTATTCCCTTTATCATCGAGGGCTCCATCATCGGCCTGCTCAGCGCTGCCGTGGCTTTCTTTGCCGAATGGGGCATCTATGACCTGCTCACCAGGAAGATCTCCGAGCTGGATACGCTCCGCCTGTTCTCCGCCATTCCGTTCAGTGATGTGCTGGGAACCATGGTGCTTGCCTTTGTGGGTGCGGGTCTGTTCGTCGGTATCTTCGGCAGTCTGATGTCCATCCGCAAGTTCCTCGATGTCTGATTTTTGGAGAATTACCATGAAAAAGCATTTTCTCAGAACGGCTGCCGCGCTGCTGGCGCTGCTGCTGGCAGTCGTTCCCACTCAGGTTTCCGCCGCGACCTCTGCCGAGATCAAGGAAGAGATCGACGCGCTGGAAGAAGAGGCTTATGCCATCACCCTGCGCCGCGAAGAGCTGCAGGATGAGATGGAAGAGGTGGAATGGCAGGAAGCCGATACCCTCTACCGCAAGTCTCTGATCGATCAGGATATTACCATCCTGCAGGAAGAGATCGCCAATACGCAGGCGCAGATCGAGCAGTATGAGCTGCTCGTTGCCGAAAAGGAAGCCGAGCTGGATGCTGCCCGCGAGCAGGAAAACCTGCTTTACGAGCAGTATGAAAGCCGCATCCGCTCCATGGAGGAGAACGGCGGCATCACCTATTGGTCGATCCTGTTCCAGGCCAGCAGCTTCTCCGACCTTCTGGACCGCATGGATATGATCCAGGAGATCACCCGTGCCGACCAGGCCATGATGGTGGAGCTGAACGAAGCCTCTCAGGTCATTGTTGACGCGGAAGAAGCCCTGCTGGAAAGTCAGGCTGCCGTGGAAGAGCAGAAGGCTGCTCTGGCACTGCAGGAAGCCGATCTGGCCGCGCAGAGCGCGGAAGCCCAGGCGCTGATCGAAGAACTGGCCGCCCAGGGCGAGGTTCTTGCTGCCGCGGAAAAGGCAGAAGAGGAAGCCCTCTACGCCATGTATGAAGAGATCGCCGAAAAGCAGGACGAATATGAAGCGCAGCTGGCCAAGGAATGGGCGGAAGAAGCCGCGCTGAAGGCGCAGCAGCAACAGCAGCAGG
>JAFSHY010000110.1 GCA_017440065.1 Oscillospiraceae bacterium | reverse complement strand
GTCATGCTGCAGCGTCAGCAGGCCTCGGCCATCATCGACGCCCGCAAGATGATCGTGGACGGCGCGGTCGGTATGGTGGAAATGGCCCTCGAGCGTCTCAATGAGAAGCAGATTGTGGAGCTGGACGAGGAGCGCAAGGCCGCCATGGTCTCCAACCTGCTGGTGGTGCTCTGCGGCAACCGCGATGCCCAGCCCGTGGTCAACTCCGGCTCTCTGTATTAAGCCATGGCAGAGCAGCAGAAAAAGCAGGTGCCGCTGCGGCTTTCCGCCAAGCTTTATAACGCGCTGGCGGCCTGGGCTGAGGATGATTTTCGCTCGGTCAACGGGCAGATCGAATACCTGCTGACGGAATGTGTGCGGCAAAGAAAGAAGAACGGCGGTTATGTCTCCACCGAACTGGATAAGCCTTTGGAGCTTGACTTCCTCGATGAGAAATAAAGCATGAAAAGCGGAAGCTATTTGCTCGCTCCTCACAAGAAAACATAGACCCTTCGTCGCGTCTTTTCCGCCGCTTCTTCGTTATGTTTCCTTGCATTACACCAAGTAGTGCGGCGAAAAAATGCCTTGAATCGGCGAAAAATCCGTGGACGAATGGCAGAAAACAGTTACGGGCCACAGACATTTGTCTGTGGCCCGTAATCCATGTTTTCTTGTTCGGAGCTCGCTTTTGGCTTCTGCTTTTCTGATAATCGGTGCGTTTCGGGGCATACTGAAAAAAAGCCATCGGGAGGATACGGTATGTGTGACAATACGGAACGCAGAGAAGAGAATGACATCAGAGAACTGGGGACAAGCGCCGTCAAAACAGAGCAGGGCGTGGTCTATACGCTTTCCATTATCGGTCAGATCGAGGGGCATCAGACCCTGCCGGAAACGGTGAAGACTACCAAGTATGAGCATGTTCTGCCGCTGCTGGCAGGGATCGAGGAAAACCCCGAGATCAGCGGGCTTCTGCTGCTGCTTAATACGGTGGGCGGAGATATCGAGGCGGGACTGGCCATCGCGGAGCTGATCTCCGGAATGAAGAAACCCACGGTCTCGCTGGTGCTGGGCGGGGGACATTCCATCGGAGTGCCGCTGGCGGTGGCGGCAAGGCGCTGTATGATCGCGCGTTCTGCCAGCATGACGATCCATCCCGTGCGGATGACGGGCATGGTGGTGGGCGCACCGCAGACTTATCAGTATTTCAATAAGGTGCAGGATCAGATCATCGATTTCGTCACGGATCATTCCCGCATCGGGCGGGAGCAGCTGCTTTCCTATATGATGGCCACGGGAGAGATCGCCACCGATGTGGGAACGGTGCTGTACGGCCCCGAAGCGGTGGAATGCGGGCTGATCGAGCAGGTGGGAAATCTGCGGGATGCCCTCGATGCGCTTCACGAAATGATCGCCGCAGAGAAAAACAAGAAATAAACTGGAAAAGCCCTTCTGTTTGTGGTATGATATAAATTCAGAATCGTATGCCGCAAACAGGAGGTTTGTTATGTCCTATTTAAATGCCATTATTCTTGGAATTATACAGGGTGTTGCCGAGTTTCTGCCCATTTCCAGCTCCGGCCACCTTTCGATCTTCCAGAATTTCTTCGGCCTCACCAGCGCGGAAGGAGATCATATCTTCTTTGATGTGCTGCTGCATTTCGGCACGCTGATCGCTGTGTTTTTCTTCTATCGGCAGGATATCATGGATCTCATTCTGGAATTCATCGCCATGCTGAAAAAAGAAAAATCTCCCATGGGCAAGGAGGCGGGCATTGCCAACCGCCGTTTGATCCTGATGATCGTCATCGGCACGCTGCCGCTGCTGCTGGTGCTTCCCATCAAGGACCGTCTGGACGCGCTATACAGCAATACGATCTTTATCGGCTGTGCGCTGCTGTTAACGGGTCTGATCCTCTTCCTCAGCGACCGCGTGAACCACGGCAAAAAGACGGCCCGTGAGGCTACGGTCTTTGATGCGCTGCTGGTGGGCATTTCTCAGGGCATTGCCACGGTACCCGGCATTTCCCGCTCCGGCAGTACCATCGTCACCGGACTTTGCTGCGGATTCAGCCGCAGCTTCGCCGTCAAGTTTTCCTTCTTCCTTTCGATCCCCGCCATTTTGGGTGCCAATCTGCTGGAACTGGTCGATGCCATCAGCACGGGAATCGTATGGAGCATGTTCCCCAAGTATGTGGTCGGTGTTCTTGCCGCCATGGTATCCGGTTATCTTTCTCTCCGCTTCCTCAAGCGGCTGGCGGAAAAGAAGGGCCTCGGCGGGTTCTCCTTCTATTGTTGGGGCGCAGGCCTTGTCACGCTGATCCTCTCTCTGATCAAATAAAGGAGCATTTATGGCTGCAAACAATCAGAAAAAGACAACCAAAAAATCTTCTGCCAGTTCTGTCCCCAAGGGAAAGGGTAATCCCAAAAAGACAGCGCCCAAACAGGAAGAACAGCCCAAGTCCATCCGCAGGGAGCTGATCGCGTTCCTGCTGATCGTGCTGGGTGTGTTTACGCTCCTTGGCTTCTTCGGAGCCAAGGCTGTCCTGCTGCGCTTTTTCGTGGATCTGCAGAAGGGACTCTTCGGCGCAGGCTTTTACATACTGCCGGTGCTGTACGGCGCCATTGCCTTTATGCTCTTCGGCAGCGGCGAAAAGCCCATTCTTGCCCGATCTCTGCTGACGGCGGGGCTGGCGGTGGTGCTGGGCGCCATCGTGGAGGTGCTGCTGAACGGCGCCCCCGATGCGTGGTCGTTCCGTTTGCTGGGCGATCTCTATGAAAACGGCATTGCCGGGCCTGCAGGCGGACTGCTTTCCGGCCTTTTGGGCTGCGTGCTGGCTTCCTGCCTCAGCTCTGTCGGCGCGATCATCCTGCTGATCCTGCTGTTCCTCTGCTGCCTGATGGCGCCTCTTCGTATTACGCCCCGTTCCCTCATTATGGCCATCCATAACCGCCCGAGACCGGAAGGTGAGCCGAAGGAAGAGGTGGATATGGCGGAAAAGATCGTCAACCATATTGCCACCACGCAGATCGCCAGGGCGGAGGAACGCTCTGCCCGCATGGAAGCCCGCAGAAGAAACCGTGAGGAATTCAATGTGGATCTTCCCGTGGATGATCCTCCGCTGCTGAAGGGTGCTGCTGCTGAAGCCAAAGCATTGCCCGCGGGTCACCAGCTGACCATGGACGAGCTGCCCGACCAGCCGCAGAAGCAGGAAGAGCCCAAGTCTGCCGCCGTGGAAGAACCGAAGCCCGCTTCGGAGGCGGAACTGCCCAAGAAGCCCGAGGATGTCATGCCTCTCCCGCTCATTACCGATCTGATCGAAAAGAACCGCAGCGTTCCCAAACGCGGCGAAGCTTCCCGTCCGCAGCCCGTGTCCGTTCCCGGCCCTGTGGTCGTGACGGAGCCTGAATCGGGGGATATGCCCGTCTTCCATCCCGAGGATTACAGAACCGTGGAACCGCGTCCCGACTGCGCCGCGTTCACGGAGGTTTTCGGGGATCAAAAGACGGAAGAGCCCGATGCTGCCCAGATCGCTTCCGCCCGTGATGCCCTGACCGCGGGTCAGGTGCGTGCCGTGGTGCAGCAGGAGCTGATCGGCGATCCCGATGATGAGGAAAAATTCGGCTACGAGCAGACGCTGGATGAAGTGGACGATTCCGATTTTGAGGAAGAATACCTGCCCGAAGTGTCTGCCGCGGAACCTGCTTCCTCGCAGCCCGCAGAACCCGCCAAACCGCAGAAGAACTCCGCGGGCAAGCTGACGCCCATGGAACAGGCGCAGCTGCATGATGAACTGAGCGATTCTGCCGAAGCGCAGATTCCCTCCTACTATTATCCTCCCGCGGAACTTCTGAATCCCGTTCGGGGAAACAACGTGGATGCCACAGAAGAAATGCGCCTTAATACGGAGCGTCTGGCTGATACCATTTCCAGTTTCGGTGTGCAGGCACGTATCGTCAATGTGACGAGAGGCCCCACAGTCACGCGCTACGAGCTGCTGCTGGATCCCGGCGTGAAGCTTTCCAAGATCACGAACCTCTCCGCGGATATCGCGCTTTCGCTGGGCGTGACCGGTGTGCGTATTTCCGCCATTCCGGAAAAGAATTCCGTGGTGGGCATCGAAGTGCCGAACCGTTCTGTCAGTACCGTCTATGTCCGCGAGGTCATTGACTCTGAGGAATTCCGCTCCAGCCAGTCCAAGATCTCCTTTGCCGTGGGCAAGGATATCGGCGGCAAGCGCGTCATCGGCAACATTGCCAAGCTGCCGCACCTGCTCATCGCGGGTACGACAGGCTCCGGCAAATCCGTCTGCATGAACAGCCTGATCATCTCGCTGCTCTATAAGTCCAGCCCCGAGGATGTGCGCCTCATCATGATCGACCCCAAAATGGTCGAGCTGGGTATTTATAACGGCATTCCCCATCTGCTCATCCCCGTGGTCACCGATCCCAAGAAGGCATCGGGTTCTCTGCAGTGGGCGGTGGCGGAAATGATGCGCCGCTATACCATCATGTCCGAATCCGGTGTGCGTGATATCTTCAGCTATAATGAAGTGATCAAGGGCAATCCCGAACGCCGTAAGCTGCCGCAGATCGTGGTCGTCATCGATGAACTGGCGGACCTGATGCTGGTGGCGGCCAAGGAAGTGGAAGAATCCATCTGCCGTGTGGCGCAGATGGGCCGTGCCGCCGGTGTGCATCTGGTCGTTGCCACGCAGCGTCCTTCCTCCGATGTTATCACGGGCCTCATGAAATCCAATATTCCTTCCCGCATTGCCTTTGCGGTGGCCTCTGCCATGGAATCCCGGATCATACTGGACATCCAGGGCGCGGAAAAGCTGGTGGGTAAGGGCGATATGCTCTACGCACCGCTGGGTCAGGGTAAGCCCAAGCGGATCCAGGGCTGCTTCATCACCGATGAGGAAGTGCAGCGCGTTGTCACCTTCATCAAGCAGGGCGGACAGGCGGAGTACTCCCGCGAGATCATGGAGCAGATCGAAAAGAAGGCAGCTGAATCAGGCAAGAGCGGCGGCAACACGGTCTCTGCCGAGCATGAGCCGGAGGATGACCGCGATGAGCTGCTCTACGATGCCGTGGATGTCATCCTTGATCTGGGGCAGGCTTCCGTTTCCGTGCTGCAGCGTAAGCTGAAGCTGGGCTATTCCCGCGCGTCCCGTATCGTGGATCAGATGGAGGAAATGGGCATCGTCGGCCCGCATAAGGGCTCCAAGCCCCGTGATATCCTCATCACCCGTGAAAAATGGCAGGCCGTCCGCAGCGGTCTGGAGCATCTCAATGAACCGGTTCCCGATGCCATCGATTAAATGATACCGAGAAAACAGACCCGGTTTTAGGCGGGCTCACTTAGGGATTTGCACGGTTTTGCATGAATCTTTTTCCCCGCAGAAAATCCATCGTCCTTGAAATAGATCCAGTATTCCTGCGTCCTCTGAATATTCCTGCGAGAAAAAATCTTTCATTCAAAACTGCGAAGCACTCCAAAAAGAGAGATTTTCCTGCAAGACAAAGAAAAATGCCGCGGCAAGGCTGACGCCTGCCGTGGCATTTTG
>JAFSHY010000109.1 GCA_017440065.1 Oscillospiraceae bacterium | reverse complement strand
GAATGTCCATAGCAGACAATTCATCCAGAATTACAACAATATCAATGTCGCTCGTTTCTGTTGCTTCACCACGACCATAACTGCCTTGCAAGCCAACAAACCATACACGGTTTGCGAAAGTCTCATTTAATGACTGCAAGAAGTTATGCATCCAAGTAGCAACATCTATCATTTTAATCACCTCGTCAAATTCTTATTTATCGGTTCATATGAGTTATTTTATCATGCGGCTGCAATAGATACAAGAATAGTCCCGGCAGACAATCCTGCCGGGACTGGAACTGTTTTACGAGCACCCGCCATTGGTGCGCCGCGATCGTTATTTCCAAAGGGCTTTGACCTTCTCCAGCACCGCGATGGCAGCGGCGGAAAACTCGCCCGTGACCACGGGACTTTCCAAAAGACCCCGCTCCATGCAGTCCGCGATGTGGTTCGCTTCATAGATCAGCTCATGCTCGCAGGGGAATCGCAGCGTTTCCTCTTCGCCGCTGCGAAGGCGGAAGGTGACCTGCCGCGCCTTCCAGTAATCCGGCAGCTCTGCCCAGCCCTGCTCGCCGTAGAGCGCGGCGCCGTTCTTCATCAGCGCCACGGTACTGTTTTTCAGCGAAAAGAGTACGCCGTTTTCCATTCTGCCCGTGAGGACGTACTGCTCCTCCACATTGGTACCGGGGTGCTTTGTGCAGTAACCGCCGATGTCTGCCACGCGGCATTCAAAGAGGAACTGCAAAAGCTCGATGACATAGATGGCGCTGGAAAGCAGCGGGCCGCCGCCTGCCGCCTCATCGTACATCCACGCATTATAGGAGCCGTCAAAGGAGTGGGTAAATTCCGCCACACGGATGCTGCCCAGCGCACCGGAGGCGATGCGCTTTTTTGCTTCCAGTATCGCAGGCAGGAACAGCATCTTCTGCGCCTCCATTAGGAAAAGTCCCCGCTCCTTTGCGATGGCAAACAGCTCGCGGGTATCCTCCTTCCGAATCGTGCAGGGCTTTTCGCAGATGACATGCTTGCCATGCAGCAGCGCTTCCTTCGCCCAGCGGTAATGCTGCGAATTGACCGCGGAAATGTAGACCGCTTCGACGTTTTCATCTTCCAGCAGTTCCCCATGGCTGCCGTAGGCGGAAGAAATATTCCATTCCGAGGCCTTTTCCCGCGCTTTTTCAATCGTACGGGAAGACACGGCCACGATCTCGCCCGTGCCGCTTTCCCGCACGGCGGCAATAAACCGCGGCGCGATGGACGATGTGCTCAAAATGCCGTAACGGATCATAGGTGGTTCCTCCCTGTCTTTTTTTCCATCATACCATAGCCGCCTCACCCTTCGCAAGAGACAAAACAGGCAGAAGCGGCGGCCGCTTCTGCCCGTTTTCTTATTCCTTGACGCCCTTCATGGTCAGCGAGATGCGCTTGCGCTTCTCATCCACCTCCAGCACGGCGACCTTGACGATATCGCCGACGGAGACCACCTCCGAGGGATGCTTGATAAACTTATTGCAGACCTGCGAAATATGCACGAGGCCGTCCTGATGGACGCCGATGTCCACGAATACACCGAAATCGATGACATTGCGGACAGTACCGGTCAGCACCATGCCCGCCTTGAGATCCTTCATCTCCAGCACATCGGTGCGGAGGATGGGAGGCGGCAGTTCGTCACGGGGGTCACGGCCCGGCTTCATCAATTCCTTGACCACGTCCTGCAGGGTGGGAAGACCGGCACCGCAGGCTTCGGCCGCCTTGCTTTCCACCAGCTTGAATTTCTGAGGCAGCAGGCCGATCTTGCCCTCCTGCACATCCTTGAGGCTGTAGCCGCAGAGCTCCAGCAGCTTTTCCGCGGCGGCATAGCTTTCGGGATGGACACCGGTATTGTCCAGCACCTGCTTACTCTCCGGCACGCGGAGAAAGCCCGCGCACTGCTCATAGGCCTTGGGTCCCAGCTTGGAGACCTTTAACAGCTGCTTTCTGGCGGTGAAGGGGCCGTTTTCCTCGCGATAGGCCACGATGTTCTTTGCCGTGACCGCCGTCAGACCGGCGACCTGCTTGAGCAGCGAGGGAGATGCCGTATTGACATCCACGCCGACGGCATTGACGCAGTCCTCGACCACGCCGCCCAGCGCCTCATCCAGCTGCTTTTCCGGCACATCATGCTGATACTGACCCACGCCGATGGCCTTGGGATCGATCTTGACCAGCTCCGCCAGCGGATCCTGCATTCTTCTGGCAATGGACACCGCGCTGCGGAGGTTGACATCGAACTGGGGGAATTCCTCCGCCGCCAGCTTGGATGCGGAATAGACGGAGGCGCCCGCCTCGTTGACGATCATATAGCTGACGCCGGGCGCCTGCTTCAGCAGTTCCACCGTCATGGCTTCGGTCTCGCGGGAAGCCGTGCCGTTGCCGATGGCGATATGCTGCACGCCGTGGCGGCGGATCAGACCCAGCAGCGTGCGGATGGCCTCCTGCTTTTTGCGGTCGCCGAAGGTGGGATAGACCACCGCAGTATCCAGCACCTTGCCGGTGCCGTCCACCACCGCCACCTTGCAGCCGTGCTGATAGCCGGGATCCAGACCCATGGTGACCTTGCCCTTGACGGGCGGCTGCATCAGCAGCGGGCGCAGATTGAGGGCGAAATTGCCGATGGCGCTCTCATTGGCCTTTTCCGTCAGCATGGAGCGCAGTTCCCGCTCCAGTGAAGGCGCGATCAGGCGGTCATAGCTGTCCGCAGCGGTATTCTTCACGAATTCCATGGCGGGGCTGCCGGGTATGACCACGGCACGGCGCACCAGCTGCAGCATGGCATCCCGATCCACATCGAGGCTGATCTTGAGGAAGCCCTCCCGCTCACCGCGGTTCATGGCCAGCACCTGATGGCTCTGCAGCCTGGATACGGGCTGGCGGAAATGATAATAGGTGCGGTAAACGGAATCGGCTTCCGCGTCTGCCGCCTGTGCGCCTGCTTCCGCCCGCTGCTGCATGGCGGTGCGGAGCGTTTTGCGGATCTCCGCGTCATCGGAGATCTGCTCGGCGATAATATCGGACGCGCCCTGCAGCGCCTCTTCGGCGGTCAGAACGCCCTTCTCTTCATCGATGTAAGCCTTCGCCAGCTCCTGCAGGTCGGGCAGGTCGGCGCTTTGGGCAAAGATGGCGGCTGCCAGAGGCTCCAGGCCCTTTTCCTTCGCCACGGTGGCGCGGGTACGGCGCTTCTGCTTGTAGGGGCGGTAGAGGTCTTCCACCTCCGCCAGCGTGGAGGCGCCGTCGATGGCGGCGGAAAGCTCCTCCGTCAGCTTGCCCTGATTGTCAATGGACTTTTTGACCTCCTGCCGCCGCTGCTCCAGATTGCGCAGATACTGCAGGCGCTCTTCCAGCTTGCGGAGCGTGGTATCGTCCATGGCGCCGTGCAGCTCCTTGCGGTAGCGGGCAATAAAGGGAATGGTATTGCCCTCGTCCAGCAGGCTGACGACGTTATTCACATATTCTTCCTTCTGTCCCAGTTCCCGGGCCAGAAGTGTGATCATTGCATCCATATCGGTACTCCTTTTTTGGGGATGCAAGGGATTATAGCACAAAGTCTTTTTTCTTGCAAGGCGGGGAAAAATCCGCTATACTGGTTTTGGTGATACAAATGCAGATCAAAACAGGGAAATACCGCCACTTTAAAGGCGGCGAATATGAAGTGCTGGGCATTGCCTCCCATTCCGAAACCATGGAGCCGATGGTGGTCTACCGTGCCCTTTACGGCGAAGGCGGCCTTTGGGTGCGTCCCGCCGCCATGTGGAACGAAACGGTGGAACGGGACGGCAAAGTATTTCCCCGCTTCACCTACCTCGGTGACGAAGCATGAAGATCTGGATCGACGGCGACGGCTGCCCCGTGGTGCGGCAGACCGTTTCCCTTGCCAAACAGTACGGCATCCCCTGCACCATCCTCTGCGATACCAGCCACAGCTTCCGCACGGAAGATGCCGAGGTGCTGATCTGCGACAAGGGCGCGGACAGCGTGGACTACCGTCTTGCCAATCTGGTGCGTCCCGGGGATCTGGTAGTGACGCAGGACTACGGCCTTGCCGCCATGTGCCTGAGCAGAAAGGCCGTTCCCATCCATCAGGACGGCTTCGTCTATACCGATGAGAATATCGGCGGTCTTTTGGAAGTACGCGCTTTCAGCGGCAAGGTGCGCCGTTCCGGCGGGCGGTTCAAGGGCCCCAAAAAACGTACCGAAGCACAGGACAGAGCCTTTACCCTCTGCCTTTCGCAGCTTCTGAAGGAGGCCTCCGATGCAGGCAGGAATTCTTGAACTGGATCTTCACGGCATGAATGCCTATCAGGCAAAGATCGCCATCGACAGTACGCTGAAAAAAGCCAAGGGCGGTACCTACCGCATCCGTCTGATCCACGGCTACCGCGGCGGCACCGTGCTGCGGGATCTGGTGCGGGAAAACTACCGCTCCCATCCCAAAATTTTGCGGATCGAGCTGGGCATGAACCCCGGCGAGACCGACCTGGTTTTGAGGGAATTCTGATGGAGCAGCACAACATTCCTCCCGTTTGGGATGAACAAAGCCACATCCTGATCCTCGGCTCGTTTCCCAGCGTCAAATCCCGCGAGGGTCGGTTCTTTTACCACCATCCGCAGAACCGCTTCTGGAAGGTGCTTGCCGCCGTGCTGGAAGAGCCGCTGCCCGAAACCGTAGAAGAAAAGAAGGCCATGCTGCTGCGAAACCGCATTGCCCTTTGGGATGTGATCGCGTCCTGCGAGATCCAAGGCTCCGGCGACAGCAGCATCCGCAACGCCGTCCCCAATGACCTCAGCGTGATCCGCGCGCCCGTTGCCGCCGTCTTCTGCAACGGTCAGACGGCTCATAAGCTATACAAAAAACACCTGCAGCCGGTAACAGGAAAAGAAGCGATCCCGCTTCCTTCCACCAGTCCCGCCAATGCCGCCCGTTCGCAGGCACAACTGACAGAGATCTGGCGGGCGGCTCTCAAGCCCGCTTTGGATTCGTTCCTCTGAACCCCTGAAAGGAGAAATCACTATGGAAATCGTATGGAAAGACAGAAAACGCCCCTTCCTCGGCCTGCCCTGGTCCTTCACCGTCTACAAGCTGGACGAAGAAAAGCTCTATGTCAAGACCGGTGTGCTGAATCTCACGGAAGATGAGGTTCGCCTCTACCGCATCAAGGACATCACGCTGAAGCAAAGCCTCGGTCAGCGGATCCTCGGTCTGGGTACACTGCACTGCTGCAGCAGCGACGCAACCTTGAGCGAATTTGACATCAAGCACATCAAAAAGCCCCGCGAGGTGCGTGACCTGCTCTCCCGTCTGATCGAAGAAGAGCGGCAGAGAAAGCGTGTCCGCAACCTGGAGCAGATGGACGACGATCTCGATACCGAAGACGATACCCACGAATAAGCGAAACCGGCAGACCCGATGTCTGCCGGTTTTCTGCCGCGCGGGTTTGGCTATCTTTCCCGATTCGGCAGGGCGATTCTTATGCACAATTGCTCTTGCGCTTTCCTCCCAAAGTGCTATAGTTACTCATAACGGATTTTTCGTTTCCCGCAACCGGAAAGGTGGTACCGTCCATGAATGAACAAAACAAACGGATGCTGCAGGGGCCTCTGCTTTCGGGTATCCTCCTTTATACGATCCCCATTATTCTGACCAGTGTACTGCAGCTGCTCTTCAACGCGGCCGACCTTGTGGTCGTGGGCCGCTTCTGCGGCAGCATCTCTCTGGCTGCGGTGGGTGCCACCGGCTCGATCACCACGCTGATCGTCAATTTGTTCATCGGCTTCTCCGTCGGTGTCGGCGTCAATGTGGCCCATGCCATCGGCGCCAAAATGCAGGAAACGGTGCATCGCGTGGTACATACGGCCATTCCCACCGCACTGGTCTGCGGCATCGTGCTGACGGTCATCGGCGTTTCCTGCGCCGCACCCATGCTGCGGCTGATGGGCACACCGGAAAACGTGCTGCCCCTTTCCACCGTGTATATGCGGTACTATTTCTGCGGCATGACCTTCAATATGCTCTATAATTTCGCCGCTTCCATTCTCCGCGCCGCCGGCGATACCAGGAGTCCTCTGATCTATCTGACCCTTGCGGGCATCATCAATGTGATCCTGAATCTGATATTTGTTCTGGTATTTGATATGAATGTGGCAGGCGTTGCGCTGGCGACCGTCATTTCGCAGGCCTTCTCCGCCGTCTTCCTGCTCCGCACCCTTTGCCGCCGCACCGATGCCTGCAGACTGGTGTTCTCCAAAATACGGTTCCACCGTTCGGAGCTGATCCGCATCGTCCGCATCGGTCTGCCCGCGGGCATTCAGGGTTCTCTCTTCTCCATCTCCAATGTGCTGGTGCAGTCTTCCATCAACTCCTTCGGCCAGGTCGTCATGTCCGGCAATGCCGCCGCGCAGAACATCGAAGGCTTTGTCTACACCACCATGAACGCCTTCTATCAGACCACGGTCAATTTCACCGGTCAGAACGTGGGCGCGCGTCAGTTCCGCCGCGTACTGAAGATCATCGGCGTCTGCCTTGGCTGCCAGATCGTGATCGGCGGTGCAGCCTGCTTCCTCGCCTGCACCTTCAGCTCTTCTCTGCTTTCCATCTACATCACCGATTCCGCCGAGGCCGTTTCCTACGGCATGCTGCGGCTTTCCATCGTCTGCTCGACCTACGTACTGTGCGGGATCATGGAAGTTTCCACCGGTGCGCTGCGCGGCATGGGAGCCTCCTTTGCGCCGATGGTCATTTCCATCCTCGGCGTCTGCGGCATCCGCATCGGCTGGATCATGACCGTGTTCCAGCTGCCGCAGTTCCACACGCCGAACTGCCTGTACCTCTCCTATCCCATCAGCTGGGCAGTGACCTTCCTGATCCAGATCAGCGTGTTCCTTCACCTGTTCAAAAAGCAGACAGGCAGCCTCTTGGGAAAACAGCAAACCGCGTAAAAAAGGACCGGCACGCAGCTGCGTGCCGGTTCTTTTCGTATGGAATTACAGGGAAGCCAGTGCGTCGCCCAGCCTCTCCGCGGCACGGATGCAGCGTTCGGGATCGGTGGCCAGATTGATGCGGATAAAGCCCACGAAGGCATCGCCGCCGAACCAGTCGCCGAAGTCCACCGCCAGACGGCAGCGATCCTGCACCAATTCTTTGATTCTCTCCTGCTCGGTGAGGTAAGCCCGCAGGTCGATCCACATCAGATAAGTACCTTCCAGCTCGGTCACGATTGCCTTGGGCGCCTTCTGACGGAGGATGTCACGGATGGCCGTGAAGTTCTCCCGCACCAGCTTGCGCACACTGTTGAGCCACGGCTTGCCGCCGCGGAAGGCAGCCTCTGCCGCCAGATCACCGGCCACACAGCCACCATGGACGGCCACATGCGCCTTCATATAGGAATCAAACCGTTCGCGCAGCTCCGCATCGGGGATCACGATGAAGGAATTCTGCAGACCTGCCAGATTGAAGGTCTTGGAAGCGGAGGCAAAGGTGACCACGCCCTGCGGCTTCACGGTCATGGTGGGGATATGCGTATAACCCTCATAGACCAGATCCTGATGGATCTCATCGGAGAAGATCAGAATGCCGTACTGTTCGCAGAGGGCGCAAATTTGTTCCAGTTCCTCGCGGCGGAACACACGGCCCACGGGGTTATGGGGCGAGGACATGATCAGCACCTTGGGCTGCTCCTCACGGAAGAGCCGCTCCAGCGCCTCAAAGTCCACGGTATAGACGCCGCCCTCATTGTGCAGTTCGCAGCTGACGAGCCGTCTGCCCGTATCCTGCACCGCGCCGAAGAAGGGATAGTAGACAGGCTTGATCACCGCCACGGCATCGCCGGGTTCGGTCAGCGCTGCCACCGCCCAGTAAAGACCTGTGACGATGCCGGGCGCGAAACGGATCCATTCCCGCTGCACCTCGACGGCATGCTCCTGCTTTTCCCAGTCAATAAAGGATTCAAGATAGCTGTCCGGGGTAAGATAATAGCCGTAGATGGCGGTATCCGCCCAGTTTCTGAGCGCATTTCGGACGCATTCGGGCGCATGGAAGTCCATATCCGCCACCCAAAAGGCCTCCAGTTCACCGTCACCGAAGCTGCGCTGCATCCCGTCCCATTTCATGCAGTTGGTACCTCTGCGCTCCTGATGGATCAGTTTTTCAAATTCCATTTCCGCTCCTCCTGCGTTTTTCGTTATGTGCTATCAGTATAGCACAAATTCCGTCCGCCCGCGAGAGGTATTTTCCCGCTGCAAATGGATATTGTGATTTCTTCGTTTCTTTGGTAAACTGGTGGTAATCCAAGATCCTCAAAGGAGGTAGCTTTCATGCTCATACTGAACAAAGAAAACTTCCGTGCGGAAGCGCAGGAATGCGGATCCGCCGTACTGCTGGATTTTTGGGCGGCATGGTGCGGCCCTTGTCAGCGCATCACTCCGCTTCTGGAAGAACTGGCCGCCGAACGTCCCGATGTGAAATTCTGCAAGATCGATGTGGATGCCGACCCGCAGCTGGCCATCTCTTTCGGCGTTTCCAGCATTCCCACGCTGGTGCTGCTGCAAAACGGCAAAGAAGTGCGCCGTTCCGTGGGTCTGCGCTCCAAGGCGCAGATCGCGGACATGCTGCCGTGAGGTACTGCCGATGCAATATCTGATCTCCTTTTTGGAAGGCATCGTCACCTTCCTCTCGCCCTGTCTGCTTCCGATGCTGCCCATCTACCTCTCCTACTTTGCGGGCGGCGGTGAACGCACCGTCGGACGTACGCTGCTGAATTCTTCCGGCTTTGTCTGCGGCTTTACAGCAGTCTTTGTGGCCATGGGCGCGCTGGCAGGCACGCTGGGCAGCTTTCTGACCCGCCATCAGACCGCCGTCAACATCGTCTGCGGACTCGTCATCATCCTCTTCGGCCTCAGTTATCTGGGCGTGCTGCGCATCGACCTGTTCCGCGGCGGCGGTACTGCCGTCCGCACCAAGGATATGGGCTTTTTCTCCGCCATTCTCTTCGGCATCGTCTTTTCCGTGGGCTGGACGCCCTGCGTGGGCACCTTCCTCGGCTCCGCGCTGATGCTGGCATCCCAGCAGGGCAGCGTGCTGACCGGCATGGGAATGCTGCTCTGCTATTCCCTCGGGCTCGGCATCCCCTTCCTCTTCAGCGCCGTTCTCATCGACCGTCTGAAGGCTGCCTTTGATTTTATCAAGCGCCATTATTCCGTGATCAACACCGTCTGCGGCTGCCTGCTGATCGCCATCGGCCTTCTGATGGCCACCGGTCTTCTCGGCCGTCTGCTGACCATTCTGAACTGAGGTGACCCCATGAGAAACAAACTGATCCTGCTGCTGACCGTTCTGATCTTCATCGTTCTGATCCTTGCCGCCATGGTGCTCTACGACCGTCTGGGCGGCAATGCCGAACCGGGGCTCATGGTAACGGAGCCTGCCGAAGATACGGCAGCAACCGAACCCGAAGCTCCCGCCGAAGACACGCCCGCGGAAGAAGCACCGTCCGCCCCAAAAAACCTTGCGCCTGACTTCACCGTGACGGATGCGGACGGCAATGAGGTGCGGCTTTCCGATCATCTCGGCAAGCCCGTGATCCTCAATTTCTGGGCCAGCTGGTGCGGCCCCTGCAAAATGGAAATGCCCGATTTCCAGCAGGCCTACGAGGAATACGGCGATGAGATCGTCTTTCTGATGGTGAATCTGACGGATGGCTATCAGGAAACGCAGGAGACCGCCTCTGCCTTTATTTCTTCCACCGACTATACCTTCCCCGTTTACTATGATCTTTCCTTTGAGGCTGCCTCCAACTACGCGGTGTCTGCCGTGCCTGTCACCTACTTCATCAGCGCGGAAGGCGAGGCCATTGCCAAGGGACAGGGCATGCTGAGCCTCGAATCCATTCAGAAGGGCATCGACCTGATCCTGCCGCAGGAATAACGCGCATCGGAGAAACGATATGCATACCAAAGAAGATATGTTCCGCGACAGCGAGATCCCCTTCCGCATCCACGATGCCCGCGGAAACCTGGATTCCGGTTATCTGCACTACCATGACTGCCTTGAGGTCAATTACGTGCTGGGCGGCAGCGGCATCAACTACATTGACGGAAGACGCTACGAGATGTCCCGCGGCGACCTCTACCTGATCAACAATTACGAGCATCATTTTGCAGGCGCGCAAAACGGGCTTCGCATGAAGGTCATGTATTTTGATCCCGGTTTTATCTGGGATCACGCTCCGGAAAACTATGCCCTCGTACAGGCCTTTTACAGCAGAAACCTCCCCGACGGCAACCGCCTCCGCCTTTCGGAGCGGGAGAACGAACAGGTCTGCATGCTGCTGGCGCAGTTGGAACAGGAATACTGCGAAAAAGCACCCGGCTACCGCCTGTTTCTCAAGGCGAAACTGACCGAACTTCTGGCGCTCCTTTACCGCGCCACCCACGATCTGTTTGACTGCACCGCCATCAAGGATTATCAGGCCTACGAAAAGCTGCTTCCCGCCCTTCGCTATATTCAGAGCAACCCTGAAGAGGAGCTTACCCTGCAGAAGCTTTCCGAGCTGGCCTGCATGAGCCGCACCTATTTCTGCAGCTATTTCCGCCAAACGATGTCCATGAATGTATCGGACTACATCGAACAGGTTCGCATCCGCAAGGCGCAGCTTCTGCTGACCACCACCGCCATGCCGGTAACGGAGGTGTGCTACGCCTGCGGCTACCGCAGCATCTCCAGCTTCCATACCGCCTTCCGCAAGCTCTGCGATCTGACGCCGGGGCAGTTCCGCCGCCGCCATACCGCTCAGACAGAATCGTAATTTGACGAAGTTTTTCCACAAAGCCCCGCATAGAAATCCACCGTTTCCGACGCTATAATGAAAGCGAAATAACAAACGGAGGTAAGCACCGATGATCAAAAAAGCAACCGATGTCAAGCTGAATCTCAAGCCCCTGATGGGCATTCTTGTCCACAGTGATTTCTGGGAAGGCCCCTGCCGCGGCGGTATCCGCGAGGAAATGACCCCCGAAGCGGAAATGAAAACCGCCCTCAGGAAGTTTGAAGCCTGCAAGGAGATTCTGACGAAAATCATTCCGGAAGTGAATATTCTGGAGCCTGTTTTCGTTCCTTACAACGAAAGCTTTGTGGTGGATGAGGCCATCATCGAGAAGATCAATGAGGATCTGCCGCAGACGGACTGCCTGCTTATCCTCAATCAGAGAATTCCCAAGATCGAGCGTTTCGGAAAGCCTCTGATCTCCTACACCCATGCCGTCAGCGCGGCGGACACCTGCGCCTATCT
Organism: Oscillospiraceae bacterium; assembly: GCA_017440065.1. Classification (GTDB taxonomy): domain Bacteria; phylum Bacillota; class Clostridia; order Oscillospirales; family Oscillospiraceae; genus RGIG3159. The sequence goes on along the minus strand of JAFSHY010000109.1, from coordinate 21,778 downwards.
GCGCAGCATCGGCATGGAGGCATGGTATGCCATCGATGCCAAGGAGCTCAATGACCGCCTTCACCTGCTTTGGGTCCGCAAGGCGGTAAGGAATACCCGCGCACTGATCCTGACCGCCGGTGAGATCCCCACCTGGGGTCTGCTCAGCAACATCAAGGATACCGAATTCCTCCGCAGCCAGTATGGCATCGAGATCGTGAAGAAGCCCTTTACCGACGTTTTCCGCTATATGGACGGGATCACCGACGAGGAGGCAGAAGCGCTCACCGCAAAGCTGTATGACAACGCGAAGGAAAACCGCGTCAAGCGGGAGTTCCTGATGAGCGATATCAAATACTATCTCGCCGTTGTCAAGATGATGGAGTTCTACGGCTGCAATGCCTTCTCCACCTCCTGCGTGGAGCTTTGCCGCAGCAGGATCCCCCAGGAACGGAAATTTGTTCCCTGCATCTGCCATACCCTGCTGAAGGATCAGGGCATCCCCAGCGCCTGCGAAGAAGATCTCAACGCGCTGATGGCCATGATCATGCTGATGTATGCCGGCCGCAGACCTGCCTTCATGGGCAATCCGCTCTATGAAAGCGACGAGATGATCTCCATCCATCATTCCGTTCCCTGTCTGAAGATGAACGGCTATGACAAGCCCGACATGGATTACAGCATCTATCCCTTCACAGGTCAGGGCTTCGGCGGCAAGATCCAGATCGACTTCTCTCAGAACGAGACCACAGATGTGACCTTCGGCCGCTTTGATCCCACCGGCAAAAAGATGATCCTCACCACCGGCTCCGTGCTGAAATCCACATACACCATGGCCTACTGCAGCCCCTACTATTTCATTCAGGTGGAGGATGCCAGAAGATTCCTGCACACGCTGATGGACTTCGGTCATCATCAGGCTCTTGTTTTTGGCAGCTGGAAAAACGAACTGAAGGAACTCGGCCGTCTTCTCGGCTTCGAGATCGTGGAAGGTTGATCATTTGAAACAGCATTGCTACTTAAACTGCGCCGCGTCCGTATGGCCGCGGCCGCAGCAGGTTACCGAGGCGGTTCTGCGCGCCATGACGCAGCCGCCCGCGGAGCCATCCCGCAGCAGCAGCTCCGCTGCCTCCCCTGCCGATGCCTGCCGTCACGGGCTGGCATCGCTTTTGGGCTGCGCGGAGGAAGAGCTCTTCTTTACCTCCGGCGCCACGGAAAGCGCCAATCTGATCATCTCCGGTCTGGATCTGGAAGGTGCCCACGTGATCGCCACCGCATCAGAGCATAACTGCGTGCTGCGTCCGCTTTACAACCATCCCTCACATCCTGCCGTCAGCATCGCGCCTTGTGATGAAGACGGCCGCGTGATCCTCTCCGAGCTGGAAGCGCTGATCCGTCCCGAGACCCGCTACCTTTTTCTGAACCACTGCTCCAATGTGACGGGCTGCCTGCAGGATCTTCCGAAGATCTCGCGGCTTGTTCGGGCGCACGGGATCCGTCTGATCGCGGATGTATCCCAATCGATCGGCATTTTCCCCATCGATGCGCGGGATGCCGACATCCTGTTTTTCGCCGGCCACAAAAATCTCTTCGGCCCTACCGGCATCGGCGGTTTCTGTCTTCGCGGCGGGATGCCGCTGAAGATCACCAAGACGGGCGGCACCGGCAGCGACAGTCTTTGGCTCAAATTGCCCGACGGCTACCGCGGTCGGGAGCCCGGCACACCGAATCTGCACGGTCTTGCCGGCCTTTCGGCAGGCGTCGACCATATCCGCGGCATTGGCACGGATATGATTTGCGCATCCTTGCGGCAGCGCCGTGAAGCGCTGGTTTCCGCGCTTTCCGCCATCCGCGGGGTACGGGTGTTCCATCCCGCCGCGGAGGAACCAGCCGCTCCGATCGTCAGTTTTCTCTGCGAAGGACTGACGCCTTCGGATCTCAGCTATATTCTGGCAGAAAGCTACGGGATCACGCTGCGCAGCGGCTATCATTGCTGCCCGCTGCTTTCCGACTGCCTGCACGCGCCTTTGGGAACGGCTCGTGCCAGCTTTTCGCTGCTGACGCCGACAGAAGACCTTGAACGGCTGACCGAGGCCGTACGGGAGATCATGGAGGGGATCGCATGAACGTTGTATCCGTTTTCCGCTCCGCGGAAGACTGCCAGCAGGCCGGCTGGATGGCCGTGGATGTCACCTTTTCCGAAGCGGTGACCGAAGAACAGATCCTCAAATGGCAAACGCTGGGAGACCTTGTCTATCTCCGCCGGCTGAAGCAGCCCTTTTACCGCATTGCGGGACGCAGCTTTCTGATCAAAGGGCTGGAAGGGCAAAGCCGCCTTCGCATCGGCTTTGAAGCAGGCTTCCTGCCGCCCTGTGACAAAGACGCCGTTGCGGCGTTCCTGCGGCTGAAATAAAATAGAACCACTTATTTGCTCGTTCCTCATAAGAAAACATAGCCCCTTCGCCGTACCTTTTCCGCCGCTTCTGTGTTGTTTTTCCTTGCATGACACCAAGTAGTGCTGCGAAAAAACGCCTTGAATCGTCGAAAAAATCACAGGCGAATGGCTGATATCAGTCAGGAGCCATAGACATCTGTCTATGGCTCCTGATCTATGTTTTCTGATTCGGAACTCGCTTTGAGTGGTTCTTTTTTGTTTAGTTGTGATATCGGAGGCCGAACTTCTCTTCCAGTTCGCGGATATACACGATGCGGTGTTCCTCCGCCGACAGTTCCGCGGCAAAGGAGACCAGCGCGCTGTTGACCGCGGCGCCGATATCCGTCAGCGGTGTGCCGCCTTCGCGGATGCAGCGGGCCAGTTCCTCCATGGAGGGAATGATATCGTCACTGTGGGCTTCAAAGTTCTCGCGGGCATAATGCCAATGCTCCTCCGCGCCGTCGGCACGGTTCCAGACATAAACGTCATCCCCGCGCAGCTCCATGCGGCCCTTACTGCCCAAAACTCCCAGCTCCAGCTCATTGAGATGAGACCCCTGCTCCTTCTTCGGTGCGAACAGGCAGAGGGAAAGCATGGCGCGGACGCCGTTTTCATACTCCACGGTGACAAAAGCACTGTCCAGAATATCCGTGTGGGCATATTCCGTCTTTCCGTCGCCGGAGGCATAGACGCAGACAGGCTTCGCGTCCGCGATCCAGTTGAACAGGTCAAAATGGTGGCAGTTCTTTTCCAGCAGCGTGCCGCCGCTGTACCGCTTCTGCACGATCCAATCGTTGATGGCACCGGTCTTTTTAAGGAACGGCGGGCGGAATTCGCAGCAGGTCAGCATTTTGACCTCGCCCAGCCGCTGCTGCCATTCGCGGATCTTCCTTGTGGGAGCGGCATAGCGCAGCTCCAAACCGATCTGGAATACGGTTTTGCTTTCTTCCAGACACTTCAGAATACGGACGCAGCCCTCGGGGGTGATCGCCAAAGGCTTCTCCAGCCGCACGTGCTTGCCCGCCTTCAGGCAGTCGCAGGCGATCTCCTCATGGGTATAGTCGGGGCTGACGATGTTGATCAGCTCGCAATCCTCCCGGGCCAGCAAGTCGCGATGGTCCGTATAGCAATGAACCGGCAGACCGCGTTCCTCAAACATGGCTCTGCAGGCTTCCAGATTGGGCAGATACGGGTCGCAGATGGCCACGACCTCATACTGCGGCAGCTTCCACAGGCAGTTTCTGATCTGAGAATTGCCCATCATGCCGACGCCGATCACGGCGGTTTTGATTTTCTTCTGATTCATCCGCAGATCCTCCCGCACGGGTTTCTTCTGTTAATGCAGTTCGCCCACGGGAGGCTCTGCCACATAGGACACCAGTGTGATGCTGGCATCGGGATGCTGCTGGAAGAAGGACGCAGGCGCAAAACGGGATACGGGGCCGAGAGTGATCTTTCTCGCGATGCCCTTCTGCCACGTTCTGTTCATATAGAAGCGGATCTTCTTGGCGGACAGGATGTCCTTCATGCCCACGGTGATGCAGCGTTTGGGAATATAATCGATATAGCCGTTGGCCGCAGTTACGGAATTGATGGTACGGGTCTCTCTGGTCAGAGAAAGCACGCGGGTGGGAAGCGCGGCAAATTCTTCGTCCGTCATATCCTCGTCCTGTTCGGGCGGTTCATTGAAGGCAATATGGCCGTTGATGCCGACGCCGCCAAAGGAAATATCCACGCCGCCCAGCTCTTCGATGCGCCGGGCGATCAGCTCTTCCTTACCGGGCTCGGGGAAAATACGGTTTTCCTTCGGCATATCCACGAGGTCGTACCACTCGCGGTTCATAAAACCGATAAAGGACAGCGGATGCTCCAGCGGAATGGGCTGATCGTTTTCATCCAGATACTCGTCCATGTTGATGAAGTAGACATGGGAAAGGTCGGTCTTGGCCGCATTGACCTTCTCCGCGAGGATGCGGTACTGGCCGATGGGGCCGACGGGAACGATAAACACGGTGTTCTTGCCTGCCGCGTTATTTTCAGTGATGGCATCAAACATGACCTGCGCCATATCCTCATACATCTCAGCTTCCGTTTCCACGATGCGCAGCGGCGTCTTGGAATTCTTCAGCAGTTCTTCACGGGTCACATTTTCAAAAGTCATTGGATCTCCTCCCCTTTTTCGTATACAGTTTCCCAAACAACGGTCTTTCGCAGTTCGCCCTCTTTGGTGATCAGATTCATGGCGGAAGCCATACCGGGCAGCAGGTCGCCGCGATCTTCCAGGCCCAGCAGGGCAGCAGGATTGCGGGTAGCAGCCAGCACGGCATCCACCAGCGGGATCCCGGATCTCTTCACCGCGTCCTCCACCATTTTGGAAACGCAGGCGATACTGCCGGCAAACAGGTTTTCGCCGTGCAGAATGGCGGCGGTTTCCGTCACATCCACTATAACGCCCTCCTCGTCGCTGCCCAGGCGATAGGTGCCGGGCTGCAGACCCGTGGCGCGCATACTGTCCGAAATAAAGATCAGCCGATCCCGACCCTTGGCGCGGAAGAGCAGCGGCAGCAGATCGTAAGGAATGCCGTTGCCGTCGGCAATGGCATCCGCGTAAAGGCGGTTATCGGTCAGACCGATCTCGGTCAGACCCAGCCGCTTCCACGGCGAGCCTCTTCTGGTAATGCCGGAGGAGCAGCAGAAGATATGCGTGACATTCCTCATGCCCGCTTCGATGGCGGCATAGATGGGATCGTCATAGCCGTCGTCATGACCGCCGGATACCACGATACCCAGTTCTCCGCAGAGACGGATAAAGGATACCATGCCCTCCAGTTCAGGCGAAAGCGAGATCATCTTCACGACTTCTGCATGTTCGCGGATCATCTGCTGCCATGCATCCGTGGGCGCGGTCAGCAGCCGCTCGATATGTGCGCCGCGGTTTTTCACGGAGAAGAACGGCCCTTCCATATGAACGCCGGGGATCTTGACAGGTACGGGAGGCGCATAATCCCGCAGGAAGGACAACACCTTGGTGGTCTCCTCCAAAGATGCGGTCATGGTGGTGGGCAGGATAGTGGTCACGCCGTTTCGGAAGTGATGGCGGCAGATCTCATCCAGCGCTTCCTTTGTGGCGTCCATCACATCATAGCCCATGGCGCCGTGAGTGTGCTGATCGATATAGCCCGCGCAAAGGACGTTTCCTTCTGCGTCCAGCACCTTCGAGCCGTCGGGGGCATACTGCTCCATGGCGCCGATCTCACGGATCACGCCATCTGAGGCGCGGACATACGCATCCGCCAGCATGGCGCCGTTCGATATGACATTTGCATGAATGATCTCCATAGGGATCTCCTTTCCTGCAGCTTATTTCTGATTTCAGTATAGCATTCGTATCTCGCGGAATCATACGGATAATTACGGTTTTCTTTCGCAGGATTCCGATTTTCCGATCGTCTTCCCGCATCATGATACAGAAATAGCGCAGTATTACTGCGCCATTTCTTTCACCGCCATAGGCGGTATTTCATTTTATAGCTGCTTCTTCATAACGCAGCAGACGGACACCGAAATCCTTACAGGCAGCCAATATGGCAGGATCTGTCATAAAACGGCGGTCGGCTTCCCGCTGGGACGCAACGGTCTCGCCGCTGTTTTTCCGGTTGCCTGTCAGCAGCATTTCCTCGCCGTAGCAGGCAGGATGTATGATCATCAGATACGTGCCTTCGATTCCGCTCTGAAGTGTTCTGCGGAACAGCTCCGGCTGCTTTGCCAGCTGCTTGAGATCCGTCGGGAACATCCGGTAGAAGGGCGAGTGGTCAACAAGTCCTTCTTCCTCCGCCATACGGCTCATGGCTTCCCGCAGACCGGGGATCTGCAATTCCGGCATCATATGGGAATCCAGATATGTAACATGGAAGCCCACACGGCGCAGCGTTTCCAGCTGGCAGCGGTATTCATGCATGATCTCCTCCACGGCAGGCTTGGCAGCCGCCAGCGCATCGACCGTTTGATACATCGCACCTCTTGCGTCGATGAGATGCGGCACGCGTTCACGGGATGCCAAAGGTCCCCAAAGGACTCTGTCCCATTCGGACGTGATACAGGCATGGAGGCCGAAGGAAACATCCTTCCTGCCGCTGAGCATCTCCGCAGCCTCCTCCAGATGCGGACAGACTGCCATCACGGAAATGTTTTTGACAAAGCCCGCCTCCGCCACCTGAAGGATCGCTTCGTTGGCGGCATGGGAGGAGCCGAGGTCATCGGCTCTGGTGATCAGAGAAACAGGTGCCATAGGATCGGACTCAGCCCTTGACGGCGCCGCTGGTCATACCGCTGATGATCTGCTCCTGGAAGATGACATAGCCCAGGATCGAAGGAACGATGGAGATCACGATGGCGGCATACATGGAAACATAGTCCGTGGAGAACTGGTTGGTGAAGTAGCGGATACCAACCTGGATCGTACGCAGCTTATCAGAGGAAACGATCAGATTGGCGAATACGAATTCATTCCAGCAGGTCAGGAACTGGAAGGTAGCGGCAGTCACGATGCCGGTACGGGCCAGCGGCAGGATCACGTGAATGAATCTGCCGAAGGAGCCGCAGCCGTCGATATAGGCAGCTTCTTCGATCTCCATGGGGATGGAGTCCATCAGACCGCGGATGATAACCGTGGACATGGGGATACCGATGGCGGTGTAGAGGATGATCATACCGGCATAGGTGTTATACAGACCCATCTTGGAGATGATCAGGAAGTAGGGAACCATCAGCGCGTTCAGAGGTACGAGGATACCGACCGTGAAGAGAAGGAACAGTTTTTCCTTGCCCTTGAACTTGAAACGGGAGATGGTATAAGCCGCTAGGCTGGCCACAAGAACGTTGATGACCGTGGAGGTAACACCAACGAAAACAGAGTTGAGCATCATGCGGCCCAGACCTGCCACGGTAAGAGCATTATGGTAGTTCTTGAACTGCCATACCTCAGGGAGCGCAAAGGGACTCTTGGCGAGGACTTCAAAGTTCGTTTTGAAGGACGAAATCGTCAGCCAGATCAAAGGCAGAAGTGTATAGGCTGCGAAGAAAACAATGAGGATCCACTTGCCGATGCCAAGGATCGTATCCTTGATCTGGCCGGACTTATCCAAACGCTTGGTCATGGATGCCATATTACTTCGCCTCCTTTTCAATCACTCTCTTGGGATCCTTCTTATGATCCTCAAAGAGCTTCCGGATGGTGACAATAAACAGCGCGCCGACGATGATCAGGACGATAGCGGCAGCACTGGAACGGCCGTAGTTACCGGTCTGCATCTGCTTATAGAGATACAGAACAATGGTCGAAGTGGTGTTGGCGGGCTGGCCGTTGGTGAGCAGGTAAACCTGTTCGAACTGGCGCAGACCCATAACGCTGGCGAGGGTAACGCAGGTCAGCAGAGAGGTACCCTTAATCAGCGGGATGGTGATATGGATGGCCTGCTGGAAGGGAGTAGCACCGTCCAGTGTGGCGGCTTCATAGTAGCTCTCATCGATGGTGGTGATATCCGCCATCATGATGACCATGTAGTAGCCCACATAGAACACCCAGTAGATCAGCACGGAAGGCAAAGCCGTGTCCATACCACCCAGCCAGTCGGTAGCCAGATGACCGAGACCGACGAGGCGTAGCAGACCGTTCAGAAGGCCGCTTTCCGCATTATAGATATGGCGCCACATGGTGGCAAGTGCGATACCGGAAATAACCTGCGGGAAGAAATAAACCGTACGGAAGAACTTCCAGCCCTTGGGTTTTCTGGAGAGAATGATTGCCATCAGCATGGCAAGAGGGACCTGAATCGCAGCCGCAGTAGCTGCCCAGATCACATTGTTCAGAATCGAGCGCAGGAACGCCTTATCCTTGAACAATGCCACAAAATTATCGATTCCCTTAAACTCAGCACTGGTCAGGCCGTTCCATTTCAGCAAGCTGACCACCGCAACATAGATTACGGGAATGACGAAGAAAAGAACTACCAGCGCAACGGCAGGAGCCAGGAACGCGATCAAAACCTTACGGTCCGACTTTGTCGGCTTCATCAATCCACCTCCATTTTAATATAATGGCAAGTAGGGTGTGGCATAGGCCACACCCTGCCTGCTAAACTATGCGATAATTTTAGAGTAAATCATTTTGCAGTTATGCGTTGTCGCGGGCAGCGATCAGCATATCCACGAAGCCCTGAGCATCCACAACGTCATTGGCGAGAGCGGAAACGGCAGCGGGGAGTTCGTTGGTGACTGCGAGGGGGACAGACTGTGCGAAGGTATAGACAGTGAAGTTGGCTTCGTTGGAAACGGCAGCGAACTTCTTGGAGATCTCCTTCAGGTCAGCAGCGGGCTCATGCTCGATGAAGAACATGGAACCGGAGGAAGCTTCCCATTCAGAAATACGGGTGGGTTCGGTGATGTACTGCAGGAACTTGATGATCGCAGCTTCCTTGGCAGGATCGTCCTGCTTGGCAGCGCACAGGAAAGCCTGAGCCTGAGTAACAACAGCGCCTTCGCCCTTGCCGCCTTCCCAAGTGGGAGCACCGGTAACATCAACGACATCAGCCAGCAGCTTGCCGTCGACAGCATTTTCTTCCTTGTAGAAGTTGCCGATCCACCAGCAGCCATTGATATAGACGGCGGTGTCGCGGGCGATGAAGTGACCGTTGACGTCAGCAGCGGCAGCGGAAACAGCACCGTCGAAGGTGTAGTTGTACATTTCTCTCAGAACTTCAGCAGCCTGAACGAAAGCGGGATCTTCCAGACCGTTCTTGTAGACATCGGGGCCACCGATGGAAGCGACCAGCTGGGAGTACCACAGCATGGAGGACCATGCGTTTTCAGCAGCCATCTGACCGCAGGCGTTGTAGCCGGCTTCCTTCAGCTTGGCGAACATTTCCATCATTTCGGAGTAGGTTGCGGGGAATTCGTTGTAGCCGACTTCGGCCAGCAGTTCGGTGTTGTAAACCAGGGGAATGACAGCGCTTTCGAAGGGCAGGAAGTTGATCTGACCGTTCTCATAGATGTAAGGATCGATGCAGCCGTCATTGAAGGTGGCCTTCCAATCGCCTTCCAGAGCGGAGGTGAAGTCCATCAGCTTGCCGGTGGCGGAGAAGTTAGCCAGTTCCTGAGGGTTGTCAACGGAGAAGATGTCGGGAGCATTGCCGGTGGTGATCAGGGTACGGATCTTGTCACGGTATGCCTGATAATCGGTCTGTTCTTCGATCACGACCTTGATGGAGCCTGCATTGGCAGCGTTGAATTCTTCAACCAGCTTAGCCATGTAGGGAGCCTTTGCGTCGGTACCGACCCAAATGCAGGGGAAGTTGATAACGATTTCCTTGGACTCTTCCTTCTTGGCACCGCAGGCGGCCATGGAAACGACCATCAGCAGGGCAAGAACCAGAGCAAGAAGCTTTTTCATGTTCTTCATTTTCAATCTCCTTTTTCAATGATCTAGGGGCTTTTTATTTCGATAAAAAATATATGATTAACAGAATTAATCAATACAGAATTCCACCGAAATATTTTCCCTTGATAGTTCCAATTATAGAATGAAGCCGCTGGTTTGTAAAGCTTTTGCCGACCTTGGCTTTGTAGATTTTTACCGTCATTATTTATGCATTTGTACTAAAAATAATGTGCAAACGGAGATGGATGTTCTCCGTTTGCACATTGATTAACATTAGTAAATAATTGCTTCTCCGCTCTCTTACAGGGCGAATTTTTCACCGAGTTCGGCAAAAAGGGCAGTAAATGCGGATCCTTCCCTGTAGAAAACGGGAGGCTGGCCGACGGGCGATGCCACGGTGACGTCGCCGCCTTCATAGACTTCCTTCGTCCAGAGGTGTACCCATTTGCCTTCGGGAAGCCACAGGCTGCGGCTTTCCGCGCCCGCTTCGATCACGGGAGCTACCAGCACATCGCCGCCCAGCAGATAGGAGAACAGATCGCGCTCGTAGGCCTTGTCCACATCCGGTGCAGCAAAGAACAGCGGACGCATGACAGGCAGGCCCTTTTCGGCATTTTCCTTCACGCAGGCTTCCATATAGGGACGCAGCGCCGTATGCAGCTTGGAAAGGCGGGCGGCATCCGCGATCATGGCATCGTTGGAATAGATCTGCACATTGGTATCGGGACGGTTGCCCTCATGGGTACGCATAACGGGCGTGAAGCAGGTGAACTCCAGCCAGCGGCGCATCAGTTCTTCGGTTCTGGCCAGATGGAAGAGCGTGGTATAACCGCCGGCATCGCAGGTATGCAGACCGAAGCCGCTCATACCCAGCGCCAGCGCGGAGGTGACGACGGAAGGAAGACCGTCATCGGCAGACCAGTCCACGCACTGGTCGCCCGCCCACATCAGCGTGGAATACCGCTGCGTTCCCGTAAAGCCGGAACGGGTGAAGAACACGCAGTCGCCCAGCATACCGGCTTCTTCCACGGCCTCTCTGTTGCACTTGGCCCAAAGCATCGGCCACTTGTTGTGCGCCGTCATACCGGTCTCACCGTTGGCGCAGACGGCATCCGTGGGCAGATATTCGCCGAAGTCGGCCATCCAGCCCTTGAAGCCCATGCCGATCAGATTCTTCTTGATGACATTCTTGTACCATTCGAAGGCTTCCGGCATGGTGAGGTCCACAACGCCGCAGTCGAATTCGCCGAAGTCGAAGAGATAGTCGGAGCCGTCGGCCTTCTTGACGAAGTAGCCGGCTGCCTGTGCTTCCTTAAAGAGAACGCCGCCTTCCACCAGATAGGGGTTGATGTAGCCCATCCAGCGGGTCTCGGGATCGGCTTCGATGACCTTATCGAGGCCGGGATACATTTCCTGATTCCATCTCCAGTCCCACTGCAGGCGCTTGCCGAAGGAGGTGATACGCTTGCCTTCCCAGTCCTGGATCCAGACGGCGGGAACATCCATGCCGGCATCCTGGCACTTCTTTACGATCTCCGTGGTGCGTTCCGTGCCGCCCTGAATGCCCAGCCAGATGCCTTCCATGGCCCAGCCCGGCAGCTCGGGCTGACGGCCCAGCAGTTCCGTCAGCTTGAAGAGCAGTTCTTCATAGGACCCGCCCGCGGCAATGACCATGGTGATCACAGGCGTCCAGACCATGATCTCATGGAAATCGTCCTCACAGAAGTCCATTTCCGCGTATTCGGAATTTTCCAGATGGACAAAGTACATTCTGGAAGAAACAAAGGTAGGCTGCGGGAAGAAGGTGGTGTGGTAATCGCCGCCGGCGCCTTCCAGCTCATCGGCCAGACGGGTGACCTCCGTCAGCTTGTTGCGGCCAACGCCCTGCTCACGGGTCCAGATGGGGAACATTCTGCCGCGCAGATCGAGGCAGGAGAACTGTTCGCCGCCGCCCATGACATGTTCGCCGGCTTCCGCATGGAAGCGGATCCAGATGCGGTTGCAGCAGGGATCATCCGTATAGGTGGAAAGGGTCATGTAGCCGTCCCGCTCCGAGATGACCAGACGGAAGTCGCCGTAGACATCGGGATGGGAGAAATGGAGCGTCAGCTCATCGTCATATTTGTCCATGCCGTCCAGACGCAGCGCCACGCGCTCGGAGATCCTGTCCGAAATATGGAAGTTGCCGCGGAACATTTCGATTTTTTCTTTGCCAAGACCCACGTAGATCGCGGGTGCGGCAGGTGTATGCTCGAGGATCAGCCGTTCACCGGCCGTCAGGCGGAAGCCGCCTTCGATCAGATTCACATTATACATTTCAGCCCTCCATGCTCATTCGTTATACCAGGGGTCTGCGTTGCCGTCTTCTCGGTTTTCCGTCTGTGCCTTGAATACAGGCTCGATGACATAGCTCATAGCCAGGCAGCAGATCGCAGGCAGCAGCCAGCCGATCTGCGGCAGCAGCCACGCGATCACCGCGCACAGCAGGAAAAGGCTCACCAGCAGCAGTGTTCTGCCGATATGGCGCATCGTCAGATAAGCAACGAATTTCAGCGTACCGCCCACCGTGTTTTCAAAGCGGGAAACAAAGGCGAACACCCACGGAAGCGTGGCTGCGGCGGGTACGAAAAACAGCTTGCTGATGTGATCCAGAACACTCCCCTCTGCCAGTCCCATCAGCCCGATGGCATACATATCCGCAATGCCTACGGCCGCATACAGGATGTAGATCAGCCAGATCAGTGTGCTTTGCTTAAAATTGGAGCGGAATGCGGAAAAATAAGATTTCAGCAGATTACCGCGGCCTCTGCGTATGGTTTTGGTTACAGCATAGTACAGGGCAGCAGAAGACGCGCCGATGGTGATCACAGGCAGCGACGTCACGACCCAGATCATACCCGCGAAGATCACGTCGATGATCAGGGACATTCCATTGTAAACAGGGGATTCTTCCAGCGATTTGCGCAAATGACCGTTCCTTCTTTCTATCCTTGCCATACCGCCGACAGCGCCGACGCGGCAGGATGTCTTCCCATCAGATCTGAACCTTCAGGTTTTCTCCGTCGATACCGACGAAGGCGCCGAATCCGGCCTGCGGACTTTCCGCATGGCAGATCATCCATTTGCCGACGCGCCACAGGAGGGCAGCTTCGCCGTCCTTGAGGGCAATGGGCTCCTTAAATTCGGCATTGACGCCCTCTTCCAGCACCACGAGGCAGTTGAAGCCGTCCTCGCTGATGCGGCAGGGAGCAAAATGGAATACCTCGGGATGGATCTCCACCAGCACACCGGCAGGCAGATAGAAGCCCACGACATCGTCGCTGTGCAGGCGGCCGTTCTTCAGATCACAGGGTCTTGCCAGCAGCAGGATGCAGCCGGTGGTGGAATAGTTGACCTCGCTGCACTTATGGTATTCCATGGCGTTCATGGTAAAGCCGCGGCCGTTGCAGAAGCCCATCTGCACCGGCATTTCGCCGAATACCACGGTCTTGATCCATGCGGTCAGATCCGTTTCCTCCAGGATAGGTTCGGAGGCGCGGTACATATTGCCGCTTTCGGGAATGGGCGTCTTTGCCAGCGCGGCATGCAGCTGTGCCGTATCGGCAGAAAGCACGCGGCCATAGGTTTCAAACAAGGGCTCCGTCACGCAGTGCAGACGGATATGCGGGTTCTTTTCCTGCAGTTTTTTCAGCATTTCATTCATCGGGTATTCCTCCCAGTTCATAAAAGTGTTCCACCATCAGGATACCGGCGGCTTTCTTCTCCAGCATCAGATTGTAGGGACTCTTTTCAATGGTGACACGGCCCGCCTCGGAATCCAGCCCCTCCTCCATTTCGGCAAGGAAGCGGCTGAGATAGAAGCTGTTTTCGAACAGCTGTCCGTAGAGGACGATCTTGGCGGGATTGATGGTATAGATCACGGTTTTCAGCGTGGAGGTAAGCAGATTGACCGCCCGATCCACGATCTGCGCGATCTTTTCATCGCCACAGCGGGCCGCCTCCAGGATCGCGTCCAGCGAGACCTCCTCATCCTTCGTATGCTTCAGCATATTCCAGAGCACGGGCGTTTCCGTGGGCGACATGATGGCGATGGCATCCTCCCGGATGGCGGAAGGAGAGGCGATGGTCTCCAGACAGCCGCTTTTTCCGCAGGCGCAGGGCTTGCCGCCCCGACGGATCACGGGAACGTGGCCGATCTCGGAACAGCGTCCGGTCTCTCCTCTCCAGATCTTGTCATCCAGCGAGAGAGATGCGCCGATACCGTATTCGCAGCGGAGGAAATACTGGGATTTGCTGCTCTTGTCACGGGCTTCAAACATCTGCGCCAAAAACAGCGAGCGGACGTTATTCTCCATGATCACAGGCAGACCGGTGAGCATTTCCACCCGTTCCGCCAGCGGATATTCCTCCTGATCCAGCGCGCTGAAGCTATGACGGATGACGCGGTTTTTGGTATCCGTAATGCCGCGGATGGCCACACCGACGCCGATGATCTTTTCGCGTTCAAGGTGATGCTCCTCCGCCAGCTCCATCAGCCGTTTCGTGAGCATTTCCACGGTTTCATCCGCAGGTGCCTTACGGGGCAGGGACACGGTTTCATAAAACGCGGTGCTGCCGTCCAGCCAGACGGCGGACAGCCGTGCTTCGCCGATGTTGATCAGAATACCCAGCGCGCAGCGGGCATGGGCATTGAGTTCCACCAGGACCTCCCGTCTTCCCACACTTTTCCCCGTCTCGATGACAGGGCCGGTGGTCAGCAGTCCTTCCTCGATCAGATCCGCCACGATCTTGGAGATCGTCGCAGGGGTCAGTTTGACCGCTTCGGACAGCCGTTTTCTGGATGTACTGCCGTTCTCATGCAGGTTGCGGAGCACGGCGCTGCGGTTCGTCCGCTTCACATTGGCCATATTATCGCCTTCCAGTTTCACGGGCGCGCCTCCTTTCCGATACGAATATCCATTAAAATATCACCCTGCGGAACAGACTGTCAAGAATGCAGAAGAAAGGTTTCGCAGAAAATTACGAAACCTTCTTCTTTTGGAACAACAGATTAAGCTTTTCCCGCAAAAGGATCACGGCAGCGCCCGCCAGAACGACGGCAATGCCGAGGATCTTCATGGCAGAAAGCTGCTCGCCGAGGAACAGCACGCCGATGAAGCAGCTGACCACGGGCATGAACAGCAGATACAGCTTGACCAGCCATACCTCATGCCGCTTGAGATTGCGGTAATAGAAGAAATAGATCATGGTCTGCGCGGCACCGCCCAGCAGAACCAGCAGCCAGAAGCTGCCGCCGTGGCCGGAAAGCTGCGGCATGCCTTTGCAGGTGACCATCGTGCTGACAAAGAACAACAGGAACACTACAAAGTTATTGTAATAACCGATGATGTCCGTATCCGCCTTGTACTTTTCCTGGGCAGCCTTGATGATAAAGGCATTGATCGTGACGCAGACAGCGCTGGCGATGAAGAACAGATCGTACCAGCTGATGGAAACAGATGTGAAATTCATGCCCATGACGAGCAGGACGCCCACCAGCATGATTACTGTTCCGATCCAGTCGGAAATGTAGAGCCGCTTTTTGTAGATCACAACTGTGGCGATGTTGACCATCAGCACATCGGACTTGAGCAGCGCCGTACCGGCGCCCACATCACCGTACTGCAGGCCCATGTTGGCAAAGGTATCCAGCAGGTAACCGAATACGCCGATGGACAGCAGGATCAGAGCAGTTTTGCCCTGCTTGAGCACAGCGCCCAGCTTATGCTGGACGGCCAGCTGCGCGGTAAGGAACACCAGCGCAGCGGCACGCAGCAAAAATCCGGCTACAAAGGGGGATCCGGTCACGCCCACCGCCCATTTGGAGGTAGCATAGTAGATCGCCCACACAACTACCATGCCGCTGATCATTGCGGCATTGAGCGCTTTCTTATTCATGCCAGTTTCTCAAACATCGCGCGCAGATCCGCGACGGACATCTTGACGGGGTTGTTGTTCATAAGGCCCTGCTTGGAGCAGTCCTCCGCCAGCTTATCGAGATCCACCTCGCCCAGATCGGAAAGCGTGCAGCGCAGGCCGCCCAGCTTCTTGAGGCGGATGATCTCTTCTGCCAGGGCATCGGTGCTTTCGAGGCCGACCTGCTTGACCAGGTATTCGAGGCGCTCATCGGCATTGATGCGGACGAAGCTGTCCATGGTGAAGGCGCAGGCTTCGCCGTGAGGCAGATGATAATCCATGGAGAGCGGATAGCTGCAGGCGTGGCTGCCCGCGGTCTTGGGCTGGCCAAAGGCCAGACCGGCCAGCAGAGCGGCATAGGCCATATTGCAGCGGGCTTCCTTATCGGAACCGTCGAGGAAGGCCTTCTCCAGATTGTTCAGCACGAAGCGGACGGCTTCGATGGCATAGAGGTCGGTCAGAGGCTGATGGTTGACGCTCCAGTAGCCTTCCAGCGCATGGGACAGGGCATCGAGGCCGGTGACCATGGTCACGCGGGGAGGAACGGTCAGCATCAGTTCGGGATCGATAACGGCAGCGGTGGGCATGAAGACGGGGTTGTTGATGGTCATCTTCTCTTCGCCGCAGTTCATAACGGAGACCTGCGTGACCTCACTGCCGGTACCGGCGGTGGTGGGCACGGCGATGATCTTCAGACGGTCTGCGGGGAAGGGCTTCCTGCCGTGGTAGTAGACCTCTGCCTCTTCCTCACCGAGAGCAATGGCAGCGGCGAACTTGGCGGTATCGATGGAGCTGCCGCCGCCGAGGCCGATAACGGCCTGTGCGTTGTGCTTGCGGCAGAGTTCCGCGACTTCATTGGCGCCTGCCAGCTGGGGATTGGGCTCGACCTTGGCGAAGAGATCCACGATGCGGGAATTGCTCTCCATCAGCTGCTGCCCCTTAGCCGCAAAGAAGGTATCGCAGACCAGGACGCAGCGTTCGATGCCGAGGCTTTCCAGCACATCGTTGACAACGGCCATCTTACCCATGCCGAAGAAGATCTTCACCGGCTGATAGAACAGAAAATCCTTAACCATAGATCTTTTCCTCAATGGCCTTGACCTGCTCATTGAATCTTCTCAGGTTGGCCTGTCTCCAGTCTTCCAGACCTTCCAGCCATTCGGTGGCGAGGAATGCCTTGACCATGTCAACGGCCATTTCGGGGCCGACGATCCAGCCGCCCATGGCGAGAACGTTGGCGCCATTGATGGCACGGGCCATTCTGGCGGAGTAAACGCCTTCGCAGGCAACAGCGTAAACACCCTTGTACTTGTTGGCCACAACGCCCATACCGGCGCCGGTGCCGCAGATCAGGATGGCACGGTCATAGGTGCCGTTCTGAACCAGAGGAGCGACCTTGTCGGCCACTGCGTAGTAAGGCATGGGCTGATCGGCATCCAGCGTGCCGAGATCATCAAAATCGACGCCTGCTTCCAGCAGATAGGCCTTGATGGCTTCCTTGGCGTTGAAGCCGGACTTGTCGCTGCCGATTGCGATTTTCATAGGTGATCGTCTCCTTTATTCTAATTACTTGGCGGCAATGGCTTCCTTGGCCTTTGCCATGATGTTTTCCGCGGTGAAGCCGAAGACTTCGCGCAGATAGGGAACCTTGCCCACTTCGCCCCAGCGGTCATTGACGCCGAGACCGACAACGGGGATCTTGGAGGTGCCGAGAACCTCTGCCACGGCAGAGTACAGACCGCCGATGACATTGTGGTTTTCCACGGTCAGAACAGCGCCGGTCTTGGCAGCGGAAGCGAGGACGGCTTCACGGTCGATGGGCTTGATGGTGTGGATGTTGTAAACATCGCAGTTGATGCCTTCTTCCTTCAGCTTGTCGGCAGCAGTCAGGACCTCGGTGGTCAGCTGGCCGGAAACGAAGATGGAGACATCGGCGCCTTCGCGCAGCTGGTCGGCCTTGAAGAGGTCGAACTTGTAGCCTTCGCCGAAGACATCGGGAGCTTCCTTACGGAACAGGCGGATATAGACGCAGCCGTCATAGTCATTGATGATGGGCATCGCGGCGCGCAGCTGGGTGGCATCCACGGGCTCGAAGATGACGATGCCGGGGATGGAACGCAGGACAGCGATGTCCTCAAAGGACATATGGGTGCCGCCGTTCAGCTCGGCATACATGCCGGGGTCGGTGCCGACGACCTTGACGTTCTGCTTGGCATAGGCGATGGAGATGGCGACCTGGTCGCAGATGCGGCGGGTCGCGAAAGCGGTGAAGGACTGGACATAGGGCTTAAAGCCATAGCTGGCCAGACCGGCACCGATGGAAGCCATGTTCTGCTCGGCAATGCCGACGTCGAACATCTGCTTGGGGAACTTGGGATACATGCCCAGGGTGCCGTTGGCACGGGCGAGGTCGGCATCGAGGATGCAGACATTGGGATCGGCCTTCATGAGTTCGGCCATGCATTCAGCGTAAACAGCTCTCATTTCCATAAGCTTATTCCCCCATGATCTCGGCGATGGCGCGGGCGCATTCTTCCGCGTTCATCGTGGTGTTGTGGTTGGCAGCACCGAGGGCTTCGATGAAGGAAACACCCTTGCCCTTGACGGTGTTCAGGATGATCATCGTCGGCTTGCCGGAACCGCGGTTTGCCTTGGCAGCCTGCACGGCGGCCTTGATCTCAGCGGGATCGTTGCCGTCCTTGACGTCGATGACATTCCAGCCGAAGGCAGCCCACTTGGCGCCGAGATCGGCCAGCTCGTTGACCTGGCTGACGGTGCCGTCGATCTGCAGCTTGTTGTAGTCGGTCAGGCCGACCAGATTGTCCAGCTTCTGATGGGCTGCGAACATGGCAGCTTCCCAGATCTGACCTTCCTGGCTTTCGCCGTCGCCGATGATGGTGTAGATGGTGGCGCCATCTTCACGCAGCTTGCTGCCGAGAGCAACGCCTGCGGCGCAGCTGAAGCCCTGACCCAGAGAACCGGTGGTCATATCGATACCGACGGTACGGTTCATATCGCAGTGGCTGGGCAGGTTGGTGCCGCTCTGATTCAGAGTGAGCAGCTCTTCCTTGGGGAAGTAGCCCTTGTTGGCCAGAGTTGCGTAAACAGCGGGACCGGCATGGCCCTTGGAGCAGACGAGTCTGTCACGGCCTTCCATCTTGGGGTTGGCGGGGTCCACGTTCATTTCCTCAAAATAGAGGACGGCCAGAGCATCGACCAGGGACAGGCAGCCGCCGATGTGGCCGACGCCCAGATGTGCGATGCACTTCACCAGATCGCATCTGATCTCTTTGCAGATAGTCTTAATGTCTTTCAAGATACCCTCTCCTTTTTTGGCATAATTTTGGTTGTAGTGTAACTTTTATTCAATTTAATTAACTTATCTAACTAATACCACAATCCGGCCTTCTTTGTCAATGTTCATATGAATAAGATTTCTCGGAATTTTTTGTCTATCTTGTACAAAGTGGTGGGAAATGTTTGGACTTTGTTGACATTTTTTATATTTATATGATATGATTTCTTCCGTAAACGAATATAGCGTTCCGCGAAAAACGAAAGAAATAATACTACTGATACAGGAGATGTTTACCATGGCTGCATTCAAGACCGTATATGTCCCCGCAGGCGCCCCCACCTTCCATCTGGAAAGTGCCGGTAAAGAGTTCGAAAAGAGCATTGCCCTCCTCAGGAGCATCGACGAAAACGTGATCGTTCCCGATGAGATGCTGCTCACCATCGATAAGCTGGAAGCTTTCCTCGAGCCCCTCTCCCCCGACCTCGTCATCTTCCAGAACATCACCTTCGCCAACTCCGCCTACATTTCCGAAGTGCTGCGCCGCTTCAGCTGCCCCGTCATCCTCTGGACGCTGGCAGAGCCCGTCATCGACGGCGGCCGTCTGCGCCTCAACTCCCTGACCGGCGCCTACTCCGCCGCCAACGCGCTGGCTGCTTTCGGCCGTCCCTTCCAGTATGTCTTCGGCGCTCCCGAATGTGAGCGCGTGGGCAAGACGCTTTCTTCCTACATCGCTGCCGGCAAGCTGCTGCACGAGATGCGCTCCCTGCGCATGGCTGCCATCGGCCATACGCCTCAGGGCTTCGGCTTCGGCCGCGCGCTGGACTCCGAGCTGCTGTCTGTCTTCGGCGTGACGCTGGAATCCATCGAAGCCCGCGAACTTATCGACATCGCCAAGAGCTATACCGATGAAGAAGTGCTGCCCTTCGTGGAAAAGACCCGCTGCTGCACCGTCGGTCTGGACAAGACCCCCGAAAAGAACGTCACCGACCATGCCCGTCTGCTGAAGGCCTATTCCGACTATGTGGAAAAGAACCGCATCGGCGCTCTGGCCTCCCGCTGCTGGCCCGATTTCTTCACCTCCTTCGGCACGCCCGTCTGCACCGTGCTGAGCATGCTGAACGACAAGGGCGTTGCCGCCGCCTGCGAAGCCGATATGTACGGCGCCCTCTCCATGTGGTTGGGCATGAAGCTCTCCGGTGAGCCTGTCTACTTCGGCGACCCCGTTTCCCTCAATGAAGAGGAAAGCACCATCACCTTCTGGCATTGCGGCGCCGCTGCCTGTTCCCTCGCCCGCGAGGATACCGGCGCTACCGTCGGCGTGCATCCCAACCGCAAGATCGGCCCCGCCATGGACTTCGGCTGCAAGTCCGCTCCCGAAGCCACCGTGTTCCGCATCGGCCGCAAGCCCGACGGCACCTTCCGCTTCTTCCTGCTGAACGGCGAGATCCTCGACAAGCCCAAGCAGTTCACCGGCACCTCCGTCGTGGTCAAGACCGCGCGCAACAGCCGTGAAGTCGTGGAAGAGAGCGTCAAGGCCAGCTTCGAGCCTCACTTCGCCGTCATCCGCGGCAACCACCGCGAAGCCCTCACCGCCCTGGCCAACATGCTGGGCATGGAGGTCTGCAGCTTCTAAGCTTCCTTCGGTTTTCAAAGGCCGCCGGATCTTTCCGGCGGCCTTGTTTTGTTCGTTGCCCTTCCTCGGGAAATATGATAAACTGAAGAAAATGACACGGGAGCTGATACGATGAAAGAACAGATCCATACCATACCCGTCAATGAGGCCTTCGATTCCGGAGATGAATGCCCCTTCTGTTGGCTGGAACGGCAGGCAGAGCAGCGCGCGATTCGCTTCGCCGCCGGCAACGGCGCCAGCTATATGGAGCCGGATGTCCGCGCCGTCACCGACCGCGAGGGCTTCTGCCGCGAGCATCTCAAAAAGCTCTATGACTACGGCAATGCCCTCGGCAACGCGCTGATGCTGCAGACGTGGTTCGCGGGCATATTGAAGGATCTGGAAGCGGAGATGGATGACTTTGTGCCGCCCGCCAAGCGCGGTCTGCTGCCGCGGAAAAAGCCGCAGGACGCCGCTCCCGTTTCTCTGCTGGATTGGGCAAGGAAGAGGCAGGATTCCTGCTACCTCTGCAATAAGATCGATTACAGCATGGAAGGGTATTACCACACCTTTTTCACCATGAGCAAGGATGCCGAATTCCGCGAGAAAGTCTTAAAGAGCAAGGGCTTCTGCCTGCGGCACTTTGCGGCGCTGGTGGAACAGGCGGAGGACCGCCTGCCCAATTCCCAGCGGGACTGGTTCTACGGCGAGGTATTTTCGCTGATGAAAGAGAACCTTGTCCGCGTAAAGGAAGACCTCGACTGGTTTGTCGGCATGTTCGACTATCGTCAGGCCGGTGCGGACTGGAAGAATTCCCGCGATGCCGTTCCGCGCACCATGGAAAAGCTGCAGGGTCTCCACCCCGCCGATCCGCCCTTCGTGAAGGAGAAATAAAACAGCGAACATACAGAAAGACGCATTGCCAACGCAATGCGTCTTTTTTCTGCCTCAACACTGTCATTCCAAGCGGACGCGAGGAATCCCGCGTACCGATTGATGCCGGTTCAATGGTCGGTTTTTTGTCCTTGAATGACACATGGCAGAACGGATATCACGGGCGATCGG
>JAFSHY010000108.1 GCA_017440065.1 Oscillospiraceae bacterium | reverse complement strand
ATCCCCAAGCGAGACCGCCTTTCGGTAGCCTCATTTTTTATGCACACGCTCCGTGATGCCGATCAGGATCAGCATTCCGCCGAAGAGCTTCCGCAGCAGGTCTGTGGGCAAATAGGCGGAGAGGAAGACTCCCGCAGCCGCGAAGAGTACTCCGCCCAAAACCGCCCACACGGTCTTCTTCCAATCGACATAGCGGTTTTTGCTGTGAAAAAGGACGGAAACGGCAGCGGCGGGAAGGAAATAGAGCAGATTGATGCACCGTGCCGTCTGCTGGGGAAAGCCCGCAAAGGCGGTCAGCCAGACCATGAGCAGAGATCCGCCGCCGATGCCAAGCCCCGAAAGAAAGCCGCAGATCACGGCAGCGATCAGTTCCATAGCAGCCGCAGCCCTCCCCAAAGGATCATCGCGCCCATGACCTTGCGCAGCAGGGCAGTGGGGATCTTTTGATAAAAGATCCCCGCAAGGATGCCGCCCGCCACACCGCCGCAGAGATAGGGGAGGCTGCCCTCCGCCACAAATCCGCCCCGCAGCCAAAGCACCGCCAGCGATACGGCGCAGACCGGCAGCATCACGCAAAGGGAAGAGGCAAAGGCCTCCCGCGGCTCCATGCCGCAAAGACGCAGCAGCAGCGGCACCAGCACCATCCCGCCGCCTGCGCCGAAGATCCCGCAAATCAGTCCCGCAGCCGCACCGGAGAGCATCAGTTTCAGTTTCAAAAGAATCACCCCGTTCCAATTTGCGTCGGAACAGGGTGATTTATTCATTCGCTTGTGCCGCGGCAAAGCTCCCGCACCACATGACCGGCCATCATCAGACCGGCACAGGAGGGAACCCACGAAAGAGAGCCGGGAATGCTGCGCCGTCCGGGAGGCGGCGCTTCCGTCTGCTTCGCCTCGGCGGGTTCTTCGCGGCTGTATAGCACGGTGTGGTGCAGTACGC
This sequence comes from Oscillospiraceae bacterium, assembly GCA_017440065.1. Lineage (GTDB taxonomy): Bacteria > Bacillota > Clostridia > Oscillospirales > Oscillospiraceae > RGIG3159. The sequence continues at coordinate 6,373 of JAFSHY010000108.1, read as the reverse complement.
CGCGGTTTCGCAGCTCCTTGCGCATGATCCGTGCCAGATGGCAGCCCTGCGTTTTGGAGATATCCGTGATCTCAAACTGCGTGGGATCCAGCTTGTTGCCGGTGCCCATGGCGCTGATGATGGGAATGCCCCGTTCGCGGGCATTCATAATGAGGCTCAGCTTGCAGGAAACGAGATCGATGGCATCCACGATATAGTCACACGGGCGGGCGAAGAAGGAGTCTTTGTTCTCTTCGTTGTAAAGGCAGGGCATGGAAACCACATGACATTCGGGATTGATGTCGCGGATGCGGTCTGCCATGACGTCGGATTTATACTTGCCCACGGTGGAATGCAGGGCGCAGAGCTGGCGGTTGAGGTTGGTCAGGGAGACCGTGTCATTGTCCACAAGGGTGATGGCGCCGATGCCCGCTCTTGCCAATGCTTCCGCCGCGTAGCTGCCCACACCGCCGATGCCGAATACCATCACATGGCTGGCGGCAAGGTGCTGCATGGCTTCCGCGCCCAGCAGCATTTCCTGACGGATAAAGGGATGTTCCATGGGGATACCTGCTTTCGTTCAGAGTAAAAAAAGGGCTGCGACGGGCAGCCCTTTTTCGGTGATCTTAGAAACCGTAACCGCTGGAGGCGGGGGTGTAGATGGTCTTGTCCATCCGCTTCATACCGGCTTCGACCTCGGTGGCGGTAGCGGCGGCAGTGACCTCTTCGAACCATTCATTGTAGTCTTCCAGCATCAGAGTCTGGGAAACGAGGGCATTGCGGTAGCTGCCGGCAAAGCCTTCCACATAGAGGAAGTAGTAACCGGTGGCGCCCTGAATAACGGCGGTGTCGCCGACTTCACGGCCTTCCGCGAAGAGCCATTCATCCACAGCGGTCTCGAAGATGCCCTTACCGACCTTTTCGGTGATGCCGCCGTTGGAAGCGGTGGTGCTGTCATCGGAGTAGTTGGCAACGAGGGTCTCCATATCGGCCAGCAGATCGGCGGAGGCTTCGATGTCAGCCTGCAGATCGGCGAGGCGGGCATCGGCGGCATCCCAGTCCACGAGGGTGGCGCCGGAGGCGTCATTGGTCTGCGCGGAGATGAAGATGCTGCGGACGTTCAGCGCTTCGTAGTCATTGGTGCTGGAGCCGAGGTAGTAAACGGCATAGTAGCCGTTGCCTTCGTATTCGATGGCTGCGGTCTCGCCGGCCACACGGGCGGGATCGGTGACCCAGTCGCGGATGCTCACGGACATGTTGCTCTGATTGACATTGGCGCGCATGGTCAGATTGCCCTTCAGATGGTCGTCGTTGCCGGAAAGCTCGGCGCAGCCGGCCAGATAGGCTTCCTCATTGTCCTTGGATTCGGCGGCCAGCTCTTCGGCCTTGGCCTTGGCTTCGTCCATGGCGGCGGTCAGAGCATCGCCTTCCAGCTTGTTGCCGGCATCATCGGTGGTATCGGCGGCAACGTAGTAGGAACGGTAGGTGTAAACGTCGTAAGCGGAGGGATCTGCCTCATAGGCAGCCTGCAGGGTGGCTTCGTCATAGGTGAAGGTTTCGGAAACGGATACGGAGTATTCGTTGGCGATGGCCAGGACGGTCTGGTAGGCTTCAAAGGTATCCATGCCTGCGCCCTTGCCGTAGACACCGCGGAGGTAGTCATCGGCGGTGAGGCCGTTCATCTGGGCATAGAGATCGACGGTCTGCATGGAGGTGTCGAGGGCGGCCTTGCCGTCTTCGCTCAGCTGATAGCCTTCCGCCATAGCCTTGTCATAGACGGCGTAGGTGGAACGGATGTTTTCCAGGGTCATGTCCATGACGGCATCGGCCCAGGTGGCTTCGGTGGTATCGTCCTGAACGAGACCGCTGATCTCCACGTTTTCACCGTACATCAGGGTGAGCATGGAGCCGTAGCCGTTGCTGACGATCTCCTGGAAGGCGTCATAGTAGAAGTAGCGGGTCATCACGGGGGAGAGCTCATGGCTGCCGGTCGTAACAGCCACGGAGTTATGAAGGAAGAAGGGACCGTTGAACAGAACGACGGAACCGATCAGAAGCACCACGGCAAGAACCACGGCGATGCCGGTCAGAACGCTCTTTCTGGTCTTGGCTTTCTTCTGGGCAGTTTCAGCAAGCTGCTTCTGCAGGAGCTCTTCCTGCGTACCCTTACGGGATCTTTTTTCTCTGGATGCGCTCATAGTTTTGGATCAATCCTCTCGTAAAATGCGTCTGTCTTTCGGAAAGACAGAAATCAATGCGTACTATTATAACAAAATATTTCCGTCTTTCAAGCCCTTTGCGAAAATATACCCCGTAAACTCATGGATTCCATGGGAAAATCTTCCGGATTTCAGTGATTTTTCAGAGGAACAGGGATCCTTGGTACTGAAGATCTGCCGTTTCGGCATATTTCTTCCCGCATTTGCGGTATAAAAAAGGCATATCCGGAAGATCCGGATATGCCTGTGCGGATATGGCAATCCCCGCCGAAGCCGTGCGAACCCAATTATAACCTGCACGTGATGGCAGGTGGGTCGCCTCTCCCGGTCATTACTGCTTCCAACGTCCGCCGTAGCGGGAGGCCTGCAAACAGACAGGGAAGTATTTCCGGCGTCCCGTAAAAAAGATGTGGGTTTAAGTGGATCCGTCACGCACCCAGCAGGGAATTATTCCGTCTTTAAGAGTAGTACAGCCTATGCGCCGTGGGGAGAAAAGATGCTTATTCTTCCTCTTCTTCTTCCTCAAAGGCGAGGCGCATCAGCTCGTCATAGACCTCTTCCATCTCTTCTTCGCTTTCGATGGCTTCGAGGATCTCCTCGCCGCCTTCTTCCACAATGCGGAGAATGTTGACTTCCAGATTGGGATCGTCCTCGTTCTCTTCCGCGGGAGTCAGCGCGATATATTCACGGCCCTTGAACTCAAAGCGCTCAAGGATCTCCATCTCGTAGGTAATGCCTTCGTCATCGGTCAGAGTGATGATGTCCACACCGTATTCTTCCATGGATGTGTCCTCCGTTCAAGCTGGTTTTTCTGTCATTATTCTATAATGAACAGCGAAGAAAATCAAGAGGCAATCCGTGCCGTGTTATCCGCAGTAGTCTTCCAGCAGGGACGCAGCTTCCTTGGCGGTGGCGGCGGAGATGCCCGACTGCAGCCTGTCCCTGTCCGCCTGCGGCAGGGAAGACACCGGAACGTCCGTAATATAGCTCCAGCTGTTTTCCGTGCAGTCCCATACCGCGAGACAGCCATCTTTTATCTCCAACCTGTAGCCTGCTTCGGCGTGGCACGGCAAACAGAGCAGCAGCATAACTGCCGCGAAAAAGCAGGTGTTTCGTATCCGTTTTTTCATATGATCCCTCCGCTGCCAGTATGCCCCGCAGCGGACGGAATATTATCCGTAAAATTCAGAAAATATTAAAGAAAATGATTGACACGTATGCTATAATATACTCTACCCTAAAATAGGATTGTTATGGCATGCCGCGGGTGCTTCGGCTTCTTCGCGGCAGGCGTGGATAAAATCGTCACGTCAGGAGGAATGCTTCATGGCAAAACAGGATCATGCAAATAAGCCGGAAAAGAAAAAGCGGCGCAGTGTATTCGGCACCGTTATGCTGGTGCTGTTCACGCTGTTTCTGATCTGTTGTATCGGCTTTGGTCTCTTCTGCGTCTATTTCTACCAGTGGGTAGAAGGTGATTACGCGAAGCAGACATATCTGAAGCTGGAAGACTATGTGCTGGACGAGACCTCTGTCATCTACTGGCAGGATCGCGATACGGGCGAGTGGAAGGAGCTGCAGAAGCTCTATGCCACGGAAAACCGCATCTGGACGGACTATGAAAAGATCCCCAAGCGGCTGGTCTTTGCCTGCGTGGCCATTGAGGACAAGCGCTTCTTCGACCATGAGGGTGTGGACTGGCTGCGTACGGCCCATGCCTGCGCCAAGATGTTCATCGGCAAATCCTCCTTCGGCGGATCCACCGTCACCCAGCAGCTGGTCAAGAACCTGACGCAGGAAAACGACGTCACCGTCCGCAGAAAGCTGACGGAGATCTACCGCGCCCTGCAGCTGGAGATCGATTACGATAAAGACCAGATCATGGAGATGTATCTCAATACGATCTACTTTGGCCGCGGCAGCTACGGCGTGGAAAGCGCCGCCCTCAAGTATTTCGGCAAGGATGTCTGGGATCTGACGCTGGCGGAATGCGCCAGTCTGATCGGCATCACGAACAACCCCTCGAAATACGATCCCTACGTCTTCCCGGAAAATAACCGCAAGCGCCAGCTGACCGTCCTCGATCAGATGCTGCAGCAGGGTATGATCAGCCAGGAAGAGCATGACGAGGCTGTTAACCAGGAAATGGTGTTTACCTCCGCGCAGAGCGGTGCCTATGTCAATGAAAACGGCTATTATTCCTATGCCGTCGATCAGATCCTTTGGGATGTGATCAACGAGATGATGGAAAAGACCGGCTACAGCTATGAGGTCGTCTACGATATGGTCACCTCCGGCGGCTATTCCATCTATTCCACCATCGACCTCGAGGCTCAGACCAAGCTGGAGCAGGTCTTCGAAAACGAAGAAAACCTGCCCGAAACGGAATCCAGCCAGCAGCTGCAGGGCGCCTGCATGATCATGGACAATAAGACCGGCGATGTGGTCGCCCTTGTGGGCGGCACCGGGGAAAAGTCCGGTACGCTGACACTGAACCGCGCAACTATGAGTCTGCTGCAGCCCGGCTCTGTCATCAAGCCGCTGACGGTCTACGCGCCCGCCCTGGAAATGGGACTCATCACGCCCATCTCCGTGATGGACGATACGCCTCTCAACTTCGTGGATGACGGCTGCTGGCCTAGAAACAGCAGCGGTGTCTACCATGGCCTTGTGGATATGCGTACTGCCATGGCGGAATCCCTCAATACCGTGGCCGTTAAGCTCGTGGAAGAGATGACCACCGGCGTCTGCCTTGATTTTGCGGAAAAGCGCTTTGATATCAATTCCTTCGTCCGCGAACGGGACGGCTTTACCGATCTGACCCTTTGGGGCATGGGCCTGGGCAGCCTGACCGACGGTGTTTCGCTGGAAGCCATGGCGGAGGCTTATGCCGCCATCGCCAACCAGGGCCAGTACCGCGAAGGCCGTGTGTTTACGGAGGTCCGCAACCGCTACGGCGAGGTGATCCTCACCAATGAGCAGGATACCCACGAAGCCGTTTCCAAAAAGAATGCGTGGTATCTGACCCATATGATGGAAGCCACCGTGACCATGCCCACCGGCACCGGCACGGGCGCTGCCCTCGGGGACATCGCCGTGGCCGGCAAGACCGGTACCACCGAATATGACTGCGACCGCTGGTTCGCGGGCTATACGCCTTATTATACCTGCGTGGTGTGGAACGGCTATGATACGCCGGAGCCCATTGTTCCCACCGACGGCACCGACAATCCTGCCGTCACTCTTTGGCAGAAGGTCATGGCATCCGTCCATGAGGGTCTGCCCGCCAAGCAGTTCTATCAGCCCGGCAGCATCGTGGAATGCACCTACTGCAGGGACAGCGGCATGATCGTCACGGAAGCCTGCCAGTCCGATATCCGCGGCGACCGCACCGTGACCGGACTGATCTCTCTGGAAGATATCCCGACGCAGACCTGCACGAACCACTGGCTGGTGGACATCTGCGGCAGTTCCGATCATCTGGCCAATAAGTACTGCTATGAGCAGGCGCGCTGGAACCTGTATCAGGTCGGTATGCTGCGCGTGGAACGATTCTATCCCATTGCCGGTATCCTTGTGCAGGATCAGGACTATAACTACGCGGGCGACGCGCCTCCCGGCATGGTGCTGCCCGAGACCACGCAGCCCGGCGCCATCAGCATGGAATGCTATTATCATGTGGAAGATGTGGATGTCGTGACCCGTGATGAGATTATACAGGACGCCATCGAGCAGGGAAGAGAAGACCTCGGCCTTCCCACGCCCGGAGCGAACGACGACGACTGAACTCGAGAAACAGACTATTATTTATTATATAGAGATGGAGAAACGCTATGTGGAGAGCAGAGCGATGGAAAGACTATGAGGTGCTGGACACCTCTTCCGGCGAAAAGCTGGAGCGCTGGGGAAAGTACATTCTGGTTCGTCCCGATCCTCAGGTCATCTGGAATACCCCGAAGAACAACCCCGGCTGGAAGAAATTCGATGCCCGTTATGCCCGTTCGTCCACAGGCGGCGGCCAGTGGGCGCAGAAGCGGCTTCCGGAACGCTGGCAGGTGAAGTATGACGATTTGACCTTCAACGTCAAACCCATGAACTTCAAGCATACCGGCGTATTCCCGGAGCAAGCTGCCAACTGGGACTTCATTCGGGAAAAAATCCGGGGGGCAGGCCGT
>JAFSHY010000107.1 GCA_017440065.1 Oscillospiraceae bacterium | reverse complement strand
TCTCCCGATTCTTATTGTATGATTGCCGAGGACGGCGAAAATGTCATAGGGTTCGCAATGGGCAGATTTGAAACCTTTTACGATCTTACGGCCTACAATCTTGTGGAGATCATTGTTGCATCAGAATACCAAAAAAGCGGTATCGGCACAAAGATGATGGCAGCGCTTGAAGAACGGGTAAAGGAAATGGGCGCAGCCATGGTTCAGCTCATTTCCGTCAATGATGAAATGCACGAGCATTTCTACGGCAAGCTCGGATATGGCGACGCGACCAATTTGAAGTTGAAATCAAAGTTCTTATAAGGTACGGTATGAAAATCGTCAAAATCAGCGAGGCTAACATACAGGAAGCCGGCAGGATCCATGCCGAGAGTTGGAGAGAATCACACAAAGGGTTCTGCACCGATGCATTTATTGCCCGGCACACAACGGAAACACAAACGGAGTACATCCGTTCAGAAATTGCGAAAGGCAAACACTTCTGTCTTTTGATCGATCAAAAGCCCGTTGGGATCGTATCGTTACAGGGCAGCCTGATCGAAAACTTCTATATTCTTCCGACCGAGCAGAGAAAAGGCTATGGGACTATCCTTCTGCAGCATATCCTGCCGCAATGCGATGGGATCCCCCGCCTTTGGGTTTTGAGCAACAATGAAAGGGCCGATGCGTTTTACCGGAAGCACGGATTCATCGAAAGCGGCAAACGGAAACAGCTTCGAAATGACCTCTTTGAAACAGAGCTGGTTTTATGCCGCCCCTGCAGCTTGTGATCGCAGACATAGCAGAATAAAAGGGACTGTTGCAGGATTTTGCAACAGTCCCTTTATTTACATAGCAGAGCTTACAGATAGTAAGGCAGCTGGGAATCGAAGCACTTTTGGCCGTTTCTGTAGTAGGCTTCCAGATGACGGATGGTCTCTTCGGCCTTGCAGAGGGCAGCCACATCGGAATTGAAAGCCTGATGGGGCTGGACATAGATATTGGCGGTGCGGTCGATGGCGGAACGGATGAAGAAGGCGCCTGCCTTTTCATTTTCCGTTTCGGGTTCCTTTTCACCGCGCAGCACCTTGGTGAGGCCCGCTTCGCCGGAGAAGACATCGAGGCCGATGCCGAAGAGGTTGCCGTTTTCCCAGACCTTCAGCAGTTCGCCTTCGGGCGCGATCTCGCCGCGGGTGACATTGACGAACACCAGACCTTCAGGGAACTTGGACAGGTATTCTGCAGTGAAGTAGCTCTTATTGTAGAAGCGGGATTCGGGGAATGCCGTATAGTTCATGGCGCAGATGACCACATCGGAATCTATGGCCTGTTCCTTGGAGATGAACCTGACTTCATCGCCATAGACGGCAGAGAGTTCCTTCTCGCGGACATCCACCGCGCGGACATCGGTACCCATGCCCTTGCAAAGCTCATAAATGCGCCTGCCGATGTTGCCGACACCAAATACCGTAACCTTCAGACCGGTCAGTTCCTTGAAGGAAACACAATTGTTGCGTTCAAAGGAAGGCGTATTGGCCGTATACTGGTTGAGGTTGCCGCAGGCGCACATCATCAGCTTGATGGCGGTTTCCGCCACGGCATTCACGCAGTAGCGCCGCAGAGAGGTAACATTGGCAATATTTGCCAAATGTTCAAAGTGGTCATATCCGGCGGAGCGTGAGAGGAGAGATTTCTTTTCGCCTTCGTTCAGCCAGCTTTCAGGTAGTCTGGAATGGGTCTTGGTGGAAATAATGTTAGGCAGTTCCACATCGGGGTTTTTGGCGCGCCATTCCTGGAAGTTCTCGGTGGTAACAAAATAGGTCATGTCCGCAGGCAGATTGCCGGCGGCCTTGGATTCCGCGATGGCTTCATGGATGTGGGCGTTTTCTTCGCCCAGCGCTTCAAAGAACAAAATATCGTACTTCATGCAGTTTCCCTCTTTCTCATTCCGCATATGCAAGGATTTCACGAACCAGTTCATCGCGACCCGTTCCCTTTTCCGCAGAGAACGGGATCAGACGGCAGTCCTCGGGCAGACCCAGCGTTTCCCGAATACAGGCGAGATTGCCTTCGATCTCGCTCTTTTTACATTTATCCAGCTTGTTGGCTACGACAACGAAGGGACGGCCGCTGTCCTTGAAGAAATCAGCCATGATCACATCGTTGGCGGTGGGTTTATGGCGGGCATCCACGATCATCACGCCCAGCGTGATCAGATCCGGCTCCTGGAAATAGCGTTCCATCAGCTTGCCCCAGCGTTCCTTCTCTGCCTTGGAAACCTTGGCATAGCCGTAGCCGGGGAGATCCACCAGATAGATCCTCTGATCGATGATGAAATAGTTAATATGGATGGTCTTGCCGGGAGATTCGCCCACGCGGGCGAAATTCTTCCGCTGCAGCAGACGGTTGATGACGGAAGACTTCCCCACATTGGATTTGCCCGCGAAGGCAAACTGGGGCAGACCGTCCCGCTTAAAGTCCGCCGCATTGGCAGCGGAGGTCACAAATTCCACTTTCTGAAAATTCATGCTGCCTCCTTACTGCCGCAGACCGGCTTTCCGTTCCTGCTGTTGGGCGGGAACAGGCATCTTTGCTTCCTTGGGTGCTTCTGCTTCCTCCGCGGTTTCCTGCATGGGGATCTCCAGCGCCGCCTCCAGCACCTCGTCCACATGGCGGACGGGAATGAAGTTCAGCGCACGGCGCACGGTCTGGTCGATCTCTTCCAGATCCTTGCGGTTCTCTTCCGGCAGGATCACGGTGCGGACACCGTGGCGCAGGGCTGCCATGGTCTTTTCCTTCAGACCGCCGATGGCCAGCACTCTGCCGCGGATGGAGATCTCGCCGGTCATGGCGATATCATGCCGCACAGGGATCCCCGTCAGAGCGGACACCAGCGCGGTGCAGACGGTGATGCCGGCGGAAGGGCCGTCCTTGGGCACGGCGCCTTCGGGGAAATGGACATGGATGTCCTTCGTCTTATAGAAATCCGCGGGGATATGCAGCCGTTCGGTGCGGGAGCGGATATAGCTCATAGCCGCCTGCACGGATTCGGTCATGACTTTGCCGAGGTTGCCCGTCAGCTCCAGCTTGCCGCTGCCTTCCACCACATTGACCTCCACCTCCAGCGTTTCGCCGCCGACGGACGTCCATGCCAGACCGGTGACCAGACCGACCTGTGCGGAGGAGGGCTTTTCATCGGGCAGATATTTGCGCACGCCGAGGAATTCTTCGAGGTTCTTTCCGGTAACGGTCACGCGCTTGGGCGGTTCATCGGAAACCAGCCGCATGGCAGTCTTTCTGCAAAGGCCTGCCAGTTCCCGTTCCAGATTGCGGACGCCGGATTCTCTCGTATAGCAGGCCATGGTCTCGCGCAGGGCGTCATCCGTCACACGGATCTGCTTCTTTTCGATGCCGTGCTTTTTGAGCTGCTTGGGCAGCAGATGATGCTTGGCGATCTGCACCTTCTCCTCGTCCGTATAGGAGCCGAGGGTGATGACGTCCATACGGTCCAGCAGCGGACGGGGAATGGTGTCCGTCGTATTGGCGGTGGTGATAAAGATGCACTCGGAAAGGTCGAAGGGGATCTCCAGATAGTGATCGCGGAAGGTGTTGTTCTGCTCGGCATCCAGCACCTCCAGCATGGCGGAGGAAGGATCGCCGCGGTAATCGGAGCCCATTTTATCGATCTCGTCCAGCAGGATGAGGGCATTCTTGCTGCCTGCCTGCTGCACGGCAGAGATGATACGGCCGGGCATGGCGCCGATATAAGTCTTGCGGTGACCGCGGATCTCGGCCTCGTCATGGACGCCGCCGAGGGAGATGCGGGCCAGCTTGCGGTTCAGGCTGCGGGCCACGGACATGGCGATGGAGGTCTTGCCCACGCCGGGAGGGCCGACGAGGCAGAGGATCTGACCGTGCAGATCCGGCGCCAGCTTGCGCACGGCGAGGAATTCCAGCACGCGCTCCTTGACCTTTTCCATGCCGTAATGGTCATCATCCAGCACCTTGCGGGCAGCCTTCAGATCGACGCGCTCTTTGGTTCTGGTATTCCACGGCAGATCCACAACAACATCGAGATAATTGCGGATAACAGCGGCTTCGGAGGAGCCCATGGGCTGACGGGTCAGGCGGGCCACTTCCTTCAGAAGCTTCTCCGTGATCTCTTCGGAGAGATTCAGCTTGCGGATCTTATCGCGGTAGACACCGGCTTCGGAATCGAGATCCTCTTCGCCCAGCTCATCGCGGATGACCTTCATCTGCTCGCGCAGGAAGTAATCGCGCTGGTTCTGGTTCATGCTCTCCTGCACCTTGTCCGAAAGCTCGGATTCCAGCCGCAGGACGTCCAGTTCCTTGCTCATGAGCTTGTTGCAAAGCTCCAGGCGGCGGACGGGATGCAGCTGCTCCAGCACGCGAACCTTGTCCTGGAAGGAGAAGGTGGCATTCTGCGCCACGAAATCGGCGGTAAAGCCGGGATCATCGGAAGCCACCAGCTGCATCATCTGATCTCTGGGCGGTTTTTGGGACAGATCCATGAATTCCGCGAAGAGCTGACGCGCCTGACGGATCAGCGCCTCGACCTTGGGGCGCTGGGCATTGTATTCGGCATCCTGCAGCAGCTCCACGCGGCCGTAGAGATACGGCTCCGTCTGATGCAGCGCCATGATCTTGCCGCGGTACTCGCCTTCCACGAGGATGCGGATGGTATCGGAGGGCAGCTTCAGCACCTGCTTGATGCTGGCTACCGTGCCGACGGTGAAGAGGTCATCTTCCCTGGGATCCTCCGTGCGGATATCCTTCTGGGTAATGAGGAAGATCCTCTGCCGGTTGCCGGACATGGCGCGATCCACGGCTTTGATGGACTTCTCGCGGCCCACATCAAAGTGCAGCGTCATGCCGGGAAAAACAGTCAGACCACGCAATGCCAGAATGGGCACACGTTCGGATGAAGGGATATGGATCATCGTGTGGTCTCCTTTCTTGTAAAAAATCCGAAATAAGGCAAAAAGGGAGCATAATGCTCCCTTTTCTGTCGTTTATGAAACGTGGGAGCGGTCTTTCGGGTCGCTCTTACGTACGACCTCAGGCTGGGTGCCGTTCCGCACACAGTCCTCGGTGACGATCACCTTCGTGATGGTTTTGTCGGAAGGGATCTCGAACATGATACCTGTCATCAGCGATTCCAGAACGGCACGCAGGCCGCGGGCGCCGATCTTGCGCTCGATGGCCTTTTCCGCCACGGCCTCCAGCGCCTCAGGACGGAATTCCAGTTCCACGCCGTCATAGGAAAGCAGCTTTTCATACTGCTTGCACAGGGCGTTCTTGGGCTCCTGCAGGATGCGGACCAGATCCTCCTTCCGCAGGTCAGCCAGAGAGCTGATCACGGGAAGACGGCCCACCAGTTCGGGAATGATGCCGAACTTCAGAAGGTCGTGAGGCTGCACCTGCTTGAAGAGCTTGCCGATGTCCTTCTGATTCCTGCTGGTGACCTCGGAACCGAAGCCGATGGCGCTGCGGTCCGTACGGGCTTCGATGATCTTATCGAGGCCGTCAAAGGCACCGCCGCAGATAAACAGGATGTTATGGGTATCGATCTGGATGAACTCCTGCTGCGGATGCTTTCTGCCGCCCTGCGGAGGAACATTCGCAACGGTGCCTTCCAGGATCTTGAGCAGCGCCTGCTGGACGCCCTCACCGGAAACATCACGGGTGATGGAGGTATTTTCGCTCTTGCGGGCGATTTTATCCATCTCGTCGATGTAGATGATGCCGCGCTCGGCACGCTCCACATCAAAATCCGCCGCCTGCAGCAGACGGAGCAGGATGTTTTCCACATCCTCGCCCACATAGCCGGCCTCTGTCAGCGTAGTGGCATCGGCAATGGCAAACGGAACATCAAGGATCCTTGCAAGGGTCTGGGCGAACAGGGTCTTGCCGGAACCGGTGGGGCCGATCAGAAGGATGTTGCTCTTCTGCAGCTCCACATCGGAATCCTCGCCAAAGGTGATGCGCTTATAGTGGTTATAGACCGCCACCGCCAGCGCCGTTTTGGCATCGTCCTGACCGATGATATAGGAATCCATATAAGCCTTGATCTCCTTGGGGGTAGGAAGGCTGTCGCCGATCTGGAACTGCGGATCGATCTCGGACTGCATTTCCTCCCGCAGAATGCTGGAGCAAAGCTCGATACACTCGTTGCAGATATAGACATTGGGGCCGGCAATGATCCGTTCGACCTGCTCCTGTCTCTTTCCGCAGAACGAGCATCTGATTTCATCTCTAGCCAAGTAAGGCCCTCCTTATGGATTGCTCAGCGACGGCTGATGACCCGGTCGATCACGCCGTAGGTCTGCGCCTCGTCAGCGGTCATAAAGTAATCGCGCTCACAGTCGGCAGCGACCTGCTCATAGGGCTTTCCGGTGTTTTCCGCCAGGATCTCCGTCAGCTTCTTCTTCATTGCCAGCACGCGGGCAGCCTGGATCTGAATATCCGTGGCCTGACCCTGCGCACCGCCGGAAGGCTGATGGATCATGATCTCGGCATTGGGCAGCGCCATTCTCTTTCCCTTGGCACCTGCGGAAAGCAGGAACGCGCCCATGCTGGCGGCCATACCGATGCAGATCGTGGAAACATCGCACTTGATGTACTGCATCGTGTCATAGATCGCCATGCCGGCAGTCACGCTGCCGCCGGGGCTGTTGATGTAGAACTGGATATCCTTATCGGGATCCTGCGCTTCCAAATACAGAAGCTGCGCCACGATCAGGCTGGCCGTGGTATCGTTGACCTCTTCGGAGAGGAAGATGATACGGTCATTGAGCAGACGGGAGAAAATGTCATAGGAACGTTCTCCGCGGCTGGTCTGTTCCACCACATAGGGTACTAAACTCATGGTACTGTCTCCTTTTGATAGTTGCGGGTGTCCGCCGAAGGAAACGGCGGGACACAGTTGTCCAAATCGGTTCCGGCAAATCATTGCCGGAACCGATCCTGAACACATCATTTCAGGCCACGGCAAAGCCGTGCTACCTCATTCTAACCGTTGAACGGGAGGATTATTCCTCTTCCTTCTTGGCCTCGGGAGCGACAGCGACAGCGCTGTCGACGATCAGCTTGACAGCCTTGCGGTAGCCCAGATCGGACTTGATGGACTCAGCGGGAACGAACTCGGTGATCTTGGCTTCTTCCATGCCGTACTGCTCGGAGAGCTTCTTGATCTCTTCGGTGACTTCTTCGTCGGAAACTTCGATCTTTTCTTCTTCCACGATCTGAGCGATCAGAACGTTGGCCTTGACATTGTTTTCAGCCATGGGACGGAAGGTATCGCGCAGCTTGGAAACGTCGCCGCCCATCATCTTGACATAGTCATCCATGGACATGCCGTTTCTCTGCATCTGATAGCCGAACTCTTCCAGCTGCTTGTCCAGCTGCTCTTCGATCATGCAGGAGGGGATCTCAGCGGTCATGTTTTCCACGGCCTTGGCAACGCAGGCGTTTTCGAACGCGCTGTTGATGCCCTCTTCCTTCTTGGCGATGGCCTTGGCCTTGATGTCAGCCTTCAGCTCGTCCATGGTGTCGAATTCGGAAACGTCCTTGACGAACTCATCGTCCATCTCGGGCAGGCTCTTTTCCTTGACTTCGTGAACCAGGCACTTGAAGGTGGCTTCCTTGCCGGCCAGTTCGGGGGTGTACTGCTCGGGGAAGGTGACGACAACGTCCTTGGCTTCGCCGGCGGTCAGGCCGACCAGCTGATCTTCAAAACCGGGGATGAAGGAACCGGAGCCCAGCTCGAGGCTGTACTTTTCGCCCTTGCCGCCTTCGAAGGGAACGCCGTCCACAAAGCCTTCAAAGTCGAGAACGACGGTGTCGCCGTTCTGAGCGGCACGCTCGACGGTGGCGATACGGGCATTCTGCTGCGCCATGCGGTTCAGTTCGGCTTCGACTTCTTCGTCGGTAACGGTAGCTTCTGCCTTGGGAACTTCGAGACCCTTGTACTGGCCCAGAGTGACCTCGGGATACAGTTCGGTGGAAACGGTCAGAACGACGCCGCCTTCTTCGGGGGTCTGCATATCGGTGATGCTGGGCTGGCCGACAGCCTTCAGCTGCTGGTCAACGATAGCGGCGGTGTAGACGTCGGGGAAGATCTCTTCCACAGCATCTTCATAGAAAACATGAGCGCCGTACATGGCTTCGACCATCTTGCGGGGAGCCTTGCCCTTGCGGAAGCCGGGGATC
>JAFSHY010000106.1 GCA_017440065.1 Oscillospiraceae bacterium | reverse complement strand
GTCATGAAGCTCTGGCAGAAGCGCATGATCTCAGCGTCGGACTTGCCGGCGGGATCGAAGTCAGAGCCGCCCTTGCCGCCGCCCATGGGCAGGCCGGTCAGGCTGTTCTTAAAGGTCTGCTCAAAGCCCAGGAACTTGATGATGCTGGGGTTGACGTTGGGCTGGAAGCGCAGGCCGCCCTTGTAGGGGCCGATGGCGCCGTTGAACTGGCAGCGATAACCGATGTTGGTGTGCCACTGACCGGCATCGTCACACCACACCACACGGAAGGTGAACATACGCTCGGGCTCGACCATGCGCTTGAGCAGGTCTGCCTTCTCATACTCGGGATGTGCGTCCACGACGGGAGAGATGGAGCTGAGCACCTCTTCCACAGTCTGCACGAACTCGGGCTCATTGGCGTGCTTCTTCTTCACGTACTCGATCACGCTGGCAACATAAGCATTCATATCGATCTGCCTCCTCTAAATTGTTCCATGATGTTTTTTCATGTTGTTCCTTTAGGTCCGGGGACAGCGGAACCCCGCATTGTCCCTTCTACCACGATGATATCACCCTTATTGTCTATTCGCAAGTATAAATCGGACATAATCCCATACATATCCGTAAAAAAACCACATCCTTTTTTGTGCAACTTGTCCCTGCCGGGGAAAACGGCTGCCCTGCGGCGGTGAAGCGGCCCAGGAACTTTTTCCTCTCCGTTGAGCCTGAATTCCGGAAAATCCACCGCTTTGCCTTGACTTTTCCTTCCTGCAAGGTATAATAATAGTCGTGTGCCGGACCTGCTGCTCCGGCGGATCGAGATCATAGCGCCGCGCCATCCGCGGCAGAAGGAGTACATAATGGCTACCTATTCCATGAATATCGCGGGCCTGCAGCGTGAGCTGCCCATCTGCAAGATCACCGATGATCTGTACATCGGCGCTTTCATCTGCTTCGGTGACGCCGAGCTGACCGTGGCCTGCGCCCGTGAACTTTTGAAGCTGGTCCCCGAGGGCAGCTATGACTATCTCTTCACCGCCGAGGCCAAGAGCATTCCCATCATCCATGAGATGGCCCGCCAGAGCGGCGCTGAGAAGTATTTCATCGCCCGCAAGGGTGCCAAGGCCTATATGCCCGACCCCCTGTGGGTGGAGGATGAGTCCATCACCACCGCCGGCAAGCAGAAGCTGTTCCTGGGCCGTGACGATGCCGACCTGATCCGCGGCAAGCGCATCCTCGTCGTGGACGATGTGATCTCCACCGGCGGCTCCCTGCTGGCCATGGAGGCTCTCATCAACGCCGCCGGCGGCGTGGTGGTTGACCGTCTGGCCGTTCTGGCCGAGGGCGACGCCAAGGACCGCGATGACATCATCTACCTCGAGCATCTGCCGCTGTTCAATGCCGACGGCTCCGAAAAGGAATAAGCGGGTGCGCATCCGTCATACAGAACCGGAGGCGTTCTGAAGCGGCAGCTTCGGACGCCTCTTTTTCATTACACCAAGGAGGAAACGTAAATTGAAATCCCGCATAGCCGCCGCACGAAACTGGCTGACCGAAGGTCTGACCCGCAAAACAATCCTTCTGATCATCCTCGGCGCGATGATCTGCTCCTTCGGCATCCACAATATTCATCAGCGCACTGACGTCACGGAAGGCGGCATTCTCGGCCTAATGCTGTTTTTTGAGC
>JAFSHY010000105.1 GCA_017440065.1 Oscillospiraceae bacterium | reverse complement strand
ATCCAGTATTCCTGCGTCCTCTGAATATTCCTGCGAGAAAAAATCTTTCATTCAAAACTGCGAAGCACTCCAAAAAGAGAGATTTTCCTGCAAGACAAAGAAAAATGCCGCGGCAAGGCTGACGCCTGCCGTGGCATTTTGATGCAGTATTGCGGAAAAAGATCCGTTTTGGAGCGTACAAATCCCCAAGCGAGACCGCCTTTCGGGCCTGTTTTTTTGCGTCCGTGGAGGGGTTCTGAATCGGTTTCCTGCCTCATAGTCTGTGATACGAGGTGAGGGCATGAAGGAACTGATGGAAAGTCTTCCGCCGCGGCTGAGGCAGGAACTGCGCTTTGCCGCGCGGGAGGAGGAATTGCAGGAAATTCATATGCGGCTGGGAAGGAGAACGGAAGCAGTGACAGGCAGAAGCAGCATTCTGCTGGAGCACCGTGCCCGCAGGGAAGAACTGGAAGCGGTGCTGGATACCGCCATGGACCGCTCCTATTACGCTTCGCAGCGTTTTCTGCGGGAGGGCTTCTGCACGGCAAGAGGCGGCTGCCGCATCGGGATCACGGGGAACGTGGTTCAGGACGAAGCAGGAATCAAAACCATTCGGGATATCTCGGGGCTGAATATCCGTTTCGCCCGCGCGTTTCCCGGCATCGCGGGACAGGCCTTGGGTGTCTTGCGGGAAGAACCTGCCTCCATGCTGATCATCGGCCGTCCGGGCTGCGGAAAGACGACGCTGCTGCGGGATCTGATCCGCCGCATCTCCGATGAGCTTTGTCAGCGGGTGGCGGTGGCGGATACGAGGTACGAGCTGGGGGCGGTGCATGAAGGCCGTCCCATGCTGGATCTCGGTCAGCGGACGGACGTCCTTTCCGGCGGGAAGAAAGCGGAGTCGATTGCCATGCTGCTCCGGTGCATGAACCCGCAATGGATCGCCGTGGATGAGATCACGGCGGAGGAGGATGTGCGGGCGTTGGAAAATTGCCATGGCTGTGGCGTGCATCTGCTGGCCACGGCTCATGCGTGGGACAGGTTCGACCTGCAAAGACGGCCTGTTTACCGCGCGATGCTTCATAGCGGTATCTTCCGCTATCTGGCGGAGATGGACGGTACAGGGAGTTATAAAATGACAGAACTGGAGGTGGAGGATGGTTAAGCTGCTGGGCGCGGCCTCGATCGGCCTTTGCGCGGTCTATATGGGCGCTTCGCTCACCTGTGATCTGATCCGTCGGGTGCAGGCTGTGGGTGCGCTGCGGGATGTGCTGCTTTCGATGCGTCAGAAGCTATCGGGTTGGCAGCTGCCGCTGCCCGCTCTTCTGCGGGAAACGGCGCAGGAGCACGCGGGCTGCTATTCCGCGTTCCTCTCCCGCTCTGCGGCACGGCTGGAACGGGAGAGAAGGAAGCCTGCGGATCAGATCCTTTCGGAATGCTTTCGGAAGGAAGCGCCCAAAAGCCTGACAGAGGAGGCAAGACGCTGCGCCCTTCGTGTGTTTGCCACCCTTGGAAAGCTGGATGCAGCCTCTCAGGAGCAGATGCTGGATCGGGCGGTGGAGGAACTGGATCTGCTGGAAACGCGGCTGCGGGAGGATCAGCGGCGCAGGAGCCGCTGCTATCTGGCGCTGGGGCTTTGCGGCGGTCTTGCCATTACGATCCTGTTGGTGTGAGTATGGAAGTGGATCTTATTTTTAAAATCGCGGCGGTGGGTATTATCATCTCGATCCTCAATCAGGTGCTGGTACGCTCGGGCAGGGAAGAGCAGGCAACAATGACAACGCTGGCGGGCTTGGTGGTCGTTCTGATGATCGTTGTGGAAAAGATCGCAGAACTCTTTGAACTGGTAAAGGATCTGTTTCGGTTCTGATGGAAAACTTTGGAAAGCTGTTGCTGCTTGTTTTGGCGGCCTGTATCGCGAGTCTGTTCCTGCGGGGAAGTCCGTTCCGCAGCCTTGCAGCGCTGTCGGCGCTGGCGCCTGCCTTGATGCTGCTTGTCGGGCTCCTTCGGCCCGTGGGGGAATTTGCGCTTCGTTTAAGCGAGCTTTCAGGGCTGGAACCCGCGGTGTTCCAGCCGGTCTGGAAAGCGGCGGCTATCGGGCTTTTATCTCAAATGGCAGGCAGCTTCTGCGCCGACGCGGGCGAACAGGCGCTGCAGAAGCTGCTGGAACTGGGCGGCATCGTAACGATGCTCTATGTGTCGCTGCCGCTTTATGAGGCGGTGCTTTCCATGCTGCAAAGGCTGATGGAGGGATAGGATGAAAATGGTATTGGCGCTCATTTCGGTGCTGCTGCTGGTTTGTCCCGTCTTCGCCTCGCAGACAGACCCGTTGGACGGCATGACGGACTTCGGTGCATCCCGGTTGGTGGATGGTCTGACGCAGGAGCAAAAGCAGCTGATGGGCGACATCGACCCGGTAGAGGGGGCAGATCTGTGGTCCTCGCTTCGGTCGATGCTATTCTCTGCGCTCCGCGGATCCTCCGGTATTTTGCGGAAGGCTGCAGGACAGTCGGCGTCGCTGCTGGCGGTCTGCCTTCTTTGCAGCCTCTTTTCGGGCGGAACAGAAGATACGCAGCAGGCTGCGGTCATGGCAGGTGTCGTTGCAATCACGATAATCTGCCTCAGCCCTGTGGATGGTATGCTTCGTCTTTCTTCCGATACGGTGCGGGAGGTCACCGCGTTTTCGCAGCTGTTTCTTCCTGTGCTGGCCTCGGCTTCCGCGGCGGCAGGGGCGGTGACCTCCGGTCCTGCGGTGTGCGGTGCTGCGGTGCTGCTGGCGGATGTGCTGCTCTCGCTGATGGATCAGTTTCTGATCCCCGGAGTGTCGGTCTTCCTGGCGCTGTCTGCCGCCGATGCGGCTTTGAATTCGGCGTCTCTTCGCAGGTTCTGTTCGCTGGCTTCATGGGCGGTCAAAAGCGGGCTGAAGGTGTTGCTTTACGGCTTTACGGGCTTTTTGACAGTGACGCAGGTGGTAGCGGGATCGGCCGATGCCATGACAGCCAAAGCGGCCAAGCTGACGCTTTCGGGCATGGTTCCGGTGGTGGGGTCGATCCTCTCCGATGCGTCGGAAACGCTGCTGGTCAGCGCCTCCATCATCCGCAATTCCATTGGAGTCTACGGGCTTCTGGCGGTTTCGGCGGTGTGCATCCTGCCGTTTTTGCGCATCGGAATCTGGTATCTGTGCCTGAAGGTGACGGCGGCCGTGGCAGGGATCACCGCCAAGGAGCCGACGGTACGGATGGTGGAGGCGGTGTCGGAGGGCATGGGCATGCTGCTGGGCATGACAGGCACGGCGGCTCTCATGACGGTGATCACGGTAGTGTGTTCGCTCAGATTGGCAGGTGGAGCATGAAGGACTATCTTTTGGGCTTGGCTGCAGCAGCACTGAGTGTGTCGATCCTTTCCTCTTTTCTGCGAAAAGGCGCGCTTAGACAGGTATTTCTGCTGGCAGGCGGTGTGTTTCTGACGGTGCAGGTGCTTTCACCGCTGGTCAAGGGAGAACTCAGCCGCTTTTCCCAGTATCTGGCGGGCATGGAGCTGCGGCAGGACGCCATGGAATCGGGCATTGAGGTGGAAAACAGGGAGATCATGGCGGCAATCATGAAGGAGAAAACGGAAGCATATATATTGGACAAAGCCGCCGCACTGGGAGCGAAGGTGGAAGCGGAGGTGGAGGTTCTGCAGGGGGAATATTATCCCTATCCGTGCAGCTGCATCATTCGCGGTGTGCTGAATGCGGAGCAGCAGCGGCAGCTTAGCTTTGATCTGGAGCATTCCCTTGGCATCGCGGAAGAAAGGCAGGTGTATCTCCCGTGAAACTGAATCTGTCTGTTCCCCAAAAGCTTCGGGACTTTGCGGAAAAGTACCGCTTTGTCGGCCTTGTGCTGCTGCTGGGCATCGTGCTGCTGGCGCTGCCGTCTGAGAAGGATAAGAAGGATGCGAACGAGTTCTCGGCGGTGTCTGCCGTGACTCAAAGCGAAAAGAGTGTGGAAGAGCAGCTGGAAGCGCTGCTCAGCCAGGTGGAAGGGGCAGGCAAGGTCAGCGTGATGCTGACGGTGGAGGAAGGGGAGTATACTGTTCTACAGACCGACAGCTTCACCGAGAATCGATTTTCCGATCAAGCTGAGGAAGAGAACCTGCGGACGGAAACAGTCTTTCTGGAGCGTGGAAGCGGCGGCAGCGAAGCCATCCCTGTGCAGACCTGCGGGCCTGTTTACCGAGGTGCGGTGGTGGTGGCAGAGGGTGCGGATCAGGCCTCCGTAAAATTGGATCTTGTCAGCGCCGTCATGAGTCTGACGGGGCTGAAGGCAGATAAGATCACGGTGATCAAAATGAAATCGAATTGAGGAGGAAGAGCATGAAAATGTGGAAACGGAATCTTGTGATCGGGGCGGTAATGCTATTCGTCTGTGCGGGTGTGTATCTCAACTGGCTGCAGGGAAAGCAGACTCCCACCTTAACGGAAACGCTTGATGCGGATCTTGTGATGGGCGAAGATACACTGGTCATGAGCGCGGAGGAAGCGGCGGAAGCAGCCATGACGGAGGCCTCCTTTGAACCGCTGGATACGGCCTCGGCAGAGGAGAATTTCGCCCGCATCCGTCTGGCGCGGCAGCAGGCGAGGGACAGTGCGGTGGAGCTTTTGCAGGAAGCCATGTCCTATGATGAGCCCGGCAGCACGGGAGAGGCCTCGGTTCAGCTGACCTCGCTGGTCAACGATGCGCTGGCGGAAGCGCAGATAGAAAGCCTTGTGGTAGCCAAGGGCTATGCCGACTGCGTGGCCTATATGGCGGACGGGATCATCTCCGTGGCGGTGTCCGCACCCTCGGAAGGGCTTCAGCAGACGGATGTGGCGGTCATTTCGGATATCGTGACGTCCCAAACGGACTATGATCTGACGGATCTTCGGATTATCGAAGTAAAATAGTGTTGTAATTTTCCTGAATTGTGGTACAATGTATCCATTAAGGAGGGATTCCGAATGGCTGAAAACAAAGAGTATCTGATTCAGGGACATGACGAAGGCACCATCCTCATCTCCGATGAGGTCATCGCCACCATTGCCGCGGCTGCGGTTCTGGAAGTGGAAGGCGTTGCCGGCCTGAATACCAACATCGGTTCCGATCTGGCAGAAATGCTGGGCGTTAAGAGCCAGAGCAAGGGCATCAAGCTCACCGTCGAGGATAACACCTGCACGCTGGATTGCAATGTGGTCGTCGGCTATGAATATGATGTGATCGAAGTGGCTAAGAATGTGCAGGCCAACGTCAAGAACGCGGTGGAATCCATGACCGGTTTCCGGGTTCTGCGCGTGGATGTCACCGTCAGCGCCATTGCTATGACCAAAAAGAAATAACAGAAATAAACCCTTTGTCTTCAAAGGGTTTATTTGCAGTGTAAGAGCAGTTAAAGAGAGGAATACATATGACGAGATCCAATGCTAGAGAGATCGTTCTGCATCTGATCCTGGATATGGACTACACCAAGGATCCTTCCGCGGAAGTGGTGGAAACCAGACTGGAAAAGGACTATTACGCCACCCTGCAGGAAGAAAACGACGTTTATACCGAACGTCCCAACCAGAAGCAGCTGGATTATATCAAGGCTGTGACCGCCGGTATTCAGGAAAAGGAAGAAGAACTCAGAGCGTATATCTCCCGCTATGCCATCCGCTGGAATGTGAACCGCATCTCCCGACTGGCCCGTGCGATCCTGATGCTGGCCATGTATGAGATCCTGCATGTGCAGGATGTCCCCACTTCCGTCGCCGTCAATGAGGCGCTGGTTCTGGCCAAGAAGTACGAAACGGAAGAGACCGCCGGCTTTATCAACGGCATCCTTGGCGCGTTTGTGCGCGGAGAGAACAAGTAATGATCGTTCTTGGATTTGACACAAGCAACTATACCACCTCGATTGCCGCCTATGACGGCATTCGGGGTACGAACTGCTCCCGGCTTTTGGATGTAAAGCCGGGAGAACTCGGTTTAAGGCAGTCTGATGCGCTCTTTGCCCATGTGAAGCGTCTGCCGGAGCTAGCGGAGCAGCTGTTTTCGGAGATCGGCTCGCAGGAGATCGCCGCCATCGGCGTCAGTACAAGGCCGAGAGCCGTGGAAGGCTCCTACATGCCCTGCTTCCTCGCGGGCGAAAGTCAGGCCTCCGTCATGGCTGCCGCGCTGCAGGTTCCCGTGTATCGGGTGTCCCATCAGCAGGGGCATGTGGCGGCAGCCCTCTGGTCTGCAAACCGTATGGATCTGATGGAGGAGCCGCATCTGGCATGGCATCTTTCCGGCGGCACCACGGAGCTGCTGCTCATCGAGCCGGAGGGAAAGAATGTCCGCGCTACCCGCATCGGCGGCACCACGGATAT
>JAFSHY010000104.1 GCA_017440065.1 Oscillospiraceae bacterium | reverse complement strand
GCGGGATGGAAGCAGTCGATATATTGGATGCCTTTCTCCGTGATTACGGAACGGCCGGCAGGGAACTTCGCCACGGGCGTCCACTCCAGCTCCACCATCTGTTTTGCGCGCTTGAGGCCGTTTTCCACACCCTTGGATCGGGGAATATCATGATACAGGATCATCTCTCCACCTGCTTTCTCTTAAGATGGTACAATTTTACCACACCCCTGTGACAGATGCAAACCGTTCAGCATTACAAAATCGGAAGGGCTGCATAATACAGGGCTTATGCAGCAGCGAAAAACAGCCCGCTGCATGATTCGTTATTTCAAGGAGAAATGTTGCGCCTTCCGTATATTTTCTTCATATTTAAAAACAATTATTCGCTTTTTATGAATCCGGCAGAATCAATTTGTGAAAACCGCACAAAAATTCCCTTCCATTTTCTGTAACTATTTTGAAACTTTTCTGTATCTTTTTGTTTGTTTCTGTGGTATATTATGGGCGAGGATTTTTATTTCTTCTAAATGCTTTGTCAGAAAGGAGGTTCTGCTCTTTCCGCGTGTTCATGACCCGGAGCCGTGAAGCACGGAAAGTGTGTAATTGATCTGATTACGAATGAACCGATGTGCTGCTTTTGCAATCCATCGCAAGTACGAATCAGAAATACCTGAAAAGGGCAAACCGTCCGAAAGGGCGGGACGCAAAGCTATGGGGCCTACCGCAGCAATGCAACGGCAGCCCGGCTGCCAGTATTTCGCTGATCCTTTATACCGATTTATATGAAAAGAGGAGAACGAAATAATGGCAAAAATTAGAAGAATGATCAGTTTATGTTTGGTTCTGTGTCTGTTTGTTACTGTACTTCCCATGCAGGCTCTGGCGGCAGATACGACCGAAACCACCACCGAGGGCGGCATCACCACCACCGTGGAGACCACCACCACCACGACCACCGATGAAAACGGCAAAACCACCGTTACCATCGTCATCGACACCACCAAGACCGGTACCGATGAAAGCGGCGCGACTGTCGATTTCAAGGAAACGCAGACCGACAGCACCGTCACCGAAACCATGGAAGACGGCACCGTGATCACCACCGAGTCTTCCGAGACTGTCGGTTCCGAAACCAAGGAATGGGACGAGATCCCCGAAGATCTGGAGCTTTCCGAAGAGATCGACACCGATGTGGAAGTGGAGCTGATCCCCGGTGAAACCACCACCGGCAGCGTCAACGAGACCGTTACCGAAACGCTGGAAGACGGCACCGAAGTCACGGTCACCGTGAACAAGGAAGTTTCCGCCGAAACCAGCGAGATCGAGACCGAAATTCTTGAGAACGAATTCGATCTGGATGCACTTTCTCCCGAGGATTACGAAGGCAAGCATTGGAACAATGCCGAAGGTCTGCTCCACGGCGGCTTCGTTGGCGGCACGACCGAGAAGCCCGATGCGGAAGGTTATGACTATCTTCTGAACGGTTATATCGAAGCTACCAACGCAACCCGCGCTGAGTACACCGATGTGATCTACGCGAAGGACGCCGTGACCGGCGAACCCATTGTGGACGAAGACGGCAACTATGTCATCGAGACCATCAAACTCAACGGCAAGTACGAAGACGGTCTGAGCTCCAGCCCCACCATCTTTACGCTGACCAAGACCAACGACGACGGCACCAAGTCCTACTACTACGGCTACTGCATCGACAGTGATACCGAAGCGCTTCCCGGCGCTTGGTACAGCGTGGCCAATCTGGAAGACAGCGACTACTATCCCGATCTTGAATCTGCCGACCAGCTCCGCGCCGTGGTTACCAACGGCTACTGGGGCACCGCATCCGGCATGGGTTCCATGGCACAGATGCAGGAAAAGATGGCCGCCTACTATGGCGAAGATGCCACCGTTACTGTGGAAGATGCCAACGGCAATCCCATTACCTTCAAGGTCGCCGATCTGATCGGCAACATGACGGAAGCCGATGCTCTGACCGCCACGCAGGCTGCCATTTGGTCCAATGCCAACGGCACCATCGAAACCAATGACGGTAAGGACGGTACTGTTATCACCGGCATTTACAGTGTCATCAAGCCCAAGTCCAACCTCGCCAACTGCGACAGAGACTATGATTCCGCAAGAGATGCTCTGCTGAAGGCCACCTATGAATGGCTGATGGCACTGGAAGGCATCCCCTCTGAGGAAGCAGAAACGGTCATCAACGACCAGAACTACCTGGAAGATATGAACCTGGTAGTCGGCGACAAGATCGCGGAACCCGATGAGACCGGCGAAAACGACATCTATGAAGCCGCAGTCAACTTCACGCTGGCTTTTGTTGTCGGCGAAAATGACGAGCTGACCATGCTGGTCAAGTACATCGACGAGAACGGTGTCGAGCAGACCATTTCCAAGAAGCTGGCATCCGCAGGTTCCGAAGCTGCCGGTGAAGATACCATCCTGCCCGAAGCAGACGGCAGCTACACCATCAGCGGTCTGGAACTCAGCGAGAATCAGGAATTCAACTTTGATCTCCACCTGCAGGGCACCCAGCATCTGGAGCAGGGCGTTTACATCTATCAGGCTTACGGCGGAACCAAGGCTTCTCAGACCTTGGTCGGCATTGCCGAAGGCTCTCAGGATGTTTCCGTTACCGCTTCCATGACCGTGTCCTTCTCCGTGGACGAAGAAAACCGCGTTGTTGCTGAACGCACCTGGGAAGAAAAAGAAGACCCCACCACCACTGTGATCCCTCCCGAAGAGGAAGAAGAACCCGAGGAAGAAGAAGAACTTCCTCCTCCCCCTGTGTTCGAAGTGAACATTGAAGACGACGGCGCCGTTGTCATCGAAGAAGAGCCTGTGCCTCTGGCCGATGCTCCCAAGACCGGCAGCGATACCTTCATCTGGGCTCTGGTCATCCTGACCGCAGCCATGGGTCTCGCCGTCGTCCGCGCTTTCGGCAGAAAGCGCCGGCACGAAACTTTCTGATCAACGCATCGGAAAGAAATAAAAATTCCCTCAAACAAAAGGGCTGAAGCAAATGCTTCAGCCCTTCTTTTATCATTGGACCGCACTGTGCAGGATCATCCGTTCTTCCCGCAGCGATCCACAAAGAATTCAAATACAGGGGTCATATCCGGCGCTGTGGGCGGATCGGGGAATTCGCCGCGGCTGCGTTCCGGATGGAACTGGAACGCCCACAGCGGATGGGAGGTATGCTCATAGGCTTCGATGACGCCGTCCGGAGAAACGGCAGCAAGTTTCAGTCCTTCCGCCAGGGTTTTGACGCGTTTATTGTGATAGCTGTTGACCTCAAAGGTCTCGCCGAACAGCCTCCGAAGCAGGGTATCCTCCTCCGTGCGGACGGTATGGGTCACGCGGTTATGCTCCACGCCGACCGTGAAACGGAAGTTTATTTCCAGCTCACCGCCCAGCGCCGCGTTGATCTGCTGCATACCGAGGCAGATGCCGAGGATGGGCTTTCCCGCCTTCAGAAACGCATGGATCATCCGCTGTTCCCGCTCGTTGCGCCATTCGTGATCCGCTTCGCAGAGCAGCCCCGGTTCGGGTGCACACTCTTGTGTGCCGGTGCAGATGAGGCCGTCCGCCATGGCGGCATATTCCTCCGCCAGCATAGGATCGGTCATCAGCAGCGGGATGCCGCCCGCTGCCACCACGGCAGCCAGATAGGTATGGTTCAGCATGGTGCTTCTGCTGCGGAACTGGCAGTCATAGGCCTGTCCGCCGGTGAGCAGTATGATCGGTTTCTTCATTTCGCCACCTCCCCGCAAAGACGGATGAACGCTTCAAACATCCGCGGGTCGGCCTTGATTGCTCCCGCGTCCCGCTCCGGATGGAACTGCATACCCAGCACGGGAAGGCACTCATGCTCGATGGCCTCGATGATGCCGTCCGGCGCGAAGGCAGCTGCCTTCAGGCCCGTGCCGAGGGTCTTCACCGCCTGATGATGGCAGCTGCTGACCTCGACCGTTTCGCCGAGTATGGCAGCGGTTTTTGTGCCCTCCACCGTGCGGATGGGATGGAACGAGAATTCCGCCGCCTTGGTGATGCCGTCGTTCCGATGGGAAGCGGCGCTTTCATCGGGGTGCGCCCTGCCGGTCTCCATTTGGATATCCTGATACAGCTTGCCGCCCAGTGCCACGTTTATCACCTGCATGCCGCGGCCGATGCCCAGGATCGGCTTCCCCGCCTCCAGAAACAGGCGGCACAGCGCCAGCTCGAAGGTATCCCGCATGCGGCTGGAAATGGGATAATCGTATTTGAGGGGACGCAGTTCCCCATAAGTGCCGCAAGCCAGATCCTGTCCTCCCGAGAGCAGCAGGCCGTCCGCCACGGCCACATAATCCTCCGGATGGCGGTTGTCCAACGCAGCAGCAGGCAAACCGCCCGCTGCGGAAACGGCATCCGAATAAGCAAGGCTCAGCATGCTGTTGCGGTAATATCTGCCGGTATTGCCGTCCTCACCGACGGTGATGATCACAGGTCTCAAAAAGCTCGCTTCCTTTCGTCTTAATAGTCCAGCCAGGTACCGATGCCCTGCTCCCGCGCATTGCGGTAGATCCGCGTTGCCACGGCAAGATCGAGAGTACCCATACCGACGGGCTTATAATAGAGGAATTCCTCATCGTTTCTTCTGGGATCCTTATCGCCGCAGATGACAGCGCCGATCTGCGGGCAGTAAATATCCTCATCGGTGATCTTGCCGGCGATGGCATCCAGCGCGAGGAAGCAGCTGGCGCGGTGCTTCACCTGATCCCAGGCATCGCAGTAGATGCGAGCCGCCTGCTTATAGAGATCGGGATGGTCGAGACCGCCGAT
>JAFSHY010000103.1 GCA_017440065.1 Oscillospiraceae bacterium | reverse complement strand
ATGAATGCAGAAACATAAGGAGGGCATACCATGAAAAAGCTTTCTGCGCGCACCTGGATCTGCTTTGTTCTGATCGGTCTTGTGGGTCAGTTCTCGTGGACGATCGAGAATATGTACCTCAATGTCTATCTCTACAACACCATCTCCCAAAATACATCCTATATTGCCACGATGGTGGCCTGCTCCGCCATTACCGCCACGCTGACCACGCTGGTGATGGGCGTGGTATCCGACCGCGTGGGCAGAAGAAAGCCCTTCATCGTGATCGGTTATCTGCTTTGGGGCGTCTCCGTGGCTGCCTTCGGCTTCGTCACCACCAAGAGCCTGGGTGTGGCTGCCGCTGCCGCCATGGTCGTGATCCTCGACTGCGTCATGACCTGCTTCGGCTCCACCGCCAACGATGCTGCCTTCAATGCCTATGTGACCGACGTCACCGACCACAACAACCGCGGCCGTGCGGAAGCCGTTCTCTCCATTCTGCCGCTCATCTCCATGCTGGTGATCTTCGGCCTCTTTGACGGCATGACGCAGCAGGGCAAATGGCAGCAGTTCTTCCTCATCTTCGGCATCATGGTCACCGTGACCGGTTTTGCTTCCCTCTTCCTGCTGAAGGACGAAACATTGCCGAAGAACGAAAATGCCTTCTTCTCTTCCATCGTCTACGGCTTCCGTCCCTCCGTATGGAAAGAGCATCTGCGGCTCTATCTGGCACTGATCGCCCTGTGTGTGTTCTCCATTGCCGTGCAGGTCTTCTTCCCCTATCTGATCATCTATATGCAGAGCTATCTGATGCTGGATTCCTATGCCATTGTGCTGGGCGTGGTGCTGCTGGTCGCTTCCGTGGTCAGCGTGGTGGGCGGCAGATTCATGGATAAGATCGGCCTTCTGCGCTTCACCGTACCTGCCGGGATCGTGATGTTCCTCGGCCTTGTGCTGATGTTCTTCGCCCGCGGCATGATTGCCGTTATCGGTGCCGGCATCGTGATGATGTCCGGTTATATGCTGCTCCAGTCCGCGCTGGCGGCAACGGTGCGTGACCACACGCCCACCGACAAGGTCGGACAGTTCCAGGGCATCCGCATGGTCTTCACTGTGCTGATCCCCATGTGCACCGGCCCGTACATCGGCTCCTTCCTCATTGCGATGACCAACGCGGGAGCCACCTATGAAGACCTCGGCACGGTCAAGCAGGTGCCGACCCCGTGGATCTTCCTCGGTGCGGCAGCCGTTCTGCTGCTGGTGCTGATTCCCATTACCATGCTGAAACGGAGGAATACCGATGCTTAATACCGATTGGGGCGCGAAGCTTGATCCCGCCCGTGTCCTGCCGGAATATCCCCGTCCGCAGATGGCGCGGAAGGAATACCGCATTCTGAACGGCTTTTGGGACTATGCCATCACCGATTCCGAAGAATGTCCCGAACGCTGGGACGGCAGGATCCTCGTCCCCTTCTCTCCCGAAGCGCAGCTTTCCGGCGTCATGCGGGACGTGGCTCCCGAAGATCATCTCTGGTACCGCCTGCAGCTGGACGAAACGCCCCGCAGCGGCTACCGCCTGCTGCTCCACTTCGGCGCCGTGGATCAGATGGCAGAGGTCTTTCTGAACGGAGCCTCCGTGGGAAGTCACATCGGCGGCTTTACCCCCTTTACGGTGGATCTGACGGAGCTGCTTTCCTTCGAAGGCAACATTCTGACCGTTCATGTCCGCGACCGCTCCGACACCTGCGAGCTGTCCCGCGGCAAGCAGAAGACCAAACGCGGCGGCATCTGGTATACCCGTCAGAGCGGCATCTGGCAGACCGTATGGACGGAGTGGGTGCCCGAAACCTATATTGAAAGGCTGATCATTACGCCCGTGGTGGACGAATCCATGGTGGAGATCACGGTCTGCTCCGCGAAGAATGAGCTTTGCTATGTGACCTTCGGCGGCAGCACCTACGGCAGCCGTACCAACACGCCCATCCGCATCACCGTTTCCGATCCGATCCTTTGGTCGCCCGAAACGCCGCATCTCTATCCCTTCGCCGTTTCGTTAGGCGAGGATCTGGTGGAAAGCTACTTCGCCATGCGCAAGGTAGAGATGAAAGAAGATGAAAACGGCATTCCGCGGCTGTATCTGAACGGAAAGCCCTATTTTCACAGCGGTGTGCTGGATCAGGGCTACTGGCCAGACGGCTTGCTGACCGCCCCTTCCGATGAAGCGCTGATCCGTGATATCACCGTGATGAAGGAGCTGGGCTTCAACATGCTCCGCAAGCACATCAAGCTGGAGCCCATGCGGTTCTATTACCATTGCGACCGCCTCGGCATGCTGGTATGGCAGGATATGCCCAGCGGCGGCGGTGACTACCGCTTCCTTACAATCTCCGCTCCGCTGGTCACCGGGATCCACAGAAAGGACAACAACTATAAGATCTTCGCACGCGAAGACGAGGCTGCCCGCGCCCATTACCGCATCGAGCTGCAGGAGATGGTGGAAACGCTGTATAACTGTCCCTGCATCGTCCTTTGGGTGCCCTTCAACGAAGGCTGGGGACAGTTTGACGCGGCAGAGGTCACCGAACTGCTCCGCAGGCTGGATCCCACCCGTCTGATCGACCATGCCAGCGGCTGGCACGATCAGGGCGTTTCCGATGTGAAGAGCCTGCACGTCTACTTCCGTCCCTACCGTTTCCGCAAGGACAAACACGGCAGAGCGGTGGTGCTTTCCGAATTCGGCGGCTACACCCTTGCCCTCCCCGATCATTGCTGGAACGACGCCGCCTTCGGCTACCGCAACCACAAGAGCAAAGAGCATCTTGCCGCCGAGATAACAAAGCTCTATGAGGAGCAGATCATCCCCGCCGTTTCCAAGGGACTCTGTGCCACGGTCTACACGCAGGTCTCGGACGTGGAAGACGAATGCAACGGCTTCATGACCTATGACCGCCGCGTGGTCAAGCTGCCCGCGGATGTGATGCAAGCGCTGAACGAAAAACTGAAACTGTGATAGACGCAAAAAAGCCGTGAGCAGATTGCTCACGGCTTTTAATTCTGTTACGGTCAAGGTTCTCTGCGGATCACGGCGAAGCCGTTGGGGGCGATGATCACGCGGTCTTCCGACTGCGTGGCACCGACGCCGTAGAGCAGCTTGCCTTCGCCCAGCACCCAGTAGCGGGTGCTGCGGTTCGTACCGATCAGCAAGTCCTCGCGGAGGAAACCAAAGCGGTTCTTTCCTGCCTCGATGACCTTGAGATTGCCGGTTCGGAGCGCCTGCTCTTCCCGGCGCAGCTTGCAGAGGGCACGGAAGTGCGCCATCAGCTCGGGATCCTCATTGCCCCAGGGATAGCACTTGCGGTTGAAGGGATCCTTGCCGCCTTCCATGCCGGTCTCATCGGCATAGTAGATGGAGGGAGCGCCCGGCAGCGTGAACTGCAGGAAAGAAGCCAGCTTCAGCCGATCTTCCGCCAGTTCTCTCTGTTCGGGAGAAAGTCTGCGGACGGCTTCCACCTCTCTGCCCGCTTCACCGACACCCACCAGCACGGACAGGATCCGTGCCGTATCATGGGTGGAAAGCAGGCTCATGCAGCAATCCAGCACATCCTTGGGATAGTTTTCCAGCAGCATTTCCAGCGTATTCTTTAATCCCATGCCGTCGTCCTTGCCGGAGGCATAGGCCAGAATGGCATTCTTGAGAGGATAATTCATAACGCTGTCCAGCTCGCCATCCACAAAATAGCGCTTCTGCACACCGTAGGCCACCTTATTGGAGGCATCCTCCCAGACCTCGCCCAGCAGCAGGGCATCGGGCTTGACCTCACGGATGCGCTGCTTCATGGCATGCACCATGGCATCGGGCAGCTCATCCACCACATCCAGCCGCCAGCCGTCCGCGCCTTTTTTCAGCCAGCGGGCGACAACGCTGTCTTCATCATGGATGAGATAATCCATCAGTTCCGGCTGTGTCTTATCAAAGCACGGCAGCGTCGTAATGCCCCACCAGGACTGATAGACCTTCGGCCAGTTCATGAACTGATACCATTTGCGGTAGGGAGAATCGGGATTGGAAACGGCATCCTTGAAGATGGGATTGCGGTCGCCGGTATGGGAAAAAACGCCGTCCAGGATCACGTGCATCCCCATTTCATGGGCAGCCTCACAAAGGGCGTTGAAGTCTTCTTCCGTACCCAACATGGGATCGATCATTTTATAATCCGCGGTATCGTAGCGGTGGTTCGACCATGCCTGAAAGATCGGGTTCAGATAGATAATATCCACACCCAGTTCCTTGAGATAAGGCAGTTTTTCCTGAATTCCGCGGAGATTTCCGCCAAAGAAGTCGCTGTTCGTGATCTCGCCATGCTCATTGGGCTTCCAATCCGGAAGTTCGCCCCAGTTTTCATGGACGGTGTAGGGTTCGATCTTGCCCGTGAGATCACATTCACCGGCTTTATAAAAGCGGTCCGGATAAATCTGATAGATTACAGCGCCCTTCGCCCACTCCGGCACAACGGCATCCTTGGGGATGGCGCTGACCTGCCAGCGGTCACCGGCTTCCATATTCGTATCATCGCCCTGCTTGAACAGACGGAAGCTGCCATTGGGCTTATAGATGCGGAAGTAATAGAAGTAAAGGCCGCGGGGCAGGCGAATCTTACCCTTGAAATACTGATATTCACCGATCTCACCGGCAAGGTTCATGGGAAAGGTCAGAATATGATCCGTGCCTGCTTCCTCCAATACCACCTCTGCCCGCAATGCGCCAACCTCTCTGGGGATGTCCAGACGGAGACGACAGCTTTCGTCTTCCGTCAGAACACCAAAGGGATCTTTATATTCGGTCAGTTTGGAATTGAACAGTATTCTCATTCAGCAAGCAGACTCCTATAGAGATTCATATATTCCTGCGCAGGCTGCTTCCAGCTGAAGTCCAGACGCATATTGCGCTGCACCAGAGCGGTCCATTCGGCAGGCTTGTCCCAGTACAGCTCACAGGCGCGGTCAACCGCATTGAGGAAGTCTTCGCCATTGTAGCTCTGGAAGGTGAAGCCGCGGCCTTCGCCGGTAACTTCGTTGTAGGGCTCCACAGTGTCCTTCAGACCGCCGACGCTGTTGACAACGGGAATGGCGCCGTAACGCATGGAAATGAGCTGGCTGAGACCGCAGGGCTCACTGCGGGAGGGCATCAGATAGATGTCGGCAGCGGCATAGATGCGGTTGGCAAGGCTGGGCGCAAAGCCGATATAGGCGGCGCACTTGCCGGGATAACGTTCCGCCAGACTTGCCAGCTGCTTTTCATACTGGGCTTCGCCGGAACCGCAGATGACGAACTGCACATCACGGTCACGCATCAGCGTTTCGGAAATATAGCACAGGAGGTCGATACCCTTATGACCCGCCAGGCGGGAAACGATGGCCAGAATGGGGGCGCGGGTATCAGTTTCCAGCCCCAGCTCCTTACGGAGAGCTTCCTTGGCGAGAGCCTTCTTTTCGGGATACTCATCGGCATTGAAGCGGACGGTCAGCGTGGGATCCGTGGAGGGATCGAAGCGCTGCATGCTGATACCGTTGACGATACCGGTCAGCTTGGCGCGTTCCTGCTGCAGGATGATGCAGAGGTTCTGGCCGAACCAGGGCGTGGTGATCTCTTCCGCATAGGTACGGGAGACGGTGGTAACGGCATCGGCGGTGGCGATGGCGGTCTTGAGGAAGTTGACGCTGTCACCGCAGGTGACGACATCGCGGTATTCCTCACCCAGACCCATGACATTGCCGAGGAAATCGGGCTTTGCCCAGCCCTGATATTCCAGATTGTGGATGGTCAGGACGGTCTTCATGCCGGGGAACTTATCCTCAAACATGCTGTGATAGAACAGCGGGACGAGAGAAGCCTGCCAGTCATGGCAATGCAGGATCTCGGGACGGAAGTCCATGCGGTCCATGGCTTCCAGCACCGCCTTGGAATAGAAGGCAAAGCGTTCGCCGTCATCGACACAGCCATAGATGCTGTCACGCCAGAAATAGTCGTTATTGTCGATGAAATAAACGCGCAGCTTTCTCTTGGGGCTCTTCAGCTTCAGAACGCCGACATAACTCTTACGCCAGCCCAGATCCATGGTAAATTCACAGACCTGCTCCACGGGAATATTCTCATTCTGCTTGATGGTCTTGTAATACGGCAGGAAGAGGCAGATTTCCATGTTCTTCTGTTCCGCCAGAGCCTGAGGCAGGGCTTCCATAACGTCGCCCAGACCGCCGGTCTTCAGGAAGGGTGCCGCCTCAGCGGCAGCCATTGCGATTCTCATACATTTGCTCCTTTTTCGATAATCATCGGGTGTTCACGTGTGCCCTTCAGCACGGTGTAGGGACGGACGGTAACGTCCTTGTCCAGGATCAGACCTTCCAGCACAGCACCTTCGGCGATCTCGCAGCCCTGCATGATCACGCAATCCTTGACGTGAGCAGATTCCGCGATCTTAACGCCGCGGAACAGGATGCTGTTTTCCACCGTACCCAGCAGACGGCAGCCGTCCGCAATGATGCAGTCATCCACTCTGGCATTTTCGCCGAAGTAGGAGGGAACCTCATCGCGAACCTTGGTATAGATGGTAAGGCCGCGCTGATTGAAGATGCCGTGATAGACATCGGGATCCAGCAGCGCCATGGAATTGCGGTAGTAATCCATGGTGGTGAAGTTGAAGAGGGCAGTACCGCGGAAAACGTGGGCGTGGATGGTGATATCGCCTTCGTTGAAATCGCGGAGCAGATAGTCACGTTCCAGATGGTAACGGCCGCGGATCGAGCACTTCTTGACTGCCTTGATCAGCTCTTCACGCTTCATGATATAGATGCCCATACCGCCGAGGTCGTCGCGCAGGCCAACTTCCACGCCCATGTCGCGGACATTGCCCTTGCCGTCCAATTCCACGGCGATGGGGAAGGTCTTTTCCAGATTGGACTTGTAGGGGGTGACAACGGCGGTGACATCACAGCCGGAGTCGATATGCTCCTGCAGGATCTTTCTGAAGTCCATGGCGCAGATGGCTACGCTGTCGGACAGGATGACATAGTCTTCATCCACGTTCTCCAGGAAGTCGAGGGAGTTATAGAGGGCTTCCAGCTTGCCGCGATAGATGCCGGAATGGCTGGTGGCATAGGGAGCCAGAATGACCAGGCCGTTGTTCTTCAGATTCAGATCCCATTCGGCGCAGGAGCCGAGGTGATCCATCAGGCTGCGGTAGTTATACTTGGTGATAATACCGATCTGAGAAATGCCGGAATTGGACATATTGGAAAGCAGGAAGTCGATCTGACGGTATCTGGCTGCGAAGGGCAGAGAAGCCACCGTGCGTTCTCTGGTCAGTTCGGACAGAGCACTGTCATAAATATTGGAGAAAATAATACCTACTGCGTTCATAATTTGCAGCCTCCCTTCATCAAATTACTTCGCCGGGCTGGAGCAGCTTACCGGCTTCAATGACATGATCCTTACCGACGACGGTGATCTTGCGGTCCGCTTCGTCCTTGAGGACCTGTGCAGCGCCGACCTGTGCGCCCTTGCCGATGACCGTGCCTTCACCGATGATAGCATTCTTGACGACGGCGCCGGCTTCGATGACGACCTCGGGCATCAGAACACTGTTTTCCACCTCGGCACCGGCAGCGACAACGCAGCCATAGGACACGATGGAGTTCTTCACAATGCCGTCGATCTCACAGCCTTCGGCGATCATGCTGTTGGTGGTCTTGGCGATGGAGGAGATGCGGGCGCCGGGCAGAGCGGGATTTCTGGCATAGATGCGATCCTTGCCGCCCAGATCGAACTCGGGATTGAGGCCCAACAGGTCCATGTTGGCTTCCCACAGGGACTTGATGGTGCCGACGTCCTTCCAATAATCATTGAAGCTGTAGGCATAGAGCTTCAGACCTTCGTTCAGCATGGCGGGAATGACGTTCTTACCGAAGTCATTATCGGAATTGGGGTTCTCTTCATCGGCGATGAGGTGTCTTCTCAGCACTTCCCAGCGGAAGATGTAGATACCCATGGAGGCATTGGTGCTCTTGGGCTGCTTGGGCTTCTCTTCGAATTCGTAGATGGAGCCGTCTTCCTTGGTGTTCATGATGCCGAAGCGGCTGGCTTCTTCCAGAGGAACGGTACGGACGGCGATGGTAACGTCGGCGCCGCGTTCCTTGTGGGCTGCCATCATAGCTGCATAGTCCATCTTGTAGATGTGGTCGCCGGAGAGAACGAGGACATCATCGGGATCATAGCGGTCGATGAACTCAATGTTCTGATAGATGGCGTTGGCCGTGCCCTTGTACCACTGGGAGCCCTTGAAGCCCTGGTAAGGAGGCAGGATCTGGACGCCGCCGTGGTTGCGGTTCAGACCCCAGGGTGCGCCGTTGCCGACGTACTCATTCAGCTCCAGAGGCTGATACTGGGTCAGGATACCGACGGTATCGATGCCGGAATTGACGCAGTTGGACAGAGGGAAGTCGATGATACGGTACTTGCCGCCAAAGGGGACGGCAGGCTTTGCCGTATTTTGTGTCAGGCACAGCAGACGGCTGCCCTGACCGCCGGCAAGCAGCATTGCGACACAGCGCTTTTTCTGGAATTTCATGGTTGTTTCCTCCTTTGATATTTCCGCTCGCCGCAGGGTACGGGCGGGTTCGGTGTTCTGCCGTCCGACCGGCCTCTGCGGCTATGATTAAACTGATTATGATACCCGAAGCTTACTCCGGTGCGTAGAACATAACAGATAATGGAGGCAGGACAAATTCCGCCGACTGCTCCAGCCCGTCACAGGGCACAGGCTCCGTCCGAACCGGCGCAATGGGAACGCCCGTTCCGCCAAAGGCGGGATCGTCGCTGCAAAGCACCGGCAGATAGCACCCCTTTTTCGGCAGCCCCAGGCGGTAATGATCCCATGTCACAGGGCAGAAATTGCAGATCACGATCAGTTCCCTGCCCTTGCGGTCAATCCTTCGGAAGGCGACAGACGAATGCTCCGCATCGTCCATACGGATCCAGCGGAAGCCGTCCTCATCGGTATCATTGTGCCAGAGCGGACGGTTCTCCAGATAGAAACGGTTCAGCTCCCGTACCCAGTCATGCATCTGCTGGTGACGGTCATAGCCCAGCAGAAACCAGTCCAGCGACCGTTTTTCATCCCATGCCGCGAATTGAGCGATCTCATTGCCCATAAAGGTAAGCTTTTTTCCCGGATGAGCGATCTGGAAGCCCAGCAGTGTACGCAGATTGGCGAATTTATCGTCATAATAGCCGGGCATCCCGTCGATCAGAGAGCCGTTTCCGTTTGCCACATCATCGTGACAAAGAGGCAGGATCATGCGCTCCGTATAGAGATAGCCCATGGCAAAGGTCAGATTCTCATGATGGAATTTGCGGTAGACAGGATCAAGCGCAAGATAGCTTCTCAAATCCCGCGCCCAGTCCGAACACCATTTTGCGCCGAAGCCAAGGCCGTCCTCTTCCGCGGGACGGGTCACACCGGGATAAGAGGATTCGTCCTCCACGCTGATGAGCAGATTGCTCCGCAGCGCCGAAAGCGTTTGATTCAGCTGCCGAAGGAAAGCCTTGCCTGCAAGGTTCTCGCTGCCACCCTCTTCGTTGGGGGTAAAGAGATGACGTCCGTGATCCAGATGCAGGATCGAAGCAGCATTGCCGATCCGCAGACCATCCAGATGGAATTCTTCCACCCAGTAGACCGCATTGGAAAGGAGGAAAGACCGCACGGCGCCGCTGCCGTAATCAAACAGGCGGACATCCCGCATGGGACTTTCGTTCATCACAGGATCGGAGGACTCATAGCAGAAAGAGCCGTCAAACTCCATCAGTCCTGCCTCTTCCTTCGGAAACTGCGAAGGCACCCAATCGAGGATCACACCGATCCCCGCAACATGGCAGGCATCGATCAGCGCCATCAGTTCTTTCGGCTCACCGTAGCGGGAGGTAGGCGCATAGAAGGAAGAAACGCGATAACCCCACGAGGCATCAGAAAGATGCTCGGCAATGGGCATCAATTCAATGTGTGTATAGCCCATATCCAGAAGATACGGGATCAGCACCCTGGCCAGCTCCGCGTAGGAATAGCAGGCGCCGTCGGCCTTATGTCGCCAGGAGCCGATGTGCAGCTCATAGATATGTATGGGATTCTGCATGGGCTTTTTGCGCGCCTGCGCACGGCGGTAAGCACCATCCTGCCACGGATATCCGGAAATATCATAAATACGGCTGGCGCTCTCGGGCGGTCTCTGCGCGTAAAACGCATAGGGATCCGCCTTCCACAGACGTTTGCCCTTGGCCGTTTCAATGCAGAATTTATAAGTATCCAATTCCCGTGCATCGGAGGAAAAAACTTCAAACACACCGTTTTCCAGCCGCTGCATCGGCAGCGCAGCGGGATCCCAGCCATTAAAGCTGCCCGTAAGGGAAACCGCAGCGGCGTGGGGCGCCCATACCCGAAACACAAATCCGGGGATACCGTCACGGCTCTCGCGATGACAGCCGAGATAACGGTAGGCGCGTTCCTCCGTGCCGATCAGGAACGATTTGAGTTGTACGTCGTTCATTCTTTCCGTCACCGCCTCCCTTTCCGCGCAAAATACGCTGACTGTACCGGCAAAGAGGCGAGCTGCGACGAACGGACGCACTTTCACCTCTATTCATCCCAATATATTTAATCTGATTATACCAAAGAGTTTCTAATAACGCAATCACTTTCGTGAATTTTACACAATTCTCCAAGTTTGTACCGGATTCTTCCAAAATCGTGACGGGAGTTACCGCCCGGATTTCCGAATGTCACCGCCGAGCGGTGCATATATTCTGATGAACACGCAGTTCAAGCTGGGAGGTACGCACATGAGAGAAGATTTAGAGCAGCGGGCCTGTGACCTTGCTGTGTACATGATCGAAAACCGCGCTACCGTCCGCGCTGCAGCAAAGCAATTCGGCATCAGCAAATCCACCGTCCATAAAGATCTGACGGAACGGCTGGAATGGATCAACAAAGGACTCTACCTGCAGGTGCGGGAGATCCTCTCCGTCAACAAGCAGGAACGGCACATCCGCGGCGGTATGGCTACCAGACAGAAATACCTGAACGAAAAAGCGGCAGAAAAGCAGGCAGCCGTATGATCCTGCAAAGCACCTGTTGAAAATCAGAAAAACGTGGTATACTAGCTGCAAAGAGGAGTGATTCCATGAAACGGCTCTTTCGCGCAGCAGCCGCGGCAGGTCTTTCTGCCCTTGCCGTGCAGCAGCTTTACCGCTATGCCTTCAGCCGCAGCACACCGCTGCTGATCCGCAGACTGGAAGGCCTGCGTCCCAACCATTACAGAGATGAGCAGTTCCATGCCATGCGGGCGGAAGCCGCAAACCGTGCGTTGGCGCTGCCCCATGTGACGCTGACGGGCTGGTCGCCCCGCGGGATCCGCGTGCGCGGTACACTATGGCAGGCAGGAGCGCAGCCCTCCGCCACGGTGGTCATGATCATCCACGGTCTTCGTTCCACCGGCGTGGAAACCGCGGCGCCCTATATCCCCTATTACCATAGCCGCGGGATCGATGTCTTCGCGCCGGATCATGAGGCCGCGGGTCAGAGCAGCGGCAGCTGGTACAGCTACGGCTACCACGAAGCGATTTGCTGCATCCGATGGCTCGATCAGCTGATCGAGCGCTATGGCAGAGAGGTGAAGCTGATCCTGCACGGATCCTCCATGGGAGCGGCAACGGTTCTTCAGATGTCCGACTGCTGCCCGCCGCAGGTGCGCTTCCTTGTTTCGGACTGCGCCTTCACCAGCGCGCGGGAGATCCTGCTGCGGCAGGCAAAAAACATCACGCCTGCCTATTTCCTGCTGCGCCTTCTCTGCCGCCTGCACGGCGGCTACGATCTGGATCGGGCAGATGCCCGTCCCCATGTCTGCCGTGCCGACCGCCCCATCCTGTTCGTCCACGGCACAGAGGATCAGCTTGTCCCCTGCGCCATGACCGATGCGCTCTTCCGCCTCTGCGCTTCCGATAAGGAGCTTTTGCACGCGGAAGGCGCCCGTCACGCGGAAAGCATCTTCTACCGCAGGCAGGAATACGAGGCGCTGCTGGATCAGTT
>JAFSHY010000102.1 GCA_017440065.1 Oscillospiraceae bacterium | reverse complement strand
TGGGCATCCTGCACCGCCTTCACACCCTCGGGACAACCGATCACATTCATCATAATGATCTGCTTGCAGCCGTGCTTCTTCAAAAAGTCGATGGCTGCGATGGCACTGCCGCCGGTGGCCAGCATGGGATCCACAACAAAGACCTGACGTTCGGCAATATCCGGGGGCATCTTGCAGTAGTACTTGACAGGCTCATGGGTATCGGGATCACGGAAGAGACCGATATGGCCGATCTTTGCGGAGGGGATCAGATCGATGATCGGATCCACCATGCCCAGACCTGCGCGCAGGATGGGGACGATGGCCAGCTTCTTGCCGTCCAGCACACGGCAGGTAGCGGTGGTGATGGGAGTTTCCACCTGCACCTCCTTGGTGGGCAGGTTTCTGGTGGCTTCATAGCACATCAGAGCGGCGATCTCGCCGATGGATTCACGGAATTCCTTGACGCCCGTCTCCTTATTGCGGAGAATGGCCAGCTTATGCTGGATCAGCGGATGATCCAGTACGTGCAGAGTTCCCATAGTACAAACTTCCTCTCTATATCATAATATTTATTCTGCTTGTTTCTGTCGTTCGAGCTTTTCCCGCTCTGCCTGAGAAAGGCGCAGATAACGCACTTCCATTTCTCCGCCGTTCGGGCGAAGGCCTTCCGCTGCCATGGCGGCTGCCAGCAGCGCCACACCGGACGCGCGCTGCATCCGAAGCTGCTCCGGCATCAGCACCAGGTCGGGAAGCTGCTCTTTGAGGGTATTATAGCACAGCTGTGCGCCGTCGCCAATCAGAAAAATCTTCTCCTCCCGCAGGCGAAGCTCCTCGCCCAGCTCCTGCAGAGAGATCGCGCGATCCACCGAAAGGCGGGTCAGCTTTCCGTTCTTTGCCAAAAACAGGGCATTATAGACCTGGCTGCGGCGGGCATCCATGGCGGCGCAGATCACACCGTCCAGATGGCTGCACCCGACTGCCATGGCCTCCAGCGTGGAAATGCCGTAGCAGGGCAGTTCTCTGCCCCACGCGAAGCCCTTGGCTGCCGCCGCACCGATGCGTACACCGGTAAAGCTGCCGGGACCTGCCGCAGCAGCCACCGCATCCACATCCTTCGAGGAGAGATCACAGTTGCGGAGCAGATCCTCCGCCATCTTCATCAGCGTTCTCGAATGGGTCTGCCCGCTGTTCTGATAGTATTCGCCCAGAAGGATGCCATCCTGCAGCAGTGCCACAGAGGCAGCCTTGGCCGAGGTTTCAAAGGCTAAGATCCGCAAGCAGTTCGCCTCCTTCCATGGTGATCTCGCGCAGTTCCTCTTCGCCCGCGGGACGGCAGATCGTCACGGTCAAAGGGTCTTCCAGCGCGTCCTCCACATTTTCGCTCCACTCCACGGCGCAGATCCCGCCCCGCTCCAGATAGTCGTCCCAGCCGATGTCAAAGAGATCATCGGCACTGTGCAGACGGTACATATCAAAATGGAAAAGCGGCATTCTGCCGGAGAGATATTCATTGACGATGGTATAGGTGGGGCTGGTGACAGGCTCCACGATACCCAGTCCGCGGGCAAGACCACGGGTAAATGCTGTTTTTCCGGCGCCGAGGTCGCCGCGGTAGGCCAGCACCGTGCCGGGACGCAGCTGTCTTGCCAGCCGTTCGCCGAGGGCTTCCGTTTCTTCCGGACTCCTGGTAATAAACTTCATAGCGATCCATCCTTTTCCCTTGCATTTTACCATAGAACAGACCGTAATGCAAATACGGTTTTCCGTGTTTCCAATTGTAAATTTTGCCGCAGCGGTGTTTACTTCCGTCCAAAAGAGTGGTAGAATAATATGAATCCGCGCGAAAGGAGGCCGGCTATGAGAAGGATCGCACCCGCCCTCAAGTATTTCTTCAGTAAGGCAGATATGCTTCTGCTTTTCCTCTGTGTGGCCACCACGATTTTCGGAACCGTCATCATTTCCAGCGCCACGCAGCATTTTTCCGATACCCGTTATATCTGGGTGCAGCTGGCTGCTCTGGTGCTTGGTATCTTCGTTTATATCTTCTTCACACTGGTCGATATCGACATCATCGCAGAACGCCGCGAAGTGCTGTATATCTTCAATATCATCCTGAATATGCTGCTTTTCACCCCCTTCGGTGTGGATGTTTTCGGTAACCGAAGCTGGCTCGACTTCCCTGTGCTGCCCTTTAACATCCAGCCCGGTGAGATCTGCAAGCTGACCTTTATCATCCTGCTGGCCAAGACCATGTCCACCCATCAGAGAACCATCTCCAAACCCACCACCGTTCTCCGTCTGGGCTTTGAAGTCATCTTTATGTTCCTGCTGGTTATCGTTTCGTCCCGCGATGACGGCGTTGCCATGATGTATATCCTCATCTTCCTCGTCATGGCCTGGACCGGCGGTGTCAGCTGGATCTGGTTTGCCCTCGGCATCGGCGCGGTGATCATCGTGGCGCCCATCGCCTTCGAGCTGGAGATCGGCGGACGCGCCCTCTTTGACGACTATCAGAAGAACCGCATTCTGATGCTCTTTGATGAGACCATCGACCCCACGGGCGAAGGTGTGCGCTGGCATACCAACAACAGTCTTCTGAC
Source organism: Oscillospiraceae bacterium (assembly GCA_017440065.1). Lineage (GTDB taxonomy): Bacteria > Bacillota > Clostridia > Oscillospirales > Oscillospiraceae > RGIG3159. The sequence continues at coordinate 7,835 of JAFSHY010000102.1, read as the reverse complement.
GCTGACCAACGGCGGTGTGACCGGCATGGGTCTTTTTAACGGCGCCCGTACCAAGATCGGCGCCCTCTCCCAGCAGCACACCGACTTTATCTTCTCCGTCATCGGTGAAGAGCTGGGTATCGTCGGCTGCGTGTTCATCATCCTTCTGCTGCTCGCCATCGTGGCGCGCTGCATCTTCGTCGGCGTCAAGGCTGGCAGCTACATGAACCGTCAGATCTGCATCGGCATCGCGGGCATGATGATCTGGCAGATCTTCATCAATGTGGGCATGTGTATCGGTCTGACCCCCGTTATCGGTCTGACCTTACCCTTCGTCAGTTACGGCGGCTCTTCCCTGCTGACGATGTTCGCCGCCATGGGCATCATATCGGGCATTCATATGCGTCCCGCACCGGATACCGGTGCCCACTATATCCGCCCCGCCTATTACCGAGAACTGTATTGATGCTCGCCGCATAATTTTCTAATAACAGGAAAAGATACCTCCATATTCCAAATATGGAGGTATCTTTTATGTTTGTTAAGCGCGCGATCCTCTGGCTGCTCTCCCTCTCGCTGCTCCTTGCCGTCCCCGTCCGTGCGGCGGAAGCAGAAGCCGTCCACTGCTTCTCCGCCTCTGATTTCAGCAGCGGTGAAGAAGGACTTCTCGGCATCTGTGTGACGGAGCTTTCGGGTGCTGCCTGCGGCCTGTACTGTCAGGGGCGCCCCGTGGCTGCGGGTGATGTGCTGACCGCTGCCCAGCTGGATCAGCTGACTGCCGCAGGCCGTGATCCCTTTACGGCAGAAGCATCCCTCTCCTTCCTGCCCGTCTTTACAGACGGCATCGGCGCGCAGGAAACCGTGGTCATCACCCTGCGCGGCACGGAAAATCAGCCGCCCGAAACGGCAGCATACCGGGTGGAGACGTATAAAAATGTTGCCGTTACCGAACCATTCCGCTGCTCCGATGCGGACGGCGACGCCATCGCCTTCCGTATCGTCAGGCAGCCGCGGCGCGGGTCGGTCACCGTCCACGCGGACGGCACCTTCACCTATACCCCGAATCCGGAAAAGGTGGGAAACGATCATTTCACCTTCATCGCCGCCGATTCCCGCGGGGCGGAATCACCCGAGACCCGCATGGACATCCGTATCAACAAGGTCAGCAGTGGTGTCTTTGCCGATATGACGGGCGACCCCAACGAGCGGGAAGCCCTCTTTCTGCGGACGAATGGTCTGCTTTCGGGTGAATATGTGGCCATGACCCTGTGCTTCCGTCCCGAGCAGCCTGTTTCAAGGGAGGAATTTCTGATGATGACCATGAAGCTGACGGGGCTCGAACCGGAATCAGCGGACGATACTGACTGGTTTTCCCCCTGGCAGACCGCCGCGCTGCGGGCAGGGCTGCCAGGCCTCAGCACCGCAAGTCTGACAAAGCAGACCGCAGCCGCGTGGGTCAGCGCCCTCACGGAAACGGAGGACTCCTCCGTCGCGGTATGGAGCAACGAAGAGTCCGATGCCCTTCTGACCCGCCGTGACGCAGCGGTGCTGCTTTACCGCCTGCACGTTCTGCACGAAGAAGGTCTATCCTTCCCGTGGGAAGCAGAATAACAAAAAGCCACCCGAAGCGGATCGCTTCGGGTGGTTTTGCGCTTATTCCAGACCGGAAAGGTCATAACTGTCAATGAATGCCATGGCCTCGGCGCAGATCTTTTTGAGGGTTTCCTCCTCGAAGGGGCTGGAAAGCCCCGCGGTCTTCAGCAGATCGGTAAAGACCTTGCTGCCGCCCTGCTCCGTATAGCGCAGGTAGGTTTGGAACGCAACCTTGGGGTCTTCGCGGATCAGCCGCCAGAATTCCAGCGAAACCGTCTGCGCCAGACAGTAGTCGATATAATAGAAGGGGCTCATGTAAATATGCTGCTGCCGCTGCCAGCCCTTGCCGTCCCCGTAGAAAGGAACGTCACCGGGCTTGGCCCATGGCATATACAGACCCAGCAGCTCCCGCCACACCTGATGCCGCTCTTCGGGATCGAAATCGGGGTATTCATACATGATATGCTGGAAATGATCCACCATCGTGCCGTAAGGAATGAAGGACAGCGCACCGGTCAGATGGGTATAGAGGAACTTCTTCGCGTCTGCACCGAAGAAATCTTCCGCCCACGGCTCCGCAAAGAATTCCATGGACATGGAATGCACCTCGCAGGCTTCCAGCGAAGGCCAGATGGTCTCGATGGGCGTTCTGTCGCGGTTGAGGAAGACGGCAAAGCCGTGACCTGCCTCGTGGGTGATGACCTCCACATCGTGGGCGGTGCCGTTGAGGCTGGCGAGGATGAACGGGCTGCGGTAAGCAGGGATGCCGGTGCAGTAGGCGCCGCCCCGCTTGCCGGGCTTGCTTTCCACATCCATCATCTCATGCCCGGTCATATGTGCCCAGTAGGCCTTCGTTTCTTCGCTCAGTTCGGAATAGAACTTGGTGCCGGTGGCAACAACCTCTTCGGGAGTACCCACAGGTCTGGGGTTGCCGCTGCGGAAGGAAAGATCCTTATCTGCAAAGTTCAGCGGGAACTCCCTTCCCTGCCGCTGCGCCTGACGCAGATAGATCTTTTTCGCCACGGGAACCACATAATCCTGCACCGCGATGCGGAAATTTTCCACATCGTCCATGGTGTAGCAATTACGCTTCATACGGTAGTAGCCCAGTTCCGTAAAGCCGTCATAGCCCAGTTTGCGGCCCATGCCGTCACGCAGCTTGACCAGCTCATCATAGATACGGTCCAGCTCTTCGCCGTGCTCGTTGTACCAGTTGCCTTCCGCCGTCCATGCGGCAAGACGGCGCTTGTCATCGGGATCCAGCTTGAAGGGCTGCATCTGGCTGATGGCATAGGTCTTGCCTTCAAATTCAATCTGCGCGGAGGCCAGCAGTTTGCTGTACTGCGCCGTCAGTTCATTTTCCCGCTGCAGATCCTGCACCAGTTCGGGGGAGAAAGTCTTCATGGACATCTCGGCATTGACGAAGATCACGCTGCCGAGTTTCTCTTCCAGCTCCTTGCGGAAGGGAGATTCCAGCAGCGCCTTGGTGCGCCGCTTCAGCAGCGGCTGCAGCGCGGGGATCTCGCGGTTATAGAACGCGTTTTCCGCATCATAAAATTCGTCGGCGGTATTGATGTCGCGGCGGATCTGCGCGATGGTGCGGGGCGTACGCAGGGCGTTGGCCTCCAGCGTATCCATGGCGGCATAGGCCTCCGCGGCGGCTTCCGCGGACTCCGCGTTCTCAAAGCGGCAGATCAGCGCTTCCATCTCCCTGCGGAAGGCCTCCAGATCCGCTCTTTCATAGGGAATATCCCAGAATTTCATAGGGTTCTCCTTTCCGGCAAATGCCGATCAGAATTTTTTCCAGGTTTCTTTGTTAAACAGCAGCAGCAGGGGGAACAGTTCCAGACGTCCTGCCAGCATATCGAAGATCAGAACCAGTTTGGAGCCTGCGGAATACAGACTGAAGTTCTGCGTCGGGCCGACGGCAGCAAGGCCGGGACCGATGTTATTAAGCGTTGCCGCCACTGCCGTAAAGTTCGTGGTGGGATCATATCCGTCCAGGCTGATCAGCAGCGTGGAAACAGCAAAGATGGCCAGATAGGTAATGATAAACACATTGATGGAGCGGCGCACCTCATGGGAGACCTGCTTGCCATCCATCGTTGTGACGCAGACACGGCTGGGATTCAGCACGTGCTGCAGTTCCTGACGGATGGATTTGAACAGCACCACAAAACGGGATACTTTGATGCCGCCGCCGGTACTGCCGGCGCAGGCGCCGACGAACATCAGGATCACCAGCACCGTCCTGGAGAAGGTGGGCCAAAGGTCAAAGTCCGTGGTAGAGTAGCCGGTGGTGGTCATAATAGATCCCACCTGGAAGGCTGCATGGCGGATCGTTTCCTCCGGAGAGCCGTACATCCCCCAAATATTGAAGCAGATCATCACGATAGCAGCAAGGATAATCAGGAAATACCAGCGCACCTCTTCCATGGAGAACGCCCGTTTCGCCTTACGAAGCAGCAACAGGAAATAACAGTTGAAGTTCACACCGAAAAGGATCATAAACACAGTAACGATCCATTGCTGCAGCGGGGTATAGCTGCCAAGGCTGTCATTCAGAACACCGAAGCCGCCGGTGCCTGCCGTACCAAAGGTCAGCGTAATCGCATCAAAAACAGGCATTTTCGCCAGCAGAAGCAGGGTCATCTGCAGAACCGTCATGGCAATATAGATGCCGTAAAGGATCTTTGCAGTAGCCTGTACGGAGGGAACCAGCTTTTCCACCTGCGGGCCGGGAGATTCTGCCTTCATCACATTGACATGGGAGCCGCCGGTATGAGGCAGCAGCGTCAAAAGGAACACAAGAACGCCCATACCGCCGATCCAATGGGTAAAGCTGCGCCAGAACTGCATACCCTTGGGCAGCGCCTCCACATCGGAGAGGATACTGGCGCCGGTGGTGGTAAAGCCGGATGCCGTTTCAAACAGAGCATCTATAAAGTTCGGGATACAGCCGCTTATCGAAAAGGGCAACGCTCCGAAAATACTGATAAGGATCCAGGTCAGTCCTGTGACAATAAACCCGTCCTTCAGATAAAACATTTTGCTCTTTGGCTTTTTCAGCACCAAAGGCACGCCAAATACACCGCATATGGCCGCCGTAAACAGAAATGCCCATACGGTCTTCTCCGCATAGATCAGGCTGACGAGAACAGGAAGCAGCAGCAGGCCACCCTCGATCACCAGGATCCAGCCCAAAAGATACAAGATCATGGAAAGATTCATAGGAAGCCTCCGTCAGTGTGCCAGAATATCGCGCAGATCGTGCAAACCGTGTTCCAGAGAAACCACGACCACATTGTCGCCAACCTGCAGGCTGTCGCTGCCGCGGGGAATGATGATATCATCACCGCGTGTAATGCAGCAGACCAGGAGATTGGGCTTGAGCTTCAGCTGCATCAGCGGGATGCCTGTAGCGGCGGACTTTTCATGCACCGTAAACTCCAGCGCTTCCACGCGGTCATCCAAAATGCGGTAAAGCGTTTTGACATTGCTGCCCGCCGCATTCTGCTTGGCGCGGACATACTGAATGATCGTATCGCAGGTCATGTATTTGGGATAGATGATACTTCCCAGATCCATACCATCCAGAATGTCGTCAAATTCCAGACGGTTGACCTTGGTGATCAGCTTGGCATTGGTATGCTTCTTGGCATACATGGCAAGAAGTACGTTTTCTTCGTCCAGATTAGTCAGTGCCACGAAGGACTCCGTCAGCGGAAGACCGGCAGACTGGAGGAAGGTGCGGTCAATGGCATCGCCTTGCAGCACGGTAGCCTCCGGCAGTTCCTCTGCCATCACGCGGCAGCGCTCCATATCCTTTTCCACAATGCGGACAGCGATGCCGTGCTTCAGAAGATCCTTGGCCAGATAATAGCCGATGGTGCCGCCGCCGACGATCATGGTGCTTTTCACCGGTTTTGTAGGCATATTGATCTTTCGGAAGAAATCCGTAGCCTTCTCCTGTGTGGCAAGGATCGTGACCATATCTCCGGCCTGCAGCGCAAAATCACCGCCGGGGATGATCACTTCTGCCCCGCGTTCCACGGCGCAGACCAGAATCTCGCAGCCCAGATGGGCGCCGATCTTTTTCAGCTGCATCCCATGCAGGCCGCTGCTCTGCTTCAGTTCAAACTTAATGAGGCGAACGCGGCCATCCGCAAACGTATCAATGTTGCTGGCAGCAGGGAAACGAAGCAGACGGGATATTTCCGTGGCAGCTGCCAGTTCCGGGTTGATGATGGTAGAAATTCCCAGCTGCTGCTTGATGAATTCCAGCTCATGGCTGTAGCCCGGATTGCGGACACGGGCAATGGCATGGCAATGGCCTGCCTTCTTTGCAAACATACAGCACAGCAGATTCAGTTCGTCCGATCCCGTTACGGCGATGAACACATCGGCATACTCCATGCCCGCCTCCGAAAGGATGGAGTAGGACGATCCGTTGCCGGTGATGCCCATGATATCCAGTTCTCCCGTCAGACGCTGTACTTTATCGGCATTGACGTCGATCAGCGTAACGCTGTGCCGCTCGGCACTCAGCTGCTGCACCAGTGCTGTGCCCACTTTGCCTGCACCAACCACAATAATTCTCATATGTATGCTCCTTGATCGGATGGTTAAAATTTTCTAATTTTATATTATAGCATATTTTCCCGAAATGTCCATGGGGCAGAGATTAAGATGTACAGGAGGGAAACATTCCCTCCTGTTTTACAGATCGTCCGCGTCCTGCACCGGTTTCTCATAGGGATCCTGCGGAACGCCCGTCCACATTCCCAGCGGATCGGTCTTCGACTGTTGCTCTTTCGCGGTGATCTCCGTCTTTTTCTGCTTCTTCATGCCGTACCTCCTTTCCCAATGCTATTCTTTCCGAGCGGCATTTCTTTATGCCCGCCCTGTATTGACTTCATTTTTTTGCGGTGTTAAAATTACAAAAAAATCGGTTTGGCGCCGTAATGCCGGAAAGGATGCTACCATGAAACAGTATCTTCTGCCCCAAACAGAACGGATCTACAAGGCCAATATGCACACCCACACCGTCTGTTCTGACGGCGATTTTACGCCGGAAGAGATCAAAGCCCGCTACAAAGCCCACGGTTATCAGATCATGGCCTTCTCGGATCATGATTTCTGCTTCCCCCAGTCCGCGCTGAACGACGAGGATTTCCTCGCGCTGACCTCCTATGAGGTCGCCATTAACGAGCATAACCCCCGCTCTCCCTATGACAAATGCTACCATCTGAATCTCTTTGCCCGCGATCCCGAAAACACGAAGATCGTCTGCTTTGACCCCGTTTACGGCGCGGGCAAGCTGCGTAAGGAACCCGACCTGCAGGGTCAGCTGGATCTTTGGAGCACCGAAGACCGTGAATACAGCGTGGATTACGTCAACCATCTGGTGGAAGAGGCGCAGAAGGCAGGCTTCTTTGTTTCCTACAACCATCCCACCTGGTCGCAGCAGCACTATCCCGACTACATCGGTCTCAAGGGTATCTGGGGCATCGAGGTCTTTAACAGCGACTGCGCGCAGGGCGGTTTCGGCGAAGACGATGTCCGTCCCTTTGAGGATCTGCTCAAGGCAGGCACGAAGGTCTTTCCGCTGGCCACCGACGATGTGCATACCGCGAAGGATGCCTTCAGCGGCTGGATCATGGTCGCCGCCAAGTCCCTCGCCTACGGGGATGTCATTTCCGCGCTGGAGCACGGCGATTTCTATGCCTCCTGCGGCCCCGAGATCCGCAGCCTGACCATTGAGGACGGCATCCTCAGGATCACCTGCAGCCCCTGCCGTCACATCTGCGTTTCCACCGAATTTCGCTGCGCCTTCCGCGCCCAGGCGCCCGAGGGCGAGCTGCTGACCGAAGCGGAATTTGACCTGCACAGATGGTATGACCTCTGCGCGCCCGGCAAGGAAGCCACCGCCTATTTCCGCGTCAGCCTCTTCGGCGCCGACGGTAAAAACGCCTACTCCCGTCCTTACTACCGCGAAGAGGTGGAAGGTCAGTTCTAAGGAGGTCCTGTCATGAGCAAGCATATCCTCTTCCCCACCGCGCAAAACCGCTACAAGGCCAATATGCATACCCACACCACCTGGTCGGACGGAAAGCTGACCCCCGAAGAAGTCCGTGACCTTTACCGGAACGCGGGCTATCAGATCGTGGCCTTCTCCGACCACGAGGTCTGCCTCAGCCATAAGGATCTGGCGCTGGAGGACTTCCTGCCCATCACCGCCTACGAGCTGGCCGTGAATCCCT
>JAFSHY010000101.1 GCA_017440065.1 Oscillospiraceae bacterium | reverse complement strand
CCGACAGCACCCGCGGGACCGACAGGGCCGGTTGGGCCGATGGGACCGGCAGGGCCTGCGGGACCTGCAGCACCGACAGCACCCGCGGGACCGACAGGGCCGGTTGGGCCGATGGGACCTGCGGGACCTGCCGCGCCTGCCGCACCGGTCGCGCCTGTCAAACCGGCTGGACCTGTGGGGCCGACAAAGCCCTGTACCCCCTGCGGGCCTGTCGGGCCGACGGGGCCGGGAATCCCCTGAATTCCCTGCGGCCCCTGATAGCCTCTCGGGCCGGGAATGCCTTGCGGGCCGGCGGGGCCTGTGGGGCCGATGCTTTGGCTGCAGGGATATGGTTCCTGATTACAGGGATACTGCGGGCCATAGCCGCAGGACGGATACGGGCTGCAGCCGTCATTCTCCCAGCCCGCATAAGGCCCGTAGGTCATATAACCTTGATTGCTCATTTGCGCCTCCTTTATCGAACAATGATCACAGTTACGAAGGAGGCTTCGCCTCCCTGTTCATCCTATGAAGGAAGCGCAAATTAGTGTCTGTCCCGTGGGAAATATGGCTTGTATTTTATAGCCATATCCATTAAAATAATAAGGATTAATCTATGGCAGGAGGGATTTTATGCGGAAATATCGCGCGCTCACGTTTTTTATGGCGCTGACTCTTCTGCTTTCTGCTCTGCCCGTTTCGGTACACGCGGCGGAAGATCCGCGGTTTGACGGCAAAACATTGGAGGAGATCGTTTCCGATTTCATGGAAGAGAACTCCATCTACTATGAGCAGCTTTCCTTCGGCTACTACAACACCGTCAGCGGCGAAAGCTATTATTTCAACGGCGATAATCTTATCACCGCAGCCAGCCTTTACAAACTCCCGCTCAACATGTATTATTCCGAGCTGATCTATCGGGGCGAGATGACCTTTGATACCGAAGTCTGCGGTTACCCCTACCGTGTGGTGCAGGAACAGTCGCTCAAGTATTCCAACAACGAACTTTCCGAGGGAATGCAGGCGCAGTTCGGGACATACCGCGATTACCGTACCGCCCTGCTCCCTTATCTGGGCGAAACCGAGGAGACCGTTCCTTCCAAGTTCTTTTCCGTCAATGAATTCTCCGCCCGTCAGATGATCCATTGCCTCAAACTACTCTACGAAGAGCCGGAACGTTTTCCCGGCGTGATCGAGAACATGATGAATGCAGGCAAGTACAAAGTCTTTGCATTGCACGAGACCCGCTACGACATGGCGAACAAATACGGGTTCCTTCACTTCGAAATAGGCGGCGCAATGTACCGCATCAACAACGACTGCGCCATCGTTTACACGGAAGACCCCTTCCTGCTGACCGCCCTGTCCTGCAACCTTTCCGCCGCCGCCGGAACGCTTTCCGAGCTCTGCACGCTCTTCTGCGATTACACCAACTACCAGAGAGCGATCCGACTGGAGGAAGAGGCGGCGAAGCATGCCGCTGCCGAAGACCTCGCGCTGAGCCTTGCCTCTGCCGAACAGGAAGAGAACGCCCTTGCCGCAGAGCAGGCAGCCGCATTGAGACTTGCCGCTTTGGAAGAATCCCGCGCTCCGGAACCGCAGGCTGCGGTACCGCAGACACCCGCCGCGGCGGAACCGCCGTCACCCGAGCCGTTTATACCTTCCGCGATCCTGTGGCCGCTGCTGACCGGCATCCTTGCCCTTGCTGCCGCGACCGTAATCATCAGAAAACGCAAAGCAAAGAAGCGCGGTTCTCCCGACTCTGTTTGATCGGAATGCCGTTTCTCCGCTATGACCGCTGCAACGGCAGCGAACACTCCAATCCTATGCCCACAGAAAGAGGTACCGAAATGAAGATCGGAATCAAAATCGCGGCCATCGTGCTGACCCTCGCTACCCTCACGGCCTGTATCGGAACCGTATTGATCTGCAACTATGCAACAAATACCGTTCCGCGGCTGATGGAGGCTTCCGCAACACCGGAAGAAACCGTAAATGCCTATTTTTCTCACATCAGCGCCCGCGAGTTTGAGGAAGCCGACCGCTATCTCTCCTCCGAGACGATGACATTAAGCTCCACCCCCGACAGTGAAGTCGGCAAGCTGCTCTACGACGCGCTTTGGGATAACTTCTCCTACAGCTGCATCGGCTCCTCCGCGGCGAACGGCCTTTCCGCCGTGCAAACCGTGACCGTGACCTATCTGGATATTCCCGCGGTCACTGCCATGCAGCGGAATCATATGCTCTCCGAACTGGAGCAGCTGGCGGAAGCATCCGAAGATCCGGATGCCCTTCTGGATGACGACGGTTACTATAACACCGAGATCAGCCTCGAAGCACTGGCCAATGTGACCGCCGGTCTTCTGGAAGATCCCGACCGTTTTATGGCAACCAAGGTACTTTCGCTGGAGCTGGAATATGTGAATCACGAATGGAAGATCATTGCAGGCGAAGACCTTTATCAGGTGCTTTCCGGCAATACCTACTAAGGAGAATCATCGATGAAGAAAACAGCAAAGATCATTGCGATGATCGTTCTTTCCTGCCTCTGTATCGTATTTGCCGCCGCAGCAGCGAAATGGATGGTTTACAACGTCAATACCGCGGGTACGTCCGAACCGAAGCCCGCCGTTACAACAGATATCATGCATCACTTTGATGCCTATGTGGCCGGTGCCACCGCGGAAGCTTTGGGCGGGATCGTTCCTGCCTCTGCCGCTGCCGAGCTGGCAAAGGTCGAGCAGGTCTATATGCTGGATCGCACGCAGGTCGTGGCGCCCGAGCCCAATCCCGCCTTTTTCAAAACCACGACCAATCCCGCCGAGATCGATCTTGTGATCTCCACCTGTGCCGATCTGCTGGACGGGCAGGAAATGCACTGGGATTCCTCCCGCGAGCTGATGCCCGGCAGCACCATCCACTACTACATGGACGAGACCATCCTTGCCATCAACTGGAAGGAAGTCATCCACAACGCGGTCTATACCTTCACCGAAGTGAAGGTCATGGACGCTTCCCAGTTCCGCCGCTACATGGCCGATGACACCTTCGGCTCCAGCATCCAGTATCGTGCCTCTGAGATGGCCGCCACGGTCAATGCCGTTGCCGCCAGCAGCGCGGACTTCTATAAGCACCGTAACTTCGGCGTTGTCGTGTACAAGGGTGAGGCCCTTCGCGTGGACGGCAAGTTCGCCCACAACATGTACGTCGATATGAACGGCGACTTCCATTTCACCTATCCCGGCGAGATCATGACCGTGGAAGAAGCACAGCAGTATGTGGATGAAAACGACATCAACTTCAGCCTCGCCTTCGGCCCCATTCTGATCGACAACGGCGAAAACGTGACGCCGCGCGATTATCCTCTGGGCGAACCCACCGTCATTTATGCCAGAGCCGCCATCTGCCAGCTGGATACGCTGCACTACATGCTGGTGCATGTCAACGAAGAGCAGGCTTATGTGGCGCATGCCACGGTGCCGCAGCTTGGCGAGACCCTGTATAACCGCGGCGGCATCAAGATGGCCTATACACTGGACGGCGGTCAGACGGCTACCTGCGTGTTCAACGATCAGGTCATCAACCGTGTTGTTTACAACAACGAACGCACCATGAGCGATATTGTGTTCTTCAATACTGCTCTGCCCGGTGAAGAGGAGGCAGAAGGATGAATCAGATCGCATTTGTTTTCAGCAATTCCACCGTTTACTGGAGTTCCATCGTGGTTGCCGCCGCAGCGCTCTGCGCCATGCTGGCTGCCGTTATGATCCGCCTTTGGCGCAATGAGCCGCTGCTTCCTGTTCTCGTTTATCTTCCCGTGGCAACGGTACTTTCCGTATTCTTTGCCCGCCTGATCCATTGGTACTGCCGCACCGACCAGTATACCTCCCTGTCTGCAGCGCTGCAGGACTTCACCGGCGGCGGTTACGCCCTGCTCGGTGTGTTTGCCGGCTGCTTCCTTGCAGCGGTTCTGGTACGCGTCCTGCGCCTTACCGACGACCTTCCTTCCCTGCTGGACAGCCTTGCACCTGCCGCTGCCCTCGGCATCGGCATGGGACGTCTTTGCTGCCTGTTTAACGCGGATTCCCGCGGAAAGATGTTTGTGGAAGATCCCGCCAGGCAGAAGCTCCCCATCGGTTCTCCCGTGGTCAATGCCACCAGCGGAGAGATCCAGTGGCGGTTTGCAACCTTCTTTATTCAGAGCCTGATCGCCCTTGCCATCTTTGCGATCCTGCTGATCGTAACCGTGATCATGCTGAAGCTGATCCGCAGGCAGAACAAGCGCGCACAGGGCATGACCTTCCTCATCTTCATGGTTCTATACTGTTCTTCTCAGATCGTGATGGACAGTACCCGCTACGACGCCCTGTTCCTTCGCTCCAACGGCTTTGTCAGTTTGGAACAGATCTTCAGCATCGTAGTCCTGGTCGGCTGCGCCGTGATCTTCAGCATCCGCAGCGTGAAGCAGTGTGGTCTGAGGCTTTGGCATCCTGTCCTTTGGGCTTTGATCCTCGGCTGCTTCGGCGGTACAGGCTACATGGAATACTATGTGCAGCGCCATGGAAGCCTTTACATGATGTGCTACAGTATCATGTCCGCCTGCCTGCTGATCGCAGCAGTCCTTTCCTTCGTGCTTTGCTTTACCGCGATCTGCGGAAATGCCAAGGGCAGAAAAGGTCTTTTCGAAGCCGCACAAAAGTGACCTCACTTTGTTTTCCAAATTATTTTCGTAAAATTTATTGCATTTTACCATTTGAAATCCGGAAATTCTGAAGCTATAATAATGATGCAGCGTGTAGTATCACCGATCTGACCGGCTGATACCGCACGCTGCATTTATTTATTACGGGAGGATCACACCAGGAAACGGGTAAAAGCCGCATGCATTTGCCAGACGCTGCATTTTATGCTGAAGGACGACGTTTCGCAGGAATATGCCGCGAAGCTGGTACAGGACGAAGTGGCCGCCTACAAGGAAGGTCTGAAGCGGAGCGCCGCAAAGCACCGCATTCTGGAGGAAGATTTGCAGAGCGACGGTTCTGTGATCTTGAAGCTGATCAAGCAGTACAATCAAAGCCCCGTCGGCGATTATCTCGATTGACCGGCAAAAAAAGCCCCAACAAGGTTGGGGCTTTTTTGTATGAATTTATTCTCTGCGAAGGGCTTCGATAGGATTCAGCTTGGAAGCCTTGACGGCAGGGATCAGACCGAAGATGATGCCGATGGCCATGGAGAAGACCACCGCGATCACGCAGGCAGGGATGCTGATGGAGACCAGCGTTCCCATAACGCCCGAAAGCAGCTGGGCAAGGCCGATGCCGCAGCCGACGCCCAAAAGGCCGCCTAAGCTCGTCAGAACGGCTGCCTCGGTCAGGAACTGCCAGAGGATCCTTCTTCTTCTCGCGCCGATGGCCTTTTTGAGGCCGATCTCGCGGGTACGCTCCGTCACGGAGACCAGCATGATGTTCATAACACCGATGCCGCCGACCAGCAGCGAGATGCCCGCGATCCAGACCAGCTGACTGTTGGCGGAGTTGGCCAGCGCCTGCATTTCCGCCGCCTGCTCCAGCAGGTCGTCCGCTTCATACTGATAGACATCGCTGTTGACCTGCCGTTCATTCAGCAGTTCTGCCACATTGTTGCCTGCTGCCGTCATATCATCGGTAGACTCAGCGCGGACAGCCACGGTCTGCGGCTCATCATAGCGGTAAACAATCGGCCAGCAGGCGATGGGCATGAAGAGCTTGCCGGAGGAGGTATCCGCATACATCCAGTAGTCCTCGATCGTATTGATCAGCGGAGCGGAAGCAGAGGATGTCGCCACCACACCGACTACGGTGAAGGGCTCTCCCATGATCTCAATGGTCTGACCGACAGGGTTCTGACCTTCAAAGAGCGTGGTGACCGCCTTGGAATCCAGAATACAGACCTTGCGGTGCTTCGTGAAGTCATCCTCCACAAAGCCGCGGCCGTAGTTCAGCATATAGCCGTTCACGGAGAAGTAATGCTCATCGACGCCGTACATGCCGCCGTTAAAGGCAGTATTGCGGTAGAACACACCTTCCGCCCAGTCACGGTAACGGTACAGAGAGGTTTCCAGCACGCCTTCCTGTTCGTCCAGCTCGGATTGGGTCTCTTCCGTAATGACGGTAACGCCCTGCGGAAGGCCGCCGTACTGCAGATCTACATTGTAACCATCCTGCTTCAGCGAGACAGTGACCACATTGTTGCCCGAACCGATCAGATTCGCCTTGATCTGATCATTGGTGCCCTTGATGGTGGAAACGATGGTGATGATGGAGGCAATGCCGATGATGATACCCAGCATGGTGAGGAAGGAGCGCATCTTATGGCTCCAGATGCCCTGGAAGGAAAGCGCAATATTTTCAAACATCCGTCATTCCTCCTTACCAGCCGTAAAATTCTTCCACGGTGGACTCGCTGGTCTCCGCTCCGTCCGTAACGTCCTTACCGTAAGGGAAGGCCACATAGTCTTCTGCTGTAATGCCGCCGCGGATCTGCGTGTAGCTGCCGTAAAGGCTTCTGCCGGTCTGCACGGTACGCTTTTCCAGCAGGCCTTCCTCATTGCGGACATAGACATAGCTTCTGCCGTTTTCCGTGCGGATGAACTGGTTTTCCAGATACAGGCTGTTGCCGTCCTGCACGGTATTCTGATACGTCACATCCACATATTCATTGGCACGCAGCTGCGCGGATTCATCCACGAAGACGCGGAACGGATAATAGGACACATTGGTATTGCCGTTGGACCAGGAATTGGCATTGTTTACGGGATACTCGGAGATCTCCACAATGGTGCCTTCCACGGGCGAATAGGTCTCCCACGACATGACCTCCACAGTCTGTCCCACCGTTACCGTGCCAAGTTCCAGTTCGCTCATGGCAACATCGATATAGTAACCGCCGCCGCCGGACACATGGATAACGGGCTCATTCATCATATAAGCCTCGTCGGGATCCAGCACATCCTTGACCGTGCCGTCAATGGTGGCGCGGATCACGCCGTCATTGACCTCGTTCTGCAGACGGGCATATTCCACCTCCGCCAGCTGGATGGTGACCTCGAGATCCTTGATCTCCTGCTCTTTTTCCGCGCGCATCTGCGCCAGCTCCGCAGCGGTGTAGGCCGAGCCGTAATCCTGATAGTAGGGCTCCGGCTCCACTTCAAACTGCTGGATCTCATCAGACAGAACAGGCTGATAGAAGCCGATGCGGACTTCGCCGCTGCTCTTATCCAGCCGCAGGCCCCAGTAGGCCGAGATTGGCGCATTCAGCGCGTTATACTGGCGCACGATCAGAACCACATAGGATTCGTTGTAATTGATCTGCGGCTCTTCGGGTGCGGGTTCGCCTTCCGTGCCTTCTTCGGGTACGGGTTCGGGAGCAGGTTCCGCAGGCTCTTCCGGTTCGGCGGGCTTGACCGGGAACCACTGAGCCGCCAAAGCAGGCGTCAGCGTGTCATCGGCGCCCCAGAGATAATAGAAAGGATCTTCCTGCGTTCCTGAGCCGGAAATGAGCGAAGGCGTCGGCTGGGGGATATACTCCACACCGATGGGATCGGGCGTGATCAGAATGGTATAATGGGGCCGCATATTGATGATGTTATCCAGCTCCAGCTTCGCATCCTCCAGCGTGATGCGCAGCTTCTGCAGATTGATCTCCGCCTGCTCCAGATCGATATCGGAAAGCGTGGTATCATAGGCCAACAGCGGATCGCCGACCTTGACCGTCTGACCCGGCTCCACGAAGATCTCGCTGACCTGTTGGGTATCGGAAATGAAAACATCCTGCAGCTTGTCCGTGGTAACCATGCCGTAAGCCTGCGAGCTGTCACCCCAGTATTCCGTCATGGCAAAATCGGTAACTGCATAGACCTTCACGGGTTCTTTCTTGAGGTCGCGGTACAGGATCAGACCGCCCACAATACCGCCGCCGACCAGCACAACGATCAGCAGCGTGATCAGGAACCGTTTGAGCGCTTTAGGCATCCGTCACACCTCCTGTCAGCATGCCGTCGCGAATGTAGGCGATCTTGGCCGCATGCTCCGCGATGGACTGGTCGTGGGTGATCATGATGATGGTGGCGCCGCTCTGATGCAGCTGGGAAAACAGCTCCATGACCTGTGCGCCCGAGGTAGAGTCCAGGGCGCCTGTCGGCTCGTCCGCCAGCAGCAGCTTCGGCTGACCCACGATGGCGCGGGAAATGGCCACACGCTGGCACT